>JBGSLG010000082.1:0-80927 GCA_041740815.1 Bacteroidales bacterium
CCCTCGACGGTCGTCGCCGGGATGCTCCCCGTGATAACAGGTGACGTAGTATCATCTATGTTGATCGTATGGGTTGCCGTGCTAACGTTGCCGCAGCCGTCGGTTACAGTATAGGTCCTGGTGATAACTATCGGGCAGCTGCCCGTATTACTGTCACTGCTTGTGACAACAAGTGAACCGTCAACAGTGCAGTTGTCACTGATGGTAAGCCCCAGCCCCTCAAGAGCAGCTACCGTCGTCACTGCCGCAGGTGCAGCGCTCACAGCACACCCCTCGACGGTCGTCGCCGGGATGCTGCCCGTAATAACAGGAGCACTCTGATCATGTCCGGTGTGAATGACATCCGGAACTGCTAACACTTGATTATTGCATTTATCCCTTACTGTATAGCTGTAGGTAACACTCCAGTTACAATCATTACCTGTTGGAGTGCCTGACTTGACAACTGTTATAGCTCCGCCGCAATTGTCGGAATAAAGTGCTGCAATTTCAGCTTCTGTTGGTCCTGCAGGCCTATTGGCGAAACATAGATTCATATTTGTCTGACCGGCAGGAAAAGCGCCTACAAGAACCGGAGCAGTCTTATCACCACCGTTATAGGTAACGGTAGGTACAATTGCAACATAATTTGAACGCCAGTCCCTCACAGTATACGTGTACGTAACACTCCAGGCGCAGTCATTGCCTGTTGGGCTACCAGATTTTGTAACAGTAACGGGGCCTCCGCAGTTATCGCTATAAAGTGCTGCAATAGCTGCTACCGAGGGTCCGGCAGGTATGGCTCCAAAACAGAGATTCATATTTGTCTGGTCTACCGGGAAAAGACCTATAAGAGCCGGAGGTACATCATCAATTGATACATCTACGATACCGTACAAATCAATTGCCGGATCGCCGGGCATACCCCCGAATTCAACATAATAAGCAGGCCCGTTAAAGATTACTGTCTCATCATTCCACGTTCCAGAGTTGGCAGAACCAGAGGGATAAATATGTGTGAAAACCTCATCAGTCCCATTATAATTATTAGGTTCTAAACCAGGATTCCAGTTGGCGTAAGTCAATTCGGTCCCTCCTACTTCACCCTGCCAGAAGAGCGTGCCGGACTCGGGGCCCGACATCCAATACCAGTCATTTGCATTAGAATAAAAATCAGAGCCGCCAAGCCAGGCATTGGCAGTCATCTGGTAGAGAAGGAAGTTATTTTCTTCATCTGAAGTAATGGTAGTCAGATAGCCCTGCATCCCATAAAGGTTAGCCCTGGAAGCATCAAGCCTGGCCATTGGCCACCTGATATTAGGACTTGCAACATACCTGTAATAATGGTCTGTATGCAGATTATACCGCTCAAGCGAAAATACAATCCTTCTCAGGCCAGCCGGTGGAGTACCGCTTAGATTTCTGTATGTTACAGTTCTTAGAACGGACTCATACTGCGCAACAGTAGCCTGTCCAGACAAATACAAGACCCCATGTGTTGCGTTCCAGTTAGAACTTATTCCAAAATTTACTGTACACTCAAGCCTGTCTTGCCCGGCAACATAGTTTGTCCCTACCTGTACGTAAGCTGCATTAATTGTCTGATTGGCAGGATCGGTAAGTGTCAGGCCGGGTGCAATTAATATCTGGGATCCGCAATACGTATAAGTGCCTTCTACATCAAGATCCGGAGCAGGAAGAGAACATGACAGTGCATTAAAAACAAGTGCATCAAGATAGAGATCATTACTGTTTGCCGGGGAGATCTCAATATAACTGACAGATATACCAGCCGTTTCAACATGCAAGGAAAATACAGAGGATGCAGGGAGGGCGGAGGTATTCTTGTACCCAGACCATGTTGTCCCGTCAGATGACTCCCGGATTCTGATTTGTGCCCCGTTTTGTGCCGATCTCCAAATCACATAATAGTTTTGTCCTGCGGGGATTGTATAGGGCATTCTGAACCGGGCAAAGTCTGTTGCTGTATTAATTAATGCACCTCTGCTATCAGGTACGAAATTGGCAAAGGTCGGGTCAGTAATACTGTTACCAGCATAATATGTCGCATTACCGGAAATCAGCTGACTATTATAGCCGGCACCACAATCATCGGAAAAACATTTTGTGGCATAATAAGAGATGGCATCAACATTGAAGTCATTGGTTCCGTTAATAAATATCCTGATAAATCTCGTGTCATTTTCGGCAACTATTTCCGAAAGGAAATACCTTTCGCTGGTTGTGCTCAAAACTCCACTATGTGAGTTATTATAATAAGTGACCCCATCTATTGATTCATTCCACCATATTTGCGATGCAGGTCCAACTCCGGGATACTGTCTCCAGATAAAGGAATAAGTTTGTCCGGCTCTCACTGTATCGATGAGGTCGACAATTATATATTGACCGTTAGCGCTGAAATAGGCTCCATTTCCGTCAGGAACACCAATAGCATTTATCCCGGTGGTGCCCCCAAATGCATTATCGACTGTAATAATTGATCCAAACCCCTGGATTATACGGGAGATCTTCCCCGCCCCGCATTGCGCAGATACAGAAATATCAAACAAAAAAATCAGAATCACTGCCAGCATTGGCAGGATTGCCCTTCTGTTTCTTAACATTCTACAGGTACTTTATATCGTAACTTCAACTGATTCTTGCTACTTATACTCATTAATTGCGCAAATGGTTGCCTATTAAACGTAGATTTTTCAGTTGCGATTGCGTGAAGTTCCCATAAAATAATTGTGCCGGCAAAGAGTGCCGGCACAAATTATACACATTGGCGATTGTTTATTAACAAGAAAAGGGGCTGAATTCTAAAGAATCAGCATGGCGTCTCCATAGGTTCCGAACCGGTATTTTTCCTTGACCGCAGTACGATATGCATCAAATAAAAGGTTGTATCCTGCAAAGGCGGAAACCATCATAAGAAGGGTTGAATAAGGCAGATGAAAGTTGCTCACGAGCATATCCGGTACCTTGAATTCATAAGGCGGGAAAATGAACTTGTTTGTCCACCCGTTGAACGGCTTGACCATCCCTGATGTCGAAACCGAACTTTCCAGGGTCCGGATAACCGTCGTTCCCACGGCACAAATCCTGCTCCGTCTGTCCTTGGCCTTGTTGATCAGGACAGAGGCCTCATCGGATATCAGGATCCTCTCAGAGTCAACCTTGTGCTTGGTGAGATCCTCAACATCAACGTTCCGGAAATTGCCAAGGCCAACATGCAGGGTTATCTCAGCAAACTCGACACCCACAATTTCCAGCCTTTTCAGCAGCTCTCTGCTGAAATGGAGTCCGGCCGTAGGAGCAGCCACAGCACCCTCATGCTTGGCAAAGATCGTCTGGTATCTCTCATTGTCCTCAGGCTCAACAGGCCTGTTTATGAATTTAGGAAGAGGAGTCTCCCCCAGTGAATACAAGGTCTCCTTGAACTCCTCATATGTCCCGTCAAAGAGGAACCTCAGCGTCCTGCCCCTTGAGGTGGTGTTGTCAATGACCTCCGCCACAAGCAGATCATCCTCCCCGAAGTATAGCTTGTTGCCAATCCTGATCTTACGCGCAGGGTCTACAAGCACATCCCATAATCTCTGCTCCCGGTTCAGTTCACGAAGAAGAAAAACCTCTATCTCAGCACCTGTCTTTTCCTTGTTGCCGTATAACCTTGCGGGAAATACCTTCGTGTTGTTGAAGACAAGCACATCTCGCTCCCTGAAATAGTCGACAATATCCTTAAATACCTTGTGCTCAATCTCTCCGGTATCCCTGTGCACAATCATAAGCCTCGACTCATCTCTGTTTTTTGAGGGATAGAGCGCAATCAGTTCCTGGGGCAGTGTGTACTTAAATTGAGATAGTTTCATAATTCAATTATGATAAGTGCAAGAATATTTATACGATTGAAATTTCGTTTTGTTTCAAATTTTCCAGAAAATATTTAAATTCTTCTACCGTCAGAGCATTTTCAACACGAAATTCTCCGATGGCGTTCCGTACCAGCCCCCGGAGATGAGCTCCGCTCCCCAGTGACAGGCCCAGGTCGCGGGCGAAAGCCCTGACGTAAGTGCCTTTGCTGCATACTATCCTGATCTTTGCCTCATTATCCTTGTATTCAAGCAGCTCAAGCTCCCGGAAAACAACCTTGACCTCGTCAAGCTTCTTCTCTATCTTCTTCCTTGCCAGTTCATAAGCCCTCTTCCCGTCAACAAACTTCGCCGAAAATAGAGGCGGCTCCTGGAGCTGCTCACCAAGAAAATCCTTAAGCTTTTCAGCTACCAGCACTGCTGTTATGTGACCGGCGGGATACTCCCTGTCGGTATCACTTTCCAGGTCAAACGAAGGGGTTGTCGCTCCGAACCTTACAAGAGCCGTGTACTCCTTGTCAAGATCCCGGAACTCATCAATCCTCTTGGTTGCCCTGCCGGTACATACAATCATCAGTCCCGTTGCCAGCGGATCAAGCGTGCCGGCATGCCCTACCTTGATCTTTTTCAGTCCACAGTGATGCCGGATAGCCAGTTTAACCTTGTTCACAAGATCAAACGAGGTCCAGTAGAGCGGCTTCTGAAGCAGCAGGATCTCACCTTCTTCAAAGCTTGAACAGTTCTTCAGCACTATCAGGCAAATATTATGAGTGAAATTCCTAAAACAAGGCAGTACAGCGCAAACCATCCCAACTTGCCCTTCTTTACAATGTTGATCATCCACCGGCAGGCAGCATAACCTGACACGAAGGCGGCTACAAAAGCTATTATCAGCGGGAAAATAACCAGGTTGACCTCAGCAGTTTCTGTTGTTACAACCTGCATAAGATTGGCCCCGATGATAGGAATAATAACCATCAGGAAGGAGAAGCGGGCCAGCTCATTCTTGCTGTTCCCAAGCATCAGTCCTGTGGAGATTGTGGAGCCCGACCTTGACAAGCCCGGAAGTACAGCAAGCGCCTGTGCTATACCCATAATGAACGCGCCCCCAAATGTTATTGGCTTTTCCCTTTTCCTGACAAAATGGCCAATGACCAGAAACAGGGCAGTAACAAGCAGAAATGAACCGGTAATATCCATGTCTGCAATAAACAGCGACTCTACCTCATCCCTGAGCGTAAAACCCACAATCGCCACGGGAATCATTGAAACAACAATCTTGAGGGCAAACAGAGTCTCCTCATTAAGGGTGAATTTAAACACACCTCTCAGCAGTTTCATGATATCCTTCCAGAACACTACAATTATACTTAGTACCGTTGCGCCGTGAACGGCAATTGAGAAGAGAAAACTCTCCTCGATCCCGCCAAAAAGATACTTTACGATCTCAAGGTGTCCATCGCTGCTGACCGGCAAAAACTCAGTCAGTCCCTGTACCAGTCCGAAGATCAGGGCTTCATACCAATTCATCCGGGTTCTCCGATTTCAATTTCTCAGAAAGTTAGTTCCTGGGTCTTTTCATTATTGCGTAGATCTCAAAAATGAACCCGGCCAGAACGATCAGCGGAGCTACTGTAATCCTCCGGAAGCTGAATATATCCTCCGAGAAGACTTTTGGATCATCAGACCTGCCTCCGGCCATAAGAATGAATCCTACAATGATTATGGCAAAACCTATGGCCATAAGCTTGTAATTCTCCCTTCCCAGGGCAAAGCCGGGCTTTGTGTCTTCCTCTTTTTTAGCAACCATTTCTTTTTAATAATATAGTTTATCCTCGTGAATGCCCAGGTACCTGTTGACGGCAAAAAATGTCGACACGGCATTGATCACTACTCCTGCAACCGCCAGTGCGAGGCACAAAAACAGAAACATGTTTATGTTCTCATAAGTAAACAGCGTGAAAAACTCCTTCTCAATCAAATACATAAGACCCATCAACAACCCTATCGCAATGAGCGATGCCAGAAAACCGAAAAAAAGACTTCTGAGCAGAAATGGCTTCCTGATGAAGGACCTGTTGGCACCTATAAGCTGCATAGTATTAATCAGGAACCTCTTGGAATAAATTGACATACGGATTGTATTGTTAATTATCGTCATCGCAATCAGGAAGAGCAATGCACTGATCACCAGAAGAAAAGCAGTGATCTTCTTTACGTTGTCATTGATGAGGTTAAGTATTGACTCCTGGTAATAAACCTCATCAACCACCGGATACTCAGATATGATCTTCTCCAGCTTAATAACACTGTCAGGATGAGTATAATCAGCCAGCAGGTAAACATCTATCGTCGGCATCAGGGGATTATATCCAAGGAAATCAAGGAAATCTTCACCCAGTTCTTCGCTCAGTTTAACAGCTGCCTCGTCCTTGGAGATATACTCCGTCTGCTTGACGTATGATTTGGCATCCAGCTCCTTCTGAAGCATCATGATGTCCGCCTCTCGCGCATCCTCTTTAAGCATTATGGTGAACGAGAGACTTTCACGGAAGTAGTCTGAGAGTTGCCGGGCATTGATCAGTACCATTCCCAGGATTCCGAGCAGAAACAGAACAAGAGATACACTAACAACCAGCGTGACATAAGAACTGCCTAACCTGTATCTGGATATCCCTCCGACTGTTTTTGCCACTACTGAATCTTTGCGTCAAAAATAGTACAGAAACCGCCAATTCCTTCCACAGGCCGGCAATTTTTTCAGAATGTGCCCGGAATTACAAGAATAGCGGAATGCACCAGCGCAAGTTCAGGGCTCCACCACGGTCATCCAACCGAATTCGTCGGGCTCGTCGCCGTACTGAATTCCAACCAGCTTGTTGAATAGCTTCATTGTAACGGGTCCGGGATTGCCGTCTTTGCAGTATTCATAAATCTTCCCGGTGTCCGGATCGACTATCCTGGCGATCGGACTGATGACAGCAGCGGTACCGCAGGCACCAGTCTCTTCGAACTCCTCAAGCTCCTCAACCGGTATCCTACGTCTTTCGGTCTTTATCCCCATCTTTTCTGCTATCGCGATGAGACTCTTGTTTGTAATTGAAGGCAGAATCGAATCAGACTTAGGTGTTACGTATGTATTGTTTTTTATGCCGAAGAAGTTAGCAGGACCGCACTCATCGATATATTTCTTTTCCAGTGCATCAAGGAAGAGCGCATTGCCATATCCTCCGTCACGGGCTTTTACAATTGCCCTCAGGCTGGCGGCGTAGTTGCCCCCGACCTTTATGTTTCCCGTACCCAGCGGAGCAGCCCGGTCAACATCACGGCATATCATCATGTTTACTGGTTTTATGCCACCTTTGAAGTATGGACCTACCGGGGTCACAAAAACCATGAATGTATATTCAGAAGCAGGCTTGACACCAACCTCAGCGCCACTGCCAAACAATAACGGCCTGATGTAAAGCGATGCACCCGATCCGTGGGGTGGAACAAACCGCTCATTTAGCCTGACTACAGTAAATACCGCCTCGCGGAACAGCTCAATGGGTACGGGCTCCATTAAAATTCCCCTGGCTGAATCTGTCATTCTCTTTGCATTCTCGTCCCAGCGGAATACCCTGACCTTGCCGTCGCGGCCCCTGTATGCCTTAAGACCTTCAAACGACTCTTGCCCATAATGCAGCCCCGTGGCTGCCATATGAACATTAAGATACTCTGAGTCAGATATTTCAGGCTTACTCCATGCTCCGTTGCGGAAGTAACACCTGACATTGTGATCAGTCTTGATATAACTAAAAGGCAGATTGTTCCAGTCTAAATTAACCATGGTTGCAAGTATAAGGATTTTTCAAATGTACTCTTTATAACCACAGTACCAAATGATTTTAGATATTGTTGAGCTTCTCTCCGGTAAATGACTGGAGGGCATTGAGTTGCTCCTGCAGGGTAACCGATCTCAGTTTCCGCGCCGTCTCAGTGAGGAACTGGTTTTCTTCAATTCTGACAGCCAGATTACGGAACCACGATTTGGGATCATTTACCTTGCCGTAAGCCATTTCTTCACGGTAAAGCCTGTCAACCATTGTGACAAAATCTATCCTGCCGGTGAAGTCATATACTGCATCATGCAAAACCATTGCGGCGGCATTTTTCTGAACAGGAAGAAATGCAGAATCCATCAGCGCAATAACTGCATCGAGGGTCTGAGCTCCGAAACCGTAAACCGAGAGTATCTCCCCGGCTCTCTTGCGGGCGGCAGCCGGCGGATCATTATAGTCAAACGCATAGCCGAAGAAGATAAATACCGATGCCAGCCTGACATGAATATAATCCTGGTCCTCCAGTTTCTCAGCCCTGGCCAGGAGGTCAGCCTGGAGACAAACACTCCGGATGTAATCAACACTGTGGAAAAAGAGATCGGGAGAGGCGATCTCCGAATACTTTGTGAAAACATGCTCCTCTGCATCAAGAATACGGATCATCTCGATCTTCGTAAAGAATTTCCTGTTGGGCGAACCGTCAGGCTCACGAAGCTCCGGCCTTATACCCTTGACAAAATACATGTCGAGGTCGCCTTTGTACTTGACAGGCATCCTGCCCCGGTAATCACAGATGAAATATTCCTTTACAAACTCATAGGTTGTACCCGAGATATTTATCTTACCCGGCTCGCCTGATGATTCCATCCTGCTGGCTGTATTCACCGTGTCACCCCAGATGTCATACGTTATCTTCTTGTGCCCCACAACACCCGCTATCACCGTACCTGTGTGAATGCCAATCCTGATATCCCAGAACCGTGCCGCGGTCTTTGCCGGATCATCCTTCATAAACTGCATGTATTTCTGCATCTCAAGTGCAGCCAGGACTACCTCCACCGGGTTGGTCCTGTTCCTTTCAGGGATCCCTCCTGCGCACATATAGGCATCCCCGATGGTCTTTATCTTTTCAATCCTGTACTTCTCCGCAAGTGAATCGAATTGAAAAAAGAACCGGTCAAGCTCATCAATCAGAACCTCCGGGTTCATCTCCTCTGCAATCCGGGTAAACCCCTGTATATCAGAAAAAAGAACCGTTACAAAATTGTACTTCGTCTTCGCCGCCTTCCCTTTAGACATGATCTCCTGGGCCGTACCTTTGGGAAGCATATTTGCCAGTAGATTGTCCGATTTTTCCTTCTCGTGCTGAAGCTCCTCCGTTCGCTCTGCGATGAGCTCCTCGAGACGTTTCTGCCTCTCCTTGAACAGACGGTGAGTACGGACGCGCATCATCATTCCTGCAAGAATCAGAAGAAGTGGATAAATAATCCATGCAAGGGGAGATAGGTACCACGGTGCCTTTACCCGGAAACTGAATGAACCCTCGCCGGCTGCGTTACTTGTCGTGTCAACCCCGCCGGACGATTCACCGCCGCCATCCTCCTCATCCACGCCAGCCCTGTCAGCACCACCGGCAGTTTCACCGCCGCCATCCTCTCTGTACCGGTATCTGAATGTATAATTCCCCCGGTCAAGGTTAGTATATTCCTTATAACTCCGAGCATCCCAAGCGGTCCAGTCGTTGTCCGGACCTTTCATGTAAAAAGAATATTCAGTGGCCTCTCCCTTTTCCATTAAGAAGACAATTCCTTCATGATAAACGAGAACGGGCTTTTCCTCTGCGGCAGCTACCGCCTCGCCGGAGCGGTATAAAAAAACTTCAGTAATCTTTCCCCTGCCCGGCAGAATATTATCAGGATCCGTAACTGCATTCACAGATTGACCACATACTCCCCCTGACAGAATGAGAGAGAGCAGAACACAACCGCGGAATAAAATGCCCGTCATAGGAAACTGAAATTGTCTGATCTATACAAAAATAAACTATTATTTCGCTGTTTTGGTATACCGGTACGGTATGGTACAGATGCATTGATTAATTTTGCCCTTTATTACAACCCTTTCATGGAACTGGTATTCGCTACAAACAATAAACATAAAATCAGGGAGATAAGTGATCTTCTTGATGAGAACTTCAGGATTCTCGGCCTGGCTGATGTGAAGATAACCGAAGAGATCCCTGAAGAGGCTGATACTCTGGAGGAGAATGCTCTTTTCAAGGCGAGGTACGTCTTTGAAAGAACCGGCCTGAATGTATTCGCAGATGACACCGGACTGGAGACGGACGCCCTTGACGGAGCACCGGGCGTCTATTCAGCAAGATATGCCGGCGAAGGGAGGAGCTTCGATGACAATATCAATAAGCTTTTAACCCAGCTTGAGGGAAAGGATAATCGCAGTGCCCGGTTCAGGACAGTCATTGCCCTGATCCTCGACGGCAGAGAATACCTGTTTGAGGGGAGAGTTGAAGGTGAGATCATTAGTGAAAGAAAAGGTACCGGTGGTTTCGGATATGACCCTGTCTTCCTGGCCCGGGGATACGACCGGACATTCGCCGAGATCCCCCTTGCGGAAAAAAACAAGATATCACACAGAGCCCTGGCCATGAGAAAACTGCTCTCATTCCTTAAAGAGAGACCGCTGTAACGGGAAATTACCCGTGCAGCACTTAAAGTATAATGAGGAGGATCATAACAACAACTGCAATCCTGGCCATCTCCCTTTTCATCCGTGGACAGGGGGGAGTAGGATCGTGGAATGACCGTCTTTCATACAGTTCATCATTTTCTGTTACTGCAGGCGGAGACAAAATCTGGTCTTCTGCCGGCGCATCGATTCTTGTTCATGATATACCCTCCGGAAAATCATCCTCCCTTTCGAGGGTGTCAGGATTGAATGAGACAGCCATCGGACTCATAGAATGGTGCGGTGATGAAGAGACACTGATAGTTGTGTATAACAATACCGGCGTTGACCTGGTAAAGAATGGAGTTGTCACCAATATCCCCGACATCAAAAATAAATATATCCCCGGGCTCAAGGAGATTTATGATGTAACAGTCTCGGGCAGCCGGGCCCTTTTGTCAGGCAGTTTCGGTATTGTGGTGCTTGACATCAGGGGAAGATATGTGGCTGACACCTGGCGACCGGGGCCTGACGGTGAAACAAACCCGGTCCGCGAAACGGCAATCCTCAATGACCGCGTCTATGCCGCCACCTCAAAAGGGGTATTTTCCGCACCCCTGAACCGTCCCGGACTATCATACTCCGGCAACTGGGACCTGCTGGAGGGATTGCCTGACCCGGCGTCAGAATATGACAATGTTGCCGCTGCGGGACCGGCACTGTTCATAAGCAGAAAAGGATTATCACCGTCTCCGGATTCGTTGTTCCGCATTATCCCCGGACAGGTTGCCACCCTCATTACAACCGCTCCGGCAGGTACAATCAGGTCACTCGACAGCGACGGTGACGGCGACAGCGTCGGCACATCAGTAGTTATGTCAACATCCTCTTCCCTGATAATCTTTTCTCCAGAGGGTACTGTCACCAGGGAGATAACAGGTTACGGCTGGGCCTCCGTCAATCCCCGCATGGCAGTAATCCGCGGGCAGAGCCTCTGGATAGCCGATGCATCTGCCGGCCTCGTTTCTACATCAGACTACAGCACCTTCCGGAATCATACAATCCCGGGACCCTATACAAATAATGTTGCAGACATCCATTTCTCGGGTGATAATTTCTATGTCACCGGAGGAACTGTAGACAATGCATGGGGAAATGTGTACAGGCCCCTTCAGATCTTTACAGGCGCTGATGACACATGGCAGAGCATCATTCTTTACGGAGATGCCGACAGGGATGCCATGAGAGTTGTAGCTGACCCGACAGACGAAAATCACTTTTTTGTCTCATCGTGGGGCAACGGTCTCTATGAATTCAGAGAGGGTGAGATGGTAAATAACTTCAACCAGTATAACTCTCCCCTGGCCAGCATATTACCGGGAGAGAATTATTCACGCATTTGCGGACTGGCATATGACAGGTCGGGAAACCTGTGGATGACCCAGTCAGGCGTGCCGGGTAACCTGAAAGCCCTGACCCCTGACGGTACCTGGATCACCCCGTCACTTAACCTGAACGTGCCGGTAACGGGAGACATGGTAACAGACCGCAACGACTTCATCTGGGTGATTCTGCCACGCGGTAACGGACTGCTGGTTTATGACCCGGCCGGCACGCCCGAAACAGTTTCAGATGACAGGTATCTCAGAATTCAGGCGGAAGACACCGAGGGGCATGTGATGAATAACCTCTTTGCAATTTCCACTGACAGTGACGGGAACATCTGGATCGGAACAGACACCGGACCTGCAGTGTTTTATAACCCCGGGAAAGTATTCTCGGGCGGACTGAAGGCCTCGAGAATTAAAATCCCGAGAAACGACGGATCCGGGCTTGCTGACTGGCTTCTTGGCACAGAGACAGTCACATCCATTGCCATTGACGGTGCAAACAGGAAGTGGTTCGGAACAATGAGCTCAGGAGCCTATCTGATGTCAGACGACGCTAAGAAGGAACTGCTTCACTTCAACAGCTCCAACAGCCCCCTTCTGTCTGACAATATTGTCAGGATAGCCATCAACGGACTCTCCGGCGAGGTATGGTTCGGCACATCCGAAGGCATAATTTCTTTCCGCGGTGAGGCTACAGCAGGCAAAGAAGATTATTCGGGAATTTATGCTTTCCCCAACCCGGTCAGGGAGGATTATGAAGGAGTTGTGACCGTGACAGGTCTCATTGAAAATTCATCGGTAAAGATCACTGACGTAAGCGGGAACCGTGTTTATGAGACCACCTCCCTCGGGGGGCAGGTTACCTGGGACCTTCACAACTACCGCTCCGTCAGGGTGTCTACCGGAGTCTATCTCATCTTCTGCGCCAATGAAGACGGGAGTCTTGCCGCAGTCACCAAGGTGTTGGTAATCAGATGATCACCCTTCAGTGATCAGACTCTGTATCCTCTCAATCTGCAGCTTCTTATTCACCTCCCTGAGACTGCGGGCAGTGGCGGTGAAATACTGGTGGCCCGAGATGAATTTCACCTGCATCTTGTTCCAGTCGTTCAGGTTCGTGATCTTGTCCTGCGCCTTCAACTCCTCGAAAAGAGTGTTTGAAACAGGAATAAAATCACTTCTCCCAAGGTAATCGAGATCGGAGTCACATATGATCTGTTCAAGCAGGTCGGCAGGACGTGGAGGCAGCTTGGTTGACATGATAATACTGCAAATCCTGTCAATCTGCTTACCGGAATAGCCGTAACCGGGCAGCATCTCCCGGGCCAGAATCGTACCCTGATATTCATGATCATCATACGAGACAGAATGCCCCGCATCATGAAAGAGAGCAGCAGTCTTCAGCAGAAGTATCTCCTCGTCATTACATCCTTCTGCCCATCCGATAAGCTCAACCTCCGTAACCACATCAACCGTGTGCTTGACATTATGATAAAAGAGAAACTCAGGCAATTCCCGCTCAAGCTTGTCCAGAATAATCTCCTGTATGTCAGTGAACTGTATTAACCCGAATTTGATTCTGAACGCCTCATTGGGTATGAACCCGCGGCCGTCAACGGATAACTCCGGAAGCAGACCCTTAACCTTGTACATCTGAATGCTGCCTGTATATTTCACAGGCAGTTTCCCGAAATACTCACAGTGGAAAAATTCCTTGACCAGTTCGTAGGTCATAACCGAGATCAGGATTGAGTCCTTATCCGAGACGTTCTCTATGCGGCTTGCCGTATTTACAGCACGACCCTTGATGTCGTAAGAGACTTTGTTTTTGCCTGACAGGGAGGCAGTTACCGGTCCCGTATGAATACCTGTCTTCAGATTCCATATCCTGTCATCGGCTCTCTTGCCTGACTCATAATTCTTCAGGAAGTGTCTGATCTCCACCGCGGCCATAACAACCTCCACCGGGTTAGTAATATTCTTTGATGGTATCCCGCCGGCACACATCAGTGTGTCACCGATAGACCTTATCTTCTCGACATGATATTTCCCGATTATCTTATCGAATTCCAGAAAGACCTCATCAAGTTCATCCATTATCCTCGAAGAATCCATGTCTTCCACCAGTTTTGAAAAACCGTGGATATCGGCGAACAGCACCGTGACCATGTTGTATCTGGCCGACTTATCTTCCTCACCGGTTTTTACTCCCGGAAGTTCAGTCCGTTCAACCAGTAGCCGGTACCTCTCGTTCATTTCCAGAATCTTCCCCTTCTCCCGCTCAAGCTTCTTAACCAGCTCCTCAAGCTCTTTATTCTGACGGGTGAGCTTGGCTATGCGTTTGAGTAGCTGATCCTTTGATCTTGAATCCATGTTCTGAAATTGAAGAGCAAATATACAAAATTTAAGTCTGTCCCCTGACGTGCAATGTGCTGTCAGGAAACTTTAATACATTTGGTTTCAGGTTTCTTGTAATGCTGGTAAAGACCAAAGCCGTCCTTCTTCATCATGTCCGTTATGCAGACAACTCCCTGATTGCGCATTTCTATACGCAGGAATACGGCAGATTGTCTGTTATGGTCAAAGGAATCTCCTCCGGAAAGAGAGGGGTCCGGTTCAATTATTTCCAGCCACTGAATATTTTCAATATCGAACTTTACCATTATGAAAACAGGGAGTTGCACATCCTGAAAGAGATGAGTCTCGCTTTCATCCCCAAAACTATTCCCGGGGATATCCAACGCACCACCGTGGCAATGTTTATCAGTGAGATCCTGTACAATATCATAAGGGAGGAAGACGCAAACCGTATGCTCTATGAATTCATTGAATCATCCGTCATCACCCTTGACGGAATGACTGCCGGGACAAGCAATTTTCACCTGTGGTTTCTCGTGGCGTTCATGGATTATGCCGGGATTGGTCCGTCACATACTTCACTGCAGGAGTGTTACTTTGATATGCTTTCCGGTCAGTTCACGTCACAGCAGCCACTTCACCCCGACTATCTTGAGCCGCGCAGCGCCGGCATTCTCAACAGACTGTTGAAGATGCCGGCTGAACAGGTCAGTTCATTGCAACTCTCCGGAGAAGAGCGGACTGAACTGCTGGCAAGGATCCTGAAATACTATCACCTGCACCTCGAGGGAATAAGACAAATCAAATCACTTCAGGTCCTGAAGGATATTTTCAGATGAAGAGAATCAGTCTTTAGCTATCTTTGTAAAAAATCTGATAAATGCCATTTATTCCTTCGGTCATTAAGTGGATAAACACTAAGAGAGTCTCACAAATCGAGCTCTTCAGGAGATACCCTGCGGAAAGCCAGGAGGAGGTCCTTTTACAGCTTATTGCACGCAGCCGCGATACAGTGTGGGGAAAGGAACACGGCTATTCATCCGTTTCAACTCACCAGCAATTTACCGGTAACGTACCCATCCAGTCCTATGAGGAGCTGATCCCGTACGTGGAAAAACTCAGGGCCGGAGAAAAGAACCTGCTGTGGCCCGGGGAGGTCAAATGGTTTGCAAAGTCCTCCGGCACAACAAGCACTAAAAGCAAGTTCATACCCATCACCAGGGAATCCCTTGAAGGAACACATTACCGTGGCACCAAAGACTGTATAGTGCTCTACACAACATACAATCCTGCAACCAGGCTGTTCCTTGGCAAGGGCCTGACACTCGGAGGCAGTCACCAGATCAACAGCTTCAGCAATAACTCGTTATACGGAGACCTCTCCGCCATACTGATTGAGAACGCCCCGGGGTACTCTGACCTGATACGCACCCCGCCGGCACGCATCGCGCTCATTGAGGACTTTGAGGAGAAGATGAAGATGATCACCGAAAAAACGGTGGATATGAACATCACCAGCATCTCCGGCGTACCATCATGGTACCTTGTCCTGATCAGACATATCCTGAAGACAACCGGTAAGGAAAACCTTCACCAGGTTTGGCCCAACCTCGAATTATTCTTTCATGGCGGCATCAGCTTTGCTCCGTATCGCGAACAATACAAGAAACTGCTTCCTGACCCTAAGATGCATTACATGGAGACATACAATGCCTCCGAAGGCTTCTTCGCCATACAGGATGACCTGTCAGACAGCTCCATGCTGCTGATGCTGGATTATGGAGTTTATTATGAGTTCATCCCGGCAGATAAGATCGGCACTGACAACCCCCGTACTCTTACAATTGGCGAAGTTGAAAAAGGTGTGAACTATGCCCTTATTATATCGACCGATTGCGGGCTGTGGAGATATGCCATCGGAGATACTGTTGAATTCACCAGCCTCTTTCCCCACAAGATTAAAATAACAGGCCGGACCAAACATTTTATCAATGCCTTCGGCGAAGAGGTCATAATTGACAATGCCGAAAAGGCCCTCGAGAAAGCATGTCTTGGCACCGGAGCACATATAATTGAATATACTGCCGGCCCGGTATATATGGGGAGTGAAACGCGCGGCAGCCACGAATGGGTGATTGAGTTTGACAGGGAACCGGAAGACATGGACCATTTCATCGAAATTCTTGACACCACACTCAAAGCCATCAACTCTGACTACGAAGCCAAAAGATACAAGGACCTGACCCTTGTAAAACCGGTGGTAAGGGTTGTACCAAAGGGAACCTTTTACAAATGGTTCAGGGAGAGGGACAAGCTCGGCGGACAGAACAAAATGCCCCGGCTCTCAAACAGCAGGGAATTTATCGAGAGCGTCCTGAAAACCGCCGGCAGATGAAATCTTTTTATTAACAGACAGATCTTCGCCCTCCCTTTTTCCTATATTTAGACTCAGATTTAAACTGTTAATTTTATGCACATAGCTATAGCAGGAAACATCGGATCAGGCAAGACAACACTGGCCGGACTGCTCTCGAAACATTACGGCTGGCAGGCTCATTATGAGGAGGTGGATGAGAATCCCTACCTCAATGATTTCTATGAGGATATGCAGAGGTGGTCTTTCAACCTTCAGATATACTTTCTGAACTCACGCTTCAGCCAGGTTCTCGAAATAAAAAAGGCAAAAAACACAATTGTCCAGGACCGCACAATATATGAAGACGCATATATTTTCGCTCCAAACCTCCATGCGATGGGGCTGATGTCTACACGCGACTTTGAGAACTATTTCACACTCTTCAAGCTGATGAGCTCACTCGTGGAACCGCCTGACCTGCTTCTCTACCTCAGGGCTTCGGTGCCAACACTTGTCAGCCAGATACAGAAACGCGGACGGGAATATGAAAGCTCTATAAGGCTTGACTATCTCAAGAGGCTGAATGAGCGCTATGAGGCCTGGATAGAATCATATAAGTTCGGCAGACTGCTTGTGCTTGAGGCCGACTATTACGACTTCCCCGAAAATAAGGAGCACCTCAGCGAAGTCATTGACAAGATCAACGCCGAGCTGCACGGTCTCTTCTGAAAAAATTCAACTTATTTTCAGGCAAAAACCAGCCTCAGTGATGGTTTTTTCCTAAATTTGAGTGTAATAAGTCGTGTCAATGTCTCTAAATACTAAAATCAACTAATGATCATGAAAAGATTTCTTGTTCTCTCATTGCTCATTGCCGCTGTTCTGTCAGTGACGGCACAGAACACTGCCGACAACACTATTCCGGTTGATCCTGCATACCGGATCGGAAAACTCGATAACGGCCTCACCTACTACATCAGGCATAATACAGAGCCTGCAGGCAGGGCCAGCTATTACATCATCCAGAATGTCGGAGCCATACTTGAGAAGGACAGCCAGAATGGCCTGGCCCACTTCCTTGAGCACATGGCCTTCAACGGAACCGAAAATTTCCCGGGGAAGAGCCTTCTGAGCACCCTTGAACGCCATGGCGTAGCCTTTGGCTACAACATAAACGCCTACACCAGCTGGGATGAGACAGTATATAACCTTAGTGATGTGCCGGTGGATAAGCCGGGCCTGATTGATACCTGCCTCCTGATTCTGGCTGACTGGTCTGACTACCTTACACTGGCCGAGGATGAGATAAATAAGGAAAGAGGTGTGATCATCGAAGAGTGGAGAAGCAGACGTGATGCCTCCTGGAGGATGATGACACAGATGCTGCCAGTTTTGTTTGAGGGATCACAGTATGCTACAAGAGATATCATTGGAGATACTGCTGTACTCAAAAATTTCAGTCCTCAAACCCTGCGCGACTTCTACCTGAACTGGTACCGCACTGATCTGCAGGCTATTGCCGTGGTTGGTGATATTGATGTCGATGCCGTAGAAGCAAAGATAAAGGAGATCTTCTCTACGATTCCGGCCATCGAAAACCCGGCACCGAGACCTGAAAACCTGCTGGTTCCCAAAGTGGGAACAAAATACCTGCTTATCACAGACCCCGAGGCTTCTGAAACTTCTGTCAGCCTGATTACAATCGACCGTGACCCTGATAAGGCACCCAGAGATATGAAGTATATCCGTGACGGCTATGTAATTGCCCTGATGAACAACATGATGAGAAACAGGTTCAGTGAGATCGTGCAGAAAGGCACCCCCCCATTCATCAACGGATCTCTTGGTTACGATTCTTTCCTGGCCAGGAATTATAATGCACTCACACTCTCAGCAACCGTACGCGAAGACCAGGAGAGCAAAGCCCTTGAAGCTGCGCTGACGGAGCTTGAGAGAGTCCGGCAGCACGGTTTTACCAAGGGTGAACTGGACAGGGCTAAGGCAACCATGCTTGCCAACTTCGAGAACAGGTACAAGCAGAAGGACAAGATCAGCAATGACTCATGGGCATCTTATATCCGTGACCACTTCCTTACAGGTGAGCCTATCCCCTCCCTTGATGTACAGTATGAATACTACAAACAGATCCTTCCTCTTATCACCCTCGAAGAGGTCACGGCAAGGCTGAAGGGCCTCATTTCCGGCGATAACAGCTTCATAATAGTTGAAGGCCCGGATGACAGAAAGCATCTTTCAGAAATAGAGGTGGCGGATGTGGTCTCAAAGGTCCAGGCAGCAAAGATAGCCCCATACGAAGATATCACCGGCGGGACAGACCTGATAGGCGAAACCCTGCCGGGAGCAGCGGTGATCAGCACCATCAGCCTGCCCCTGTTCAGCGCTACTGAATGGACCCTGGCAAACGGGGCAAAGGTAGTCTTCAGGCATGCCGACTATGAAAAGGACAATGTTACTGTATCTGCATTTGCTTATGGCGGATCATCACTGTATCCCGACTCTCTTGTTCCGTCAATCACACTTTTCCCTCAGATCATTTCAATGTACGGAGCAGGTGAGTTTGACAACGTTGCCCTGACAAAGATGCTGGCCGGCAAGAAGGCTTCCGTGTCGCTCGGGCTGCAGGAGACGTTGCAGACAATAACCGGCTCATCAACGCCAAAGGACTTTGAGACCATGATGCAGCTCCTTTATCTTCGCTTCGCCAGACCTAACTATAACAAGGAGGCTTATGATGCTATCATCGGCCGCTTTACTGCGGTGATCACCGCCATGCAGAAAAACCCTAACAAGATTTTGTCTGACAGCCTCTCAATGAACATGACCGGATACCATCCCCGCACCTTCATCATGACTCCTGAGTCAATGAAGCTCATCAGCTATGATAATGTGAACCACATCTATGAGACGGCCTTTGACGATGCATCTGCATTTACATTCTTCATCACAGGTAATGTGGAAGAGCAGGTTGCGCGTGATATGGCTGCGAAGTATATCGGCTCGCTACCCTCAAAAAATATCACAGAGACATGGAGGGACCTTGGAATTGCCCAGCCCGATGGCACCGTACGCAAAGAGATCGCCATCCCGCTTGCAGTACCCAAGGCAACTGTAGTAATGAACTACACTGCCGGCATGAAATTCAACCCGAAAAACAACCTGATGATGGATGTTCTGAAAGGCATCCTCGACCTTATCTATACTGAGAAAGTAAGAGAGGAAGAAGGGGGTACCTACGGTGTCAGCACCAACGCCACATCGTATAGGATACCGGTTGAGAAAGCTGATTTTCTCATAGCGTTCGAATGCGACCCGGCAAGGGCTTCGGACCTTAAAGAAATAATCTACAGAGAATTACAGGAAATTGCCAGCAACGGTCCTTCACAGGTTAATCTGGACAAGAGTGTAAGCAACCTCCTCAAAACACGCGAGGAGGAGAAGGAGCACAACAGCTACTGGGCAAGCACGGTCGCCAACTATTATCTCTACGGTATTGATGGCAATGATGAGAAAAATTATGCCGGAATACTCAACAGCCTTACTGTGAAAGACATGAAAAAGATGGTTAAGAAATATCTTGCAAAGGCTGATCTGCTTGAGCTGGTCTTTGTGCCGGAGAAGAAATAAAATCACTTATTACCCGGCCCATCTCAGCGCTGTGGGTTCGCCTGTTGTCGACCAGGTCGATGTAACCGGCACCGCTTATCTGCCTGGAAATATCCATGCCCTCGTCATGGCTGTGGAACCTGTCCTTTGAGGCAACCACAACCAGTGCGGGTACAGTTATCTCACGAAGGCATTCGGTCATACGGTATCTGCTGAGGTCTCTTATTGCACGGCCGGTACGGACCGGTTCTGCCGAGTCAAGGATCCTGCAGTTAATACGATACATCTCGTAATCCTCTGCAAGATTAATGCGAAAATTCCTCAGGTACCACTTGAGGAGCGGTTTCACCGGATAGTATACTACCCTTGCTGCCCTTGCAAGTAAAAGCAAAAAGCCCTGAAACGGGAAGGAACTGTTCGGCTCAATAAGAATGATCTTCTCAGGCTTGTTCTCAAGTAACGGAAAGGCCTCTGCTATGGCTGTCGCCCCCAGTGAATACCCTGCCATGACATACCTGGACCCCGGGGGGAAGGTCTGACCGGCAAAATGAACCAGGTCAGAGGCAATCTCCTCAACATTGAACCGGTGATTACTCGTGATTACCGCACTCTTTTTTTCCCTGGTTTCAATATAGTAAACCGTGTGATTCCTTGTCAGTTCAATTACCGTCTCCCTGAAGTTCTCAATAACTGAGGCCAGTCCCGGAACAAAAATCACCGGCGGAGCATCAGCCGGTTCGGGAGGCGTGAATATAACAGTCAGCAACTCCACCCCTGTCTGAAGTGGAGAATATTTGACCTCATAGGTTGCCCCCGCATGACAGAAGTCAGAGTAATCGAAATCCATTGAATAAATTCTTCAGGGTATAAATAATTTCACAATGATACTAATATTCTCAATTTTCAGGACTTAATTGGGTGAACTGCTGACAAATCAGTCAAATCTGCGTAACTTGGTCTATAATAACGGCACCCGGTGAGGCAGCCAACCTGACATAAATTATGAAGCTGGGAATCATTACTGATATCCATGAAAATGTAACAATGCTTGAGGCTGTCCTGAAGCTTGCGGAGGCCAACGGATGTGATGAGCTTGCCTGCCTGGGTGACATAACAGGGTATGACCGCAGATTCTATAACTACCACTTCCGCAGAAGCGCCAGGCAATGCATTTCACTCATTCGGTCAAACTGCCGGTGGGTAGTGGCAGGTAACCATGACCTTCATGCGGCAAACAGGCTCCCCTCCTGGTCAAACGGCTTCAAATACCCGGAAAAATGGTTTCAGATGGCCCCCGCTGAGCGAAGAGACGCCGCTGCAGGATCCGTATGGTCATTTGAAGGGGAAGACCCGAATGATCTGGGAGAGGAGGAAATATCATACCTGAATATTATTCCTGAATATGTTATTCTGTCTGAGGTCAAGGCAACTCTTCTTCTTTCACACTATGTCTGCCCCGACTTCACAGGCTCAACCACACGCTATATTGAAAGGCACCGTCACCTGAATGAACTGTGGAAATTCATGAGCCATCACAAAATCCTGTTTTCCTTGTCAGGCCATTCGCACAAACGAATTGCATACTTCTCGCACCGCGGACCAATACCATTCCTACGGGCTGTTCATCCTGTTCCCAACGACAGGATCTTTCTCGGTAATGAAATGACGATGATCCTGTTGCCACCGCTCACCGGGGGCAACGGAAGAACGTCATTTTCGGTTCTTGATACAGACACCGGAATGCTATACCTGATTCATGAAAAAGTCACTTAGGAGAATAATATGAAAGAGCGAGCTCCAAAAGGTAAAAGAAAGATATTTCTGCTGAAGATTGACCTGCCTGCCATGCTGGCCATTATACTTTTTGCGGGAATGATATTCCTCTACCTTATACCGGCTTTTGAAAAGGTCATGATGGACCGAAAGAGGAACCTGATCCATGAAATGACTGCATCAGTCTACAGCCTGCTCGAGTATTACCACACGCTGGAGCAAAACGGTGACCTTGAACAATCCGAGGCCCGGAAACAGGCAATGGCAGCTGTCAACACAATCAGGTACGGTCATGACCTGAAGGACTATTTCTGGATAACCGATAAGGTTCCTGTAATGATAACTCATCCATACAGACCTGACCTCAACGGACAGGATCTCTCAGGGTTTTATGATTCGAAGGGCAAGGCAATTTTTGTTGAGTTTGTGAAAGCCGTTGCTGATGACGGAGAGAGTTATGTTGAGTATATGTGGCAATGGAATGATGATTCTACCCGCGTTGTTCCGAAATTGTCCTATGTAAGGTTGTTTGAGCCCTGGGAATGGGTTGTAGGCACCGGGATATATGTGGAGGATGTCCGGACGGAGATACGCAGGATGGAAATCAGAACTCTGGCAATTTCCGGGGTTTTCGGCCTCGTCATTTTTGCTCTCCTGCTTGCCATCTCACGGCAGAGCCATAA
Source organism: Bacteroidales bacterium (assembly GCA_041740815.1). Classification (GTDB taxonomy): domain Bacteria; phylum Bacteroidota; class Bacteroidia; order Bacteroidales; family VadinHA17; genus SR-FBR-E99. Next base: position 22,549 of record JBGSLG010000082.1, read on the forward strand.
GATAGAACAGAAGAGGAGCCTGGCTGAAGAGGAGCTCCGCAAATCGAGAGAGCTCTACAGAACACTGGCAGAGGCAGCATCAGAGGGGGTCATAATATGGTCAGTTCAGGGACTCAGGGCAAATAAGACGCTGCTTTCATGGATCGAACTTAGTGAGGAGGAGATATTGAACCGGCCTCTGACAGATATACTTAGCTCACAGAGTATCAGTGATCCGCATGATCCCGGGAAATTATATGAGGAACTGTCATCCCGGCAATTTGTCGGGTGCATGCTTAAAACAAAAACCGGAAGAGAGATTTCCTGCCATGCCGATCTGTCAAGAATAACTCTCGGCGACCTTAATGCAGTGCTTATCGTTGTCCGTCCTGTCAGCAGCCTGTCGTCAACCTCCGGAATAACCCTCCCGATATCGCTGCTTGAGAACACCGCGACAGGGTTCTTCCGTTTAACCTTTGGGAAAAAACCAAGGTTCATTCACGCTACGGCACCGTTGATAAACTGGCTCGGCTATTCAAACATTCAGGAATTGCAATTACATCACTTCGAAACAATTTTTGCTGATCCTCATCAATATGAATACGTCAGTCAGATGCTTGTGGCGAGGAATGGTATTTATAATCATAATGTTATTCTCAGGAGAAAAGACGGTAATGAGATACGGGCATTGTTAACGCTCGTGGTTACTGACCCCGGAACTGATGAAATATGGAGTGACGGAAGTGTCGAGCTGCTTGTGGCCCCGCTGTCTGCCACCGGCATTCCTTCTCCCGGATATGAGGCCTTTGGTGCCCCCTACATAAGTGATGTGCCTGTGTCTGCAATCATGAAGCCCGCGGTTACATGCCCGGAGAATACCACCATCACACGGGCTGTGACACTGATGAAAGAGAATGATTCAAGCGTGATCGTGGTCCTGAACAGTACCGGGGAACCAATGGGTGTGGCCGATGCCGGAAGCATCGGATTCGGCATGGCAGAGGGTGCTTCGGCTACCTCTGAGATCTTCAGGTTCATGCATGCGCCACCAGCGTTTGTCAGTGAAGATGCAAAGATCACCGTTGCAATAGACAGGATCAGGAACAGTTCAGGGTGCCTCCTCGTAATGACGTCAGAAAACAGGCTTGCAGGTGTGATCACCAATGATGAGCTGGCCCATGCCTCCACAATGACCCCCGGATTGATCATGAATGATATTTCCAAGGCAGGCTCTGTCAACAGCATCAAAAAGATCTGGCAGAACAGCCGTAAGGTCTCACTGTCAATGCTTGCCGGCCATGCAGACCCTTATTCGGTCTCTCTTCACATCTCTTCCGTAGCCGATGCAATATGCAAGAGGGTGATCGATTTGTGCATAGATACTGCAGGAGTGCCTCCATGCCGGTTTTCATTCATCCAGACAGGCAGTGCGGGACGAAGAGAACAAAGCTTTCTGACAGACCAGGATAACGCCATTATTTTTGAAAACCTTGCGGGAGATAAGCTGCATGCGGCTGAAGAATATTTCCTGGCACTCGGGAAGAAAGTAAATGAAATGCTTGACCAGATCGGCTTTCGTCTCTGCAAGGGAAATAACATGGCCGGAAATCCGAAATGGTGCCAGCCTCTTGATAAATGGAAGGGCTATTTTTCAGACTGGATAAGGATCCCAGGCCCATCGGAGATCCTGGATATAAGTATTTTCTTCGACTTCAGACCCTGTTACGGAGATGACTCGCTCAGCAATGAGCTGAGGGAATATGTTAAAACCAGCCTCCGGACAAGTGACATCTTCTTCTATCATATGTCGATGGCGCTGAGACAATTCAATCCCTCCCGGACCGCCCTCTCAGAAGAGACAACCGACATCAAGAAGATCCTCATGGCACTTACCGGTGTTATCCGGCTCTATGCCCTGAAACACGGTCTTGACGGACTCTCAACCGTTGACAGAATAATTGAGTTGCATGAAGGAAAACATATCAGTCATGAGCTCCTTCGCGATGCCTTGAGGGCATGGAAAAATCTCGCATATATACGGCTCTCGCACCAGGCATACTGCATCAGCAGCGGCAGAGAGCCGGATAACAGGGTCGATTTTAAGTTACGGCACTCAGATATGCTATTACTGGCATCCGGTGCAATTGAAGATATAAATAACCTTATGCTGAAGGCCGGCAATGATTTCCACACCGTGACAATTTAAAAGCGATATATCATACTGAGCAGCATACGCACATTTGCAACATCATGGGTATCGGCCACCCTTCCGTCAGACTCCATAGTGCCGTAAGCAGCCAGGGTAGTTTCTATCTCTGCTGCAATGCTCAGTTTACCCTCCGTTACAATAAACCTCGGTGATACTCTGAAGAGGTGATCGATGTTGCTGCCCCTGCCGTAAACAGCCCCTGCAACCGATTCCCGTGAGCCAAGGTTTTTGCTGTAGCCGCTAAAGAGACCAAAAACGGCCTTCTTGCCGTTGGTACTAAGATCAAACCAGAAACCGGCGTTGTTGATTGTGGCCCATTCCCTGATCTGATCGACCGGGTCCGTTATATCAGATACCGCATATCCTCCGATCATCATCATATCACTTGCATTCTCGCCATAAACTCCCATTACAGAAAAATTTAACGGCTTTGTTTTCAGCTTAAGAGCGGCAAAAGCAGCTATACTGCTCACGGTGGCATCTGTTTCAATGTTCGCTGTTGTCCTGATCTCAGGTCTGATAACCTTAAAATCAATACCCCCCCAGGCAGTCAGATTCTCACCGGCGGGAGCCTTAACCTGTAAATGCAATCCCGGAATTCCACTGTTTCTGATGTATTTGCTGCTGTTGCCATCAGGCCCCGCCGATGTAAAGTCGCGCTGTGAATATGCAACCATTGTTAAGCTGAACTTGCCCGGGGAGTAAACAAACCTGACCTGCGGATTACGACTGAAAGGAATAAAGGGAACGCCGGTATTGAAGCTAACGGTGCCAGGAAAATTTTCTGCCGGAAACATCGGATGCCAGTATTGCCCTGCCAGCAGGGTCACCCTGGTCCAGTCCATCTTAACATAGGCATGACGAAGCCTGAAACCGTTAAGGTCACTCTCGCTGGTACCAAAAAACTCAGCCTCAATTGCTCCCGAGGTTTTTGCTCCAAAGGCATCAGGACCAGTGATGTCACTTCTAACCCTTGTCTGTATATTAAGAATATGAAAGGACGGATTGGCATTCAGGTCATTCATCTCTTCATCATACAATACGTCATCAGGAAACAGGAAAAAGTGTCCCTCCCGCAGTCCGTTAGAGGCAGATGACTGCCTGGTATCATAAAAAATATCAGTCTTGATAAAACCCGATAATTTAATACCCCAGTTCTGACCTCCATCATCCTGTGCCCCAATCTCTGGCACAAGCACAATAAGAGTGACAATTATTACAGCTGCTCTTTTCATCTTGACTTTATTTAACATACGTTTTCTGCCTTTCTGCCGGAACAACAGGCATTAATTCTTATTCGCTTTTTTTCTGTCCGGGGGAAAAAGGGACTCAATGATTCCCGGTTTCAGAGGCTCTCCACCCAGAAGTACACTCAGGTTGCTCTCTGCAGTTCTGTTTTCCTTCCACAATGTAAGAGCCTTTTCGTAGTAAACCAGCGCTGAATCCTGACTCATCAGATGACGGTATGCAGTGGCCTTGTTTGTATAGCTGACAGAGAGCCTCCTGGGTGTTTCAATCCGGGCAAGCAGGACATCCCGGACCCTTTTCCTGAAAATCCTGTTGAAGTTAAGCCCCGCAAATGCAGGATTCTCCTCATTCATTCCCGGAAGCAGGCGCTGAGCTACGGACTCTTCGGACAGATCTTCCCATTCATCGAGCCAACCGGTATATACCGAAATACTGCTGTCACAGTAGCAGACAGAGAGGTCAAGCAGTGTGCTCTTCTCAGAGTCGGTTATAGTACTGTCATACAGGGCCATCAGCAGCAGACCGCTGCACTTGTTGTTATAGATGACTCCTCTCTCCCACGAAGACTCATAACCAGGGATCTTACTGAATATCTTGCCGGCAGAATCAAGAAGATGAAATGAGGCAAAGCTCTCCCTGCCCCCTGATATCCTGTTATATTCCGCCATGAACCATCGCGCCTCTGCTACGCGCGGGTCTTCTGACCTGTTGACTCCCCTGTAATAGAAAAAAGCAAAGATCACTGCCAGCAATGCTACCGAAAAAGTGATTGCCAGTAATTTCCTGGTACCGGGTGATATTACAATCAGACCTTTAAGACTCATCAATTATGAACCTGTTCTGCCAGAAATTTCTTAATCTCGATGGGCGTCGGTTTACTAAGCAGGGATACAACAATGTTGACCACTATCGCCAGTGGCGCTCCAAACCATGCAAAATACCAAACATTAAGCCAGTATGCAATAAATGCCTGCCCCGGGAGTGATCCTCCGCTGAGACCAACAATAAAATATGTCAGTGAGATTACGGTTACAAGGCTGCCTGCAAACAGTCCAGCTTTCGCGCCGGTCCTGTTTGATCCGCTCCACCATATTCCAAGCAGAAATAATGGGAAAATGGTACATGCTGCCATTGAAAAAGCGACAGAGACAAGCTGTGCAATCAGTCCCAGCTTCATCAGTGCCACTATCGTCACGAGCGCGGCCATGAGTATTGTACCCAGACGGGCGATTTTCAGCTGCAGCTTCGGGGTTGAGGCAGGATTAATTACCTTGACATACAGGTCATGAGAGAAGGCAGACGCCCCTGCTACAAGAAGACCTGAGACTGTAGAGAACGCCGCAGATACCGCACCTGCAGCCAGAAGACCAACAACCAGCGAATTGACCCCTCCCAGCTGAGCAGTGTAAACCACGATGGCATCTTTTGCAAGCACCCCCACCTCAGGATTTGAGGAGAGCAGCTTACCAAATGTTGCATATGCAGGAGCAGTCCAGTAAACCAGGCATATGAAAAATAGTCCCCATACAACTGACCATCTGGCATCCGTAATTTTCGGTACTACATAGAAGCGCTGTATCACATGTGGCAGACCGGCCGTACCTACCATCAGTGAAAAGCATATGGCAATCCACTGGAAGAAGGTTGTGCCGGTTGACGGATCCCAGGGCATGGCAAACTCAGGACTGGGTACTATCGAAAGGTCGTGGCCATAGGCATTTAGCAGAGCTGCCCCATCAGATATATTGGGGGCTGGAATCCCCTGTACAATGTCCGTCACCGCTGCACCGTATCCAACCTGAGGAAGGAGCCAGAAGTAATCGAACTTATATGCCAGAATAAATACCGGCAGAAGAAACGAAATCACAATAATGACATACTGTATCTGCATATTCTTCGTAGCACCGATCATGCCTGAGATAAGAGTATAAAGCAACACCACAGATGATCCTATTATAACTGCCAGGGTATAGTTGAGACCAAGGATCCATTTGAACATCAGCCCTATGCCTCCAAACTGTCCAACGCAATAGGCAAATGAGATCAGAATTGTGAATATCGCGCTCACGATCCTGAGATCACGGGAGTAGAAACGGTCGCCAATAAAGTCAGGAGCGGTATACTTGCCATATTTCCTGATCTGGGCAGCCATCAGTATCAGCAGGAGAACATAGCCTCCTGTCCAGCCTACGACATAGGCCAGCCCATTGTAGCCGAAACCGTACATCATCCCTGCCATACCCAGTACTGAGGCAGCGCTCATCCAGTTTGATGCAATGGCCATGCCTGACCCTACTTTTGAAATACTCCTTCCGGCAGCATAGTAGTCGGTAGGATCTTTTGCCCGGAAAAATATTCCGACCAGAACAAATGTTATAAGTATCGCAATAAGAATGATGGCAGGACCTGTCTTAAAACTCCCCTCCAGTTGGGTCAGATTCTGAGCATTTAATGAAATTGCTCCAGTCAGGAGCAGGATAGATGTGAAATATAACTTTTTCATGTCTTTCTGCATATTAACTTATTCAACAATACCTTCCTTTTTTAATCGCCATTCTATCAGCCTGTTGTAAACTATACAAAGCACCACAAAAAGAATTAGCAGAAAGACGGCAGTATAGAAATAGTGAAAAGGAAATCCGAGGAATTTGGTATCAGTAAGCACCGACTGGTTATGAGTGAGATACAATTTCATGAGGTCAGGCAGACGAGCCAGGGATGGTTCCGTTAATGAAGCAGGGTATTCCTTTTGTAGGCTGGCAGCAAGTATTGACGACTCCAGGCTTGTTGTTGAGAATCCCGTAAATGGTTCAAGAATACTGATGAGACTGGTGCTTGCATCCTGTATACGGAATTTAAGGTCCATATACTGCTGGCCCTTCAGGACGGCAATATCCGAATGCATCAGCTCCAGCTCTGCAACCTTCTCCTTTACCCGAAAACTAAGTGAGTCAGGCACCATCCGGAATGTGACGGAACTGATTGCCTCAGAGAGGAGTTCCTGATCGCTTGCAGCAACGGTAATCTTCCCCTTGACCATAAGGAGTGAGTTTAGGAGCACGCGGTAATCCGCCTGTCCCTCATTCCCTCCCGCAACAGCGGACCACTCTGATTCGAAAAGCGTAAGAGCTTTTTCGGGTGTTGGCTTCTCTATTGCCCTCAGAAGGAACTGGAAGCCGAAAACTGCCACAGCCCAGATGGCAAGCATGGTAAAGATGACATTCCTGTTCTTCTTTCCGTGCAGATTGCGGGGACTGAAAAGACTGAAATTGTACTGATCACTTGATTCCATAGATTTTCGGGTGTTTGGTAATCCGTTAAAGATTAGCTAAAATAGAGATTTTGAGACATGTTAACCCGGGTATAATCTTGCAATGTAACATTGTTTTAAATCAACTATATTTGAAAATGATAACCGGGTATTGTGGGCCTGTTTCCGGTATTATCAATAGCTTTAAGATGGAGTAATCCAGACTTGTACTATATAACTTATTGAAAATGAGAATTACCGGTAAAATGCCCTGTGAGGCTTGCGGGAACAAGTGCGATCTCTATGATGCCTTCAGGAAGTCTGGCAGATTTTTCCCCGAATCAAACATTATACGGGCAAGGTTCCGTAAGCACGAGATGATTTGCCGGCAGGGTGACAACGTCAGTCATGCCATTTATCTGACCTCGGGAACGGCAAAGCTGTACATTGAAGGGATTAATGGTCACAATATCATCCTTTACCTTATGAGACCACCGGCTTACATTGGCCTGCTGTCATTTTTTGAAAGCATTCATTACACTTATTCAGTGACGGCCATTGAAGATTCACAGGTGTGTATGGTTAAGCTCGAATCCCTTAAAGAGCTTTATCTTGAAAATCATGATGTACTCCTCAGGCTCAACATGGCTTTCGGTAAATCTGTAGCCCTGATAATGAAAAAGATCATATGCCTCAATCAAAAAAACATCAGGGGGCGCATTGCGGAGAGCCTTTTATCACTGGCTGCCTTTTATGGCAACAACAGCTTCACCCTGCCCGTGACCCGGAAAGAACTCGGAGAGATGTCCGCCATCTCGGAGGAAAACACTGTAAGGCTGCTGACCGAACTTAAAAATGAAGGCATAATAAGAGTCCAGGGACGTGATGTAACAATAATTGACACCGCCCTGCTTAGCCGGATATCCGATCTGGGATAGCTTCATCTATCTCCGAAAAGAAACTCTTCCAGTATGTCCCAGCATCGGCCGTTGTGCTTAAGCAGAAAAATACTGCCGACGTCAAACTGCCCGGTGAATTTTTCCTCCCTGAACTCAGGCCAGGCATCACTGAATGCTGTTTTCGTAAGATCTCTCGTAGCAACCGTGATATGGGGCTTAATATCTTTCATTGTATCCTCCTGGCTGAAACCGAGCTCTGAAATCAGCATATCCCTTAGGCGGCTGTGCAGGCTGCGAACAGGATCAGGGTCGGTAATTTTGATATAAATAACCCTCGGAGGAAAGGCTCCGTAATTGTCAGTTTGAATACTGAAGCCTTTCTCCTCCAGCGCGAACAACTTCAGGGCCAAAGACAACCTCCCTTCATCTGAGGAACTTCTTTTAAACGGCATCTGCAGGGTTATGTGTGCCGGCGACTTCAGCGCGTGGGCTGCCCCGTACTCATCACGGATCTTTTGCTTGATCTTCCTGATCTCCTCACACAATTCATGCTTTGGGATAATTGCTATGAAGTAGATTTCCCTGTTTGTGTCAGGCAATCCTTTCACCGGATGATCATCTGATTGTTACCCTGACGACAGTATCTCAGCATCAGGTACCCGGCGACACCTGATACGAGTGACCCTGCCAGAATGCCTATCTTGGCCGAATCCATCAGCATGTCAGCATTGGCGAATGCCAGGTTGGCTATGAACATTGACATAGTAAAGCCCACGCCGGCAAGCATGGCGGTTCCTGCTATCTGTCCGAATGAAACACCTTCTGGCAAAAGGGCAAACTTCAGCCAGATGCCGGTAAAGGAGAAGAGGGTCACGCCTATGGTCTTGCCCATGAACAGGCTGATTGCCAGGATGGTGATCAGGGGCAGGTCAGGATCCATCCCGGCTCTGAATGGCACTCCGGCATTGAAAAAGGCAAAGAGTGGCATGATGAGATAAGCCACCCATCCCTGAAGCAGATGCTCGATATGCTGAAGGGGCGACTGTACTTTCTCAACCCACAAACCAATATCATCAACCTGCTCCATCTGCTCAGAGGTAAGCAGGGGAGTGTGTGTTGCATCAGCTTCCCTGATATCATCTGCAATATCACAAACCTTTCCGGTGAAGGTCTTCACATCGGTCTTCCGCCTGAGAGGGATAGTGAATGCCAGCAAAACACCGGCAATAGTTGGGTGAATACCTGACTTAAGGAAGAGGTACCATACAACAATGCCGCACAGAAGGTGGAAATACTTCGGAAACCGTCGCTTCAGGGTCAGGAACACAAGAATGGCCATGGGAATGACAGCCCAGAGGAGCATAACCCAGTCAATTGAGGAACTGTAAAATAGCGCAATCACCATTACCGCCCCTATGTCATCAATGATTGCAAAGGCAGCCAGAAAGACCTTGAGCCCTACTGGTACCCTGTTGCCGAGAAGCTTGAGAATTGCGAGTGAAAATGCAATGTCAGTTGCCATCGGAATGCCCCATCCGTGAGATGCCAGCGGGTTGTTGTCCAGGATAAGATAGAATACGATCGGTACTGCCATGCCGCCGACAGCAGCGAGGAGTGGCAGCGCTGCCTTTGCCGGGGTGTTTAACTCCCCGATCATCAGCTCGCGCTTGATCTCAAGCCCGATCATAAAAAAGAAGATGGCCATCAGGCCATCGTTAACCCACAGTATCAAAGGCTTTTTGAGACTGAAGCTCCCGGCCTCTACACCCAGCACTGTCTCCCTTATGTTATCATACGTATCACTGAGCCCGGTATTGGCAAAGATAAGCGCCACTATTGTTGCACCAAAAAGCAACATTCCACCCAGGCTCTGGGACCGGTCAAACTTCTGAAATGTCGTTACAATTATGCTACGCATCGTCTGGAGGCTTCCTGGAAATCAAAAATATCCGTGATTCCCATTTTGGAGCTCTAAATATATCAAATTTCAGGTCACCCCCGTAAAAACGAACAACACTGAACTGCCAGGTTACTCAAACCAGCTCTTTATGTAAACTACCCTGTCATGCTGCAGATCTGTTGCCCTGTAAGAGACCGAGGCGTCATTCTCCAGGGTGTAAACCCAGTATCCGGCAACGATCCCCGGACTGTAAAATGTTCTCCTGATATACAACCTGTCTCCTTCGGTAAACTCGCACTTTCTGCCGTAAGCTGAAATTTTGCCGTAAACCTCTTCCATTGAGGTCTTTACCCAGATCATGTTAGGTCCGTCATAGTTCTCCGGACCGGTCTGGCGGTGCTCAATGAACTCCCCCACATATCTGCGCGTTATAAGCAGCTCATCTTCCTCAAGGGGAAGTGAGGATTTCCTGAGTGTACCACAGGAGACGGTCAGAACCAGTAACATCAGAACCAGTGGCTTTTTCATGCGATTTATGGTTATTCCGACTTGAACCATTGCGCTCCTTTCAAAAGGAACCGCCACATAAAATTACTAAATTTCCCGGACCCCGGTGAGCTAAAAAGGAATTTTAACTCTTGGATGGCTGCAGTGATAAGAAGTTTCGCCATCACCCCTGCCGTGGGAGGGAGTCCAGGCGCGAGCTTGCCGTAGCGACAGTTAGCCGTGCCACGGGCCCTGCCGTGATCATTTCCTGACAGTGAACGTGACCACGCTCCTGCCACTCCTGCCATCATGGGTGAAGCCTTCAACTATGACTTCATACTCTCCGGTCTCATCAGATGTCCAGAACTCAATGCCGCCATCACCCTGGCTGTCCGTCCTTACTGCAGGATTCCAGTAAAGAGTGTTCCTGAGATCGGGAATTCGGCTCTGCCTGAGAACATCAGTTGAGTAATCCGGAGCTGCCACCTCATAGCTGTCAAGCAGCATATCGTACTCCTGCCTGAAAATTGACCTGTCAAATTCCAGCAGACTCAGATCACCCTTGCCTGACACTACGTTTATGATCCCGTCAAGGACTACGTCACCGACAAAATACCGGGTATTGAGTACCTCTATTCTTTCAATTTCCTGGGAGCGGATCTCAAGAACCTTTTCGAGGTCATATACCGGCACTCCGTCTATAATTACAAGCGGCGGTGTGGTGAATGATAACCCGGGGTTCCTGTTGACCAGACTGAGGCTGCTTCTCTCGTTCCTGCCCGCTGATGAAAGACCAGGTACTATCTCCTTGAAAACCTCACGGAGTGTTGTCAGCTCTATATATTCCGAGAGAAGTATGGTGCGGTCAGGCTCACCAAAGAAATCGGGGAAGACCTCGGAGCAAAGCATGACCGCCTTTTTCTGGAGGAAGGGATAATAAATATTCCTGACCTGCATAGCGATAATAGCATTGTTCAGCTCCTCAAGGCGTGCAGTGTCCGGATAAAACGGTCCGGGCTCATGCTCAAGCCTCATCTCAAAGAGGAAGGGATCATTCAGGTCAACGTAATAGCCGTTGACCTCGGGAGAGAGACGCTGGATGACAATCTCCCTTTTGCCATACTCCCTGACGGGAAAGCTGAATTCTCCGTTAGGACCCGTCCGGGTAAAACCGCACCGGGCCGTCCTGCCTACAAACGAGAGCGAAAGGTTCTCCCCGGCCAGAGGAGCGCCGGTAGTTCTGTCCCTTACAAAACCGCTGATCAGATGACCCTCAGGCTCAGGCAGGTATACAAATCCGGACTCTTCCCCGCTATTCCGGAGAAGATCTCCGTTCTCATCACAGAAGATCAGATAGTCATTTACATCAGGTAATACCAGGTCCGTGCTGAATGCCTGCAGTGAGGGCAACTGAACCTGTCTGACCATATTGCTGTAATGGTTATCTGTTGTAAGGATGGGTTTAACAACCGCTACAGACAGGTTGGTCTCAAGACCTTTGCCTTCACCGTCAACCGCCTTTATTACAATCTCAGTCTTCCCACGGGGTGCAGTCGGCGCGCTGCTGATCTTAACCTCATAGGTAATCTCCGGACTCCTGTCGTTGTAATACCATTTTGATGCCAATTCCTCCCCGTAACCGTCAGTCAGTATAATCCTTGCAAGACCGGTAGGGAGGCCCTTCCCGTCCATTGTAATGACCGGATCATTTTCAAAGAAAACCTCCCTGGCCGTGCTCCCTCCTGAAACCGGGGAGTAGACTGCCCTGACTGTACCACCGGGAGCCCTGTACCCTTTGCTGCCAGACTTGATAATTATCTGAAGGTCCTTATCCGGGCCTGCGGAACTGACGGTAAAAGTCAGCCCTGTCTCCCTGACGGGCGGCAGCGGAAACCTTCTGCCTGTACCCTTGCCGTCATAGGCCAGCAGGAAAAGAGGCTCTGCATCTCCGGGTGTCAGCGTGAAGAGACCTGTACCGTACCTGTCAGTGGTGACCCTCGCAAGTGTGTCCCCTGTAACGTTCAGCACAATGGCATTTGTAATAACCGGATCTCCGTTGCTGTTAAAGCACCGGATACCCATACGTGTCTGAACACCTGACGTTAGAGATCCGGTCTCCGGATAAAACCGCACACTGTCAGCCTGATGGTCTGATGGCGGGATCCTCAGCCTCGAGAGACTCTCAAAAGGATTGATGACGGAGATTTTTTTATAGGAGAAGAGAGCCTGCGGGTAATTCTTCATCAGGTTGGTGAATGACCGGATAAAGTAACTGCCGGTCCTGAGCGTATCAGGAATCCGGAACTCTCCGGCTCCTGTAATACCGTCTGTTCCGGTTCTGACCTGAACCACGGGCGTCCTGTAGCTGTCAAGAAGGTCAACATATAACACCTTGCTGATGGTTCCGGGCTTGCCTGACAGCCTGCCAAATTGCATTGTCCGGAAATAGACTGACTCCCCCGCAACGTAAATATCCCTGTCAGTCTGAATGTAAATCTTCTCAAAATTGCCTTTCCCAGCCGCACCATCACCCCCGGGCTCCGAAGAGACCTGTGCACGCAGTGATGCCGGACCATTACGACCAGGCTCCGAAGAGACCTGTGCACGGAGTGATAGATGACAGAACAGGAGAGCCGCAAAAATAAAGATAACTCTGCAGCTGCGTAACCTTGCCATGAAGTGTGTGTCTGGTCCTTTCATACGGTCATACATATTATTCGAGATCGACCCAGAACCATGGTTTCTTCTGATCTCCTTCAACAGTGCAGTCGGCGCACCGGGGTTTGACGAATATAAGCCTGAAGAGCTCCCCGTAAACATCATAGATGGGTGCGATAAATTCGTATCCGTCATTCAGGTATGCAGCATTGATCTCATCGAATGTGAACCCTCCCCCCGGGAAGTCTGAAGGATAGTCAACCGGCCCCTTCTCGACCCTGTCACACTCATACCTGTAAACCGGCAGATCAAGTGCATCCACCTCATTATAAGTGATGTACCGGCGCTTAAGATTCACCGCTGAAACCTGGAAAAATCCGATCACCTGCTCAGCCGGATTGGTTATGCTCTTGATGTTACCGAATATCTGGAATGGCTGCTTGTCAAAGATGTCACCTCCTGCCTCATTGATCTGGGTCATCAGGTTCCAGAATTCGTATTCTCTCTTTGAGACCGACATCTGCTTTACCTCTGCGCAATACTGAATAAGCAGCCTGTTACTTTCATCCGCCGCCACAAACAGGATAGGTTTCCTGATAAAGTCGCCCGAATGGCTTGACAGCGTATTCTCTATATCAATAACGTCTGATCGCTTGTGACCCCAGCATGTCTGCCTGATCTCCTCGACAGGAAGAATTGTTGAGTCATTCACATAGTTAAAGAACTTGGGCTCGGGAATAGTGAATTTCCACCACTCGTCATATGACCAGCGGTAATAGCTGTCGGGACTTTCATTCCTTGTGTCAATGAAAAAGGCGACACCCTCCCGGAAGGTACCCGTCTCCTCAGAGTAAACCTGGTCCCTGGTGTAATAGAGGCTATCGATCTCAGGTACAGGATACATCAGGCAGGCTTCGGATTCATAATTAACGCCGTCAGCTGTCTCAATGGAAAGCGTATAGGCCCTCCCTACTGCTCCCCTGAACAGCAGGCTGTCAGTGCGATAATCACCCGGATACCTCTCGGTAAGAATGGTGCTGTTGCCCTGATCATCGCTGATAATAACTTTCGCATCGCTTACGGTAACACGGTCCTCTCCGGGAGTCTCTGTTGTCCGGGTGATCCGGACATAATTGGAGGCATCCTCGTCGGTGATAAGGGCGTCAACAACAAGAAGTGACTCAAAGCTCTTAAGCTCCGGAGTATATGGATCTATGCACGTAAACAGGGTAAAGGAAATGATCAGAATGAATGTGATCTTATGCCATCTCTTAACCATTACCTGCCTATGAAATTATGTTCAGAAAATTGTCCGTTGTCGAAGAATTGACAAAAATAGGATTTAATTGCACCCGACTCTCACATACGCCTCCTAAAACCACTTCACGAAACATTAAATTTTGTTAAGCCCCATCCTATTCGAAATAATATTCGTTATTTCGGCTGTTATTTTCATCCTCCTTTAACAGCATGACAAAAACAAGTTTACTTTTTCTGCTTCTGCTTTGCACCCTTCCCGGTTTTGCACAGCAGAAAAATGCTGACAGGGGTGATGCACTGACAACCATTTTTGCAAAGAGCGAAGCTTCTCACAACCAATTTCTTGACAGCCTTTACACCGTGCGTACGGGCACCTCTATTGCCTATATCAACGGTTACGAATACTTCCCATATCACTACCGGGCAAAAAATAAGCCGATGCTTTTCTACGGTAAAGACCGAACCGCCTCAATTACAGTAAGCGGCAGAAAGTACGACAACCTGATACTTCAGTATGATACCTATACTGATGAGATTGTATTTTCGGAGATGGAAAACGAATTTGGCAGTAAGATCTACCAAATTGCAATAAACAAGGATATTGTCGGTTCATTTACACTCTATTTCCGCGACGATACTCTTACATTCAAATACTTCGATGGTACAGAATCAGCCAGGGGACTGCCTTCCGGATTCTACGAAACAGCGTATGACGGCACCAGCACTTATCTTATCAGGCACAGGTCGGTTGCGCATGAGAGAAACGGCATCAATGAGTATTTCTATTCTCCGGCAGGTTACGTAAGAACCCCGGCCGGATACCAGAAGATAACCTCAAACGGCAAGTTCATCAAGTTCTTTGGTACCGGCTCAGCAGAGATGAAACGGATCATCGAACAGCGGAACCTGAATCTCCGCAAAGCCGGTAAGCGCAATATTATAAACATATTAAGGACATATGACAACCTGCAGGGTGTCACGCGGCAGAGATGAGGAAGACATTATTGATAATCATTCTGCTCGGTTCGGCCTTATCACTCCAGGGGCAGGAGAATAACCTCACCTTCAGGTTCAACAGGATACTCTTCAGCGACCTGATTGATACCCTCGAGAAGAGCGTACCGGTCAAAATATATTACTCCAAACGGTGGACTGACACTCTCTACCTCGATGTCAGTGCTGACAACAGCTCAGCTGAGAGCGTGCTTGACAAAGCGCTCAGGCGTGACGGCCTCTCCTACTTTATAACTGATGACAACCGAATCATTATGTCGAAGGGATTCTCAGTGAAAACCGGGTTCGGAAAGGAGTATGCTGATTATCTGAGGGAGCGTTACACTGAGGCAACAACGGCAGAGTATATCAGGCCGGTCATGGAGGCTGAAGGGTCAACCATCAGTGATGAATACAGGTTGTTCAGGATCGGACGGCCTTCAGCCTCTGAGAAGCCGGAAAGAGTAACTCTCACCGGCGTGGTAACGGATGCCACTGACGGGGAAAGGATTCCCAGTGTGGTAGTCTATGTAGATAAGCTCAAATCGGGTGCCATGACCAACAATGCGGGCTTCTACTCCATCTCCCTCCCTCCAGGCCAGTACCGCATAGAGTTCAGGATGATAGGCATGAAGACGGCCAGCCGTAATGTTCTGATCTATTCCGATGGCACCCTGGATCTCTCCCTGACCGCGAGCCCCAGCCAGCTGGGTGAGGTTGTTGTTTCGGCCAACCGCGAAAATAACGTCAGGAACACCAGGATAGGCATTGAAAAGATTAATGTGAAGATGCTTAAACAGATCCCCCTCGGCCTTGGCGAGGCTGACCTGCTCAAGAGTTCACTGATGCTCCCCGGTATACAGACAGTTGGAGAGGCATCCAGCGGGTTCAACGTACGCGGGGGCAGCACAGACCAGAACCTGGTTCTGCTGAACTATGCTCCTATAATCAACGCATCACACTTCTTCGGCTTCTTCTCCGCCTTCAACTCCGATCTGATCACTGACGTCACACTCTTCAAGAGCGGAATGCCCGCCAGATACGGTGGCAGGCTGTCATCAGTGATGGAGATTATTCCACTGGAAGGTAACATGGAGAGATTAAAGGTAAGCGGAGGAATAAGTCCTGTAACCGGCCGACTGATGGTCGAAGGACCTGTTGTGAAGGAGAGAGTCTCATTCGTCCTCGGAGCCCGCACCACATACTCCGACTGGCTCCTGGGGATGCTTGACGATATTAAGCTCCGAAACAGCAGCGCAGGCTTCATCGACCTGCAGGGAACGCTCTCCGCCAATATCAATGAGAAAAACTCATTGTCGCTCTCCGGTTATTACAGCAATGACAGGTTCGACTACTACCGCGAGAGCGGGTTCAACTACGGCAACCTGGCGGCAACTCTTAAATGGAAACACTCATTCGGCCGGAGGCTGTCAGCGCAGTTCTTCGCCATAATGAGCAACTATGAATACAAACTCTCCTCCAATTCAGACTCAACGGAATATCACAACCTCTACTATGAGCTGAACCAGAAAATCGCCAGGGCTGATTTCATATTTAACTCCTCCCCCACTAACAAAATGGAGTTCGGCATTGACGCCACGGCCTATTCGCTCTCTCCAGGCAGACGCGAGCCATTCGGTGACTATACGTTGATCACCCCGGCAGAGCTGCAGACAGAACAGGCTCTTGAGCCATCACTCTACCTCAGCGACGAATATGAGATCACCCCGCGTATCTCTGTCTCCGCCGGAATAAGGGGCACCCTGTATACCAACCTCGGCCCGGAGACTGAGTACAGGTACTATGATGAGCTTCCCCGATCCCCGGAGACAATAAGAGATACCCTGACCTTCGGGGCAGGTGAAGTGGCAAATTTTTACCCCGGCCTCGACTTCAGGTTTTCATCAAGATTTATCCTGACTCCAAAATCATCCGTAAAAATCGGAGCACAAAGAGCCTACCAGTATCTTCACATGATCTCCAACACCACCTCTATGTCGCCGGTTGACATCTGGAAACTGAGCGACGCCTACATCAAACCTCAGAGGGGTGACCAGGTGTCAGCGGGCTATTACATGAATTTTGACCGCAAAGCGATAGAAACATCTGTGGAAGCCTACTATAAGTGGCTGGAAAACACCCTTGACTATAAGGGAGGCGCAGAATTGCTGATGAATGACCATCTCGAAACAGATATACTCAACGGCGACGGAAAGGCTTACGGTGTGGAGCTGATGGTTAAGAAGCAGTCAGGCACCGTTACCGGATGGGTCAGCTATACATACTCAAGAGTATTGATGAGAGTCAAGGGCAGATTCGAGGAGGAGATGGTGAACGGTGGCAACTACTTCCCGGCCAGTTATGACAAACCGCATGACCTCAAGGTGGTTGTCAATACGAAAGCCTCAAGACGTTTCAACCTGACATCAAACTTCGTCTACAGTACCGGCAGACCCATTACATACCCCGTGGCATTCTACGACTTCTACAACTCCAGTCATGTCTACTATTCAAAAAGAAATGACTACCGTATTCCCTATTATATGAGGCTCGATCTCTCAGCCACGGTAAACGGTAACCTGAGAGCAAAGAAACTTAACCACTCTTCACTCACCGCAACGGTCTACAACGTGCTTGGAAGAAAAAACCCCTACTCCATCTTTTTCAAAAACGAAAACGGAGCAGTCAACGGTTACCGGATGACCATCTTCGCCCAGCCTATCTTCATGCTGACTTACAATTTCAGGATCTTCGGCAATGCCGAGGGCGACTTCTAAGCTGAATCCGTTTCCCTGTAACTATCTCACCGGAGGGCCGCGCAAAAGCTTGCAGCCCAACACAGTGCATATTGGGCCACAGAAGCGCCAGGAATAAGCTTGCAGCCCAACACAGTGCATATTGGACCAGCTTCCTGAAACTCATAATCAGACTCCGGATAAACATTATTGATTTTTTGTCCATATTTGTATAGCCTTTGTCAGTATTATAATTCACAACCCTTGAGCCTGGAGGTTTTCAAGATAATACCTGATGAATAAAAAAGACCTTTTTACCATCCCAAACCTGATAACATCCTATCGGTTACTGACCTTTCCGCTTATCCTTTACTTCATATTTGCCGGTAACGAAAAACTCTTCGCCATCTTCCTTATCATAAACCTTGTCTCTGATATAGTTGACGGATTCATAGCCCGGCGATTCCATATGGAAACAGAGATTGGCGCAAAACTCGATTCCTTTGCCGACAATTTCAATTACCTTCTTGCTTTCACGGGACTGCTTGTTTTCAAAATGGATGACTTCAGGCCTCATCTGGTAAGTTTCATAGTCTTTGTTAGTATGCTGGCGCTGACTGTCATCGTGTCTCTCATAAAATTCAGGAAATTTCCCAGTTTTCACCTCTACACCACCAAGATCGGAGGCTATATACAGGGAGCCTTCATCATCTGTCTTTTCACGCTGGGCTTCTATGCCCCGTTCTATTACCTGGTGATCACGTGGGCAATTATCGGAGCCATAGAACACATTGCCATACAAATGATTATACCCGAAATGCAATCGAACGTCAAAGGACTTTACTGGGTTCTTAAGGCTCAGCGGGCGGAAAAAGACAATAGACCATGATCTTTCACTCCGCATTTGACAACAGCTACCTCTGGTATCCGCTTATAGGATTGATTGTCGGACTTATTGGCACCTTAATTGGAGGGGGGGGAGGCTTCTTCTACATCCCTGTGCTTACGCTGCTGTTTGGTGTTCCGGCCAACATCGCCCTGGCCACCTCCCTTGCTGCAACGCTGCCGATTTGTATCATTGGTTCCATTTCTCATTACCGCCACGGGAATATCAGGGTCCGGACCGGACTGATCTTCGCAGCCGCAGGGGTCCTGGGTGCACTCTCCGGGGCAAGCATCACCAGCCTGATAACCCCCCGGCAGCTTAAAGTGAGCTGGGGTATCTATATTATCCTGATTGCCCTACAGATGATTATTAGTGCCTGGAGAAAGAAGAGGGATGAGGCCAACGGGATTATCAAGCCTGAAGGTGCCCGCCTTGGTAAGATAGCCACCGGTTCTTTCTTTGGATTCATTGCCGGTATTATTACTGCCACTTTCGGAACGAGCGGGGCAACGCCGGTACAGGCAGGATTGTTCGCAATGCGAATACCCGTTAAGATGGTGATAGGAACATCACTCATGGTGGTGATGGTCAACACGGCATCAGCCCTGGGAGCTCACTTCCTGGTAGGTGATATAGACCTGACACAGCTCTATTTTCTGACTGCCGGAAGCATTGCTGGGTCACTTCTGGGGCCAAGGCTGCTTAGCGGCATTAAGCTCGAACGCGCCGAAGGTCCTATACGCACATGGTACGCAATTGGCATGATCCTCTTCGGTGCCCTGATGATATTTACCAGATGAACCAATCACATAACTCATGAGATAATCATATGTACCTGACAGCCTATATAATCATCATCTCCTACTTCGCACTTGGCACCGCAGGAATATGGGTAATCAACAGGAAAAAGGAGCCCGAGGTGGCCCGCAGGAGCTGGATTAAACACATCACCTACTTCATCATAACAAGTGTTCTTTTTTTTAGTATAGCCCTGGATATAAGGATTTTCCGGTATGTTGCAGTTTTGATTATTGCTGCCGGATTCATTGAAGTGGCGAAACTATTCATGGAGTCCGGATACCGCCATAAACTCTTCTTCCTTGCTGCGATGATCATTCTTGCAACCCTTTCCGCAGGCTTCTTCTCTTTCAGCAGAATGGATCAGGGCCTTATTATGTTCGCTTTTCTCATCCTCTGCATCTTTGACGGCTTCAGCCAGGTGACGGGACAGCTCTTAGGCAAAAGAAAACTCTTCCCGAAAATCAGTCCCAACAAAACCGTAGAGGGGGTCATCGGTGGTGCCGCAGTTGCTTTACTCAGCTCACTGGTATTCAGGCATTTAATTCCGGACATTGGCTTCTCCGGGGTCCTCCTCAACGCAGCAGTAGTGGTTGTGTTTGCATTTGCCGGTGATACGGCCAAATCAGTATACAAAAGAAAGTACAATGTGAAGGACTTCTCCAGACTGATTCCCGGACATGGCGGTTTTCTCGACAGGTTTGACAGCCTTATTGCCGGAGGGGCAGGTGTGGCACTGCTGGCCTGGCTGATCAGCCTCTAAGCGCAGCTTTCATTAATCCTTCATTCTGCCTTTGTCCTTTCTTCATTCTTCCTGAATCACTGCCTTCTCATCCGCAGAAACATGCTTCTCCTGTCCGACTTTGAAAAAATGTTTTCCGGCGGGATTATAAATAATGTTCAGGGCTCCGGGCAGAACCCCCATCTCAAAATGCTGTCCGAAATATAGCTCCCCGTCAATATGATAAGGTATGCGGGAGGGGAACTCAAGTACCAGCCTGTCAGTCTGGTAATAGGTTACCCGCTCATCATTGACATGTGTACCGGCCGGTACCATAAGCAGTATCCTGAGCCTCTGGTACAGGGAAAGTCTTTTTATTGCACAGACGTCAAGAAGGCTGTCATTGGCAATGCTACCGGGGGTGAGGTAAAACGATCCCGCAAATCTCCTGCCATTGGCAACGGTATTCATGAAGCAGTCTGTCTCATATGTTGACCCGTTACAGATCACTTTCATCCTTTTTTCCGTGTAGGCAAACAGTGTCTTTATGATATGCCAGACATATTTACTCTTGCCACCAGGTTTAACCTCACCTGATTCAGTGTAATTTTCAGAAGCCACCTGGGCGTCAAATCCCAGGCCAAGGCCATTCAGAATGATCTTCCCGTTGCATACGCCCACATCCATAGGAATCACATTGACATTGAAAAACATCTCCCAGTCACTCTTAGTGAATCGGTCGGGAAACCCTGTTATCTGAATGAAGTCATTGCCCGTGCCTCCGGCTATCAGGCCGACATTTATATCCGTCCTGTTGACAAGGGGAACAGCAATCTCATTCATGGTGCCGTCACCTCCCACACCGACTATGCAGTTGTATCCCTTTGCGGCGTAGTGCTCTGACAGCTGGGTGGCATGGCCTTTCCTCTCAGTAAAGACAATCTCAGCATCCATGTTCCGGAGGGCAATCATCTGCCTGATCTTATCAACCAGGGTCAGTGCAAAGCCGCTACCTGCTACCGGATTAACAATGAAAACCCATTTCCTGTGATTCTCCATGGCAATATTTGGTGATAGGCATCAATAGTTGACTAAACATACGGAAATGTAACGATTTCCATAAATATATCACACAAACCTGACAATTATTATGTTGCCGGAATTAAAGAAGCCTCACGGCTTTAAAGTATTAGCGCGACAGCCTGAGCTACCTCCTTCCTCTCAGATATCCAGGATTGTCAGGGTGGCTATCGAGTGGGGCAGACTGGTTGTGACAGCAGCCTGATTCCCGATATACAGCCTGTAGCTTATCTCTTCATCAGTCGGATTCATTACAACCACGGCTATGGAGCCGTCAGTGTTGATGAAGGCTGTGGTCAGCAGCTGGGCCCTGCTTGATGAACTGATGATTCTTTCGGCTCCGGGCCTTATGTACTTTGAAAAATGACCGATGTAATAATATGAGTTCATGTAATGGAGCGTTCCCTCATTAACCCTGGCATGAACCGGGGCAAAACAGAAGTTTTTGACATGGTTGGGACCTCCGGTCTCATCAAGCAGGATATTCCAGTCAGTCCAGGCCACAGCCCCGTTGTTGAAATCGTGGATCATATTCTCACCGTAAATCTCACCCCACTTCCACTGGTCTATTGTCTCCCAGTTGAAGGGGTAATTACATGCCTCGGTGAGCAGCAGGTTCGTTTCCGGGAATGCTTCAGCCACCCGTTTTACGTTTTCATATTGTCTTCCGCCGGTCCAGACCTCATACCAGTGAAACCCGATGCCCCATACGTACTTCGCCGCTTCCGGGTCTCCCAGAATACCGGAGGCCCGGTGATAGATCAGGTCACGGTTATGATCCCAGGCAATAAGCTTCTTGTCGGCCATATTGTTTTTATGAAGTGTAGGGCCGAGGAAATTCTTTATGAAATCACGCTCCTCCTCTGCGGTATAGATGCAGCTCTCCCAGGTCTGCCTGGCCATCGGTTCATTCTGGACTGACAGACCCCAGACGGGCACTCCGCTCTGCTCAAGAGCCCGAATGTATTTAACATAATAATCAGCCCACGACTGGTAGTACTCCGGTAAAAGCTTCCCTCCGAACAGCATGTCGTTATTATCCTTCATCCATGCGGGCGGACTCCAGGGGCTGACAAACAGAGGGAGAGACCCTCCGGCTGTTTTCATTGCTTCTTTGATAATGGGTATCTTATACTTTTCATCATGGGCAATGCTGAAGGTTTTCAACTCCTTGTCACCTTCCTCCACGTAGGTGTACATGTCACTCGAGAAATCGCAGCTGTTTATGTTGGTCCTGCCAAACGAGTAACCAATACCGGAGACCGGGTCAAAATAGGCTTTTATAAGTTCATCCTGCTTCTCTGCCGGCAGCTTTGCCCAAGTCTCGGCAGAGGCATCGGTGAAGGCGCCTCCTATCCCGATAAAGGTCTGGAACCTTTGTGAGGGATCAAGGAATAGCGAGGGCTGAGTCTCAAGCGGCTGATCAAAGCCGGTGAAGATCAGCGTGTCTGTTGCCGACAGTCTCAGATCAGTACCATCGGCGGTTGTGCAGACCACAACCTTTTTACCGGCAGTGCTGAATTCCTGTCCTGCCTGTGATGCCTGTGCTGCCGCTGACGGCACGTCGCTGACCCTGTTGCCATTGCATGAAGCCAGCAGAACCATACCAGCTAGAATGAACCCATTTCTCATAATGAATCTTTATTTCTGATCAATGTGATGACTGAACCAGTTGCTGAAACCATTTACTCAAACCAGTTGCTCAAACCAGTTACTGAAACCAGCTGTTGATTCCAGTTACTGAACCACAGGGCTGGCCTCCTGAGGCGGCAGACCCCACTCCAGAATCTTCGACTGGTAGAAGTTGATGCCTGCTGCCTCCATCCTCAGCCCGTGTTCTGCAAGGCGAACCTTGTATTCATCCCAGCTTCGCATCTCCGCAGGGGTCCACCCTATCTCGGCGTAACCCAGGAGTCGCGGGAAAAGAAGGTACTCGGCTTCCTTCCTGTCTGATATTGTTTCAGACCACAGTGGCGCCTCTATTCCGATAATATTTTCCCTTTTAATCTCAGGAACCAGTGCGGCAGGATCCCAGTTGTATCCGTGATCAACCTCGATGAAGCCGGCCCAGTGCAGACCAAAGATACTTGTGGAATCATATTGCATATCGAGATATGCATATTTAGCCGGTGACATAAGTACCTTTGCTCCCTGGTTCACGCCTTTTACCGCATTGTCAGCCCTGGCCCAGAATTGAACAACGGTGTTAGGCTTCAGTGTGGCGAGCGCGATCTCATCCCAGCCGAGCACCAGCTTTCCGTGAGCAGCGACAATATCCTGAACCCTGTTTATGAACGGAATGTAATCTTCCAGCTTTGTTACATGCGATTCGTCTCCCCCGATATGAATGTATGGACCTGGAGTCAGTTCTGACAGTTCACGGATAACATCATCAATGAATTTGTAGGTGATCTCTGACTTAGTGTCAAAGGTACTGAACCCGACATTTGTTCCAGTGTAAAGTTCAGGTGCCTTGCCTCCGATATTTAATTCCGGATAAGAAGAGAGGGCAGCGTTTGTATGTCCCGGCATGTCAATCTCGGGGATGATTGTGACAAACCTCTCACTGGCATATTTCACGATCTCCGAATACTGCTCCTGGGTATAATAACCGCCTTCACCGCCGCCAACTTCCGTTTTGCCTCCATGAGCTGTAAGGTTGGGCCACGACTTGATCTCGATCCTCCAGCCCTGATCATCTGATAGGTGGAGGTGCAACACGTTCATCTTGTAGGTTGCCAGCTGATCAATAAAGATCTTAATATCTTCCACACCGAAGAAATGGCGTGCCACATCAAGCATAGCCCCGCGATATGAATAGAGTGGATAATCGCGGATTGTTCCCGTGGGTATCTCCCAGGGTCCATCCTGCAACGATGCCATCTCCACGCCCGCCGGCAGAAGCTGCCTGACGGTCTGAATACCGTAAAACAGTCCGGCTGGTTTGTTTGCAGTGATTTTCAACAGTTTGTCTGTGACAACAAGTTCGTAACCTTCTTCACCAAGGCTGGCATCAGCCTCCGACAGTTCCAGGAGGATATCTCCCCTGCCCGGCTTGCGGCCGTCAGTGATCACCTTAATAGCCAGTCCGGTTGAGGGACTGAGCTTATCGGAGAGGTACTGACCTATAGGCGCCAGCTCCTCGGAAGGGCCACTGATGTAAATGCCGGTTCGCCCTGTAACGCTAAACGTTTCGCCGGTTGATACAACTGATACCGGTTTCGGAATGATGCTCGCTTTTGTCATATCGGTCGGTGTTGTTGAACAGGCCGTCATGCCGATCATTGTCATGAATGCCGCAGCGGTCGCAAGGAGGGTGAGTTTTTTCATTGAAATCCTGGTTGTTTAGTTCTTAAATCGCATCCGTGCAGGCCCGGGCAAAACTCCTGCCTGCTGCGGATCATTCTCCAAATATACATTTAAAATCAGTTTCACCCGCCCCCAATCCCCCGGGAAGACTTTCAAAGGCATGTATCAGGTCATCAATCTCCGGTATTGTGTTTTCGCGGAGGATATTTCCATTGCAGACGGTACGCTCCATCCTATTCTTTATACCGCCCCGCAGGAATCACGGAATATTTATAAATTTGTATTCACTGATATGAAGGTTGTTGAGCCACATGACTTCGAGGCCCTCTCTTTCCTTTTCAGAGGCAACAAAGGGCACCGCCGCGCTGAATTTATCATGCGGATGCTGGCAATTGATAAGATTAATAATTTATATGACAATTCGGCGAAATATAGCGGAGTCTCTTTTACTTCGGGCCTCCTTGATGATCTGGGAGTCAAATACGCAGTTGGCAACGCGGAACGCCTTCAATCCTTGCCCGACGGTGCCTTCATCACCGTCTCAAACCATCCTTACGGAGGCCTTGACGGAATTATGTCAATAGACCTGTTCGCATCCATCAGACCCGATTATAAATTCATGGTCAACAGGATCCTTTCAACGGTCAGGGCTCTCGACGACAATTTCATCTCTGTGGTCCCGGCAGGTAATAAAAAGACCGGCGTGAAAGCCGCAAGCATTAAGGGGATACGTGATACACTCAGTCATCTGCGTAACGGCCACCCGGCTGGCTTTTTCCCATCCGGTGCCGTCTCGGACTTCAGCCCCGGGGAACTCCGGGTAAGGGACAGGAAATGGCAGGCAAGCATCCTTCACCTGATACACTCGGTAAGGGTCCCAATAATGCCGGTTCGCTTCTTCGACATAAACTCCGCTTTCTTCTATATTCTCGGTCTCATCAACTGGCGGATCCGCCTGCTCAGGCTTCCGTCGGAGGTATTCAACAAGACCCGCCATGAACAACGAATCGGTATCGGGAGGCTAATTACCGTAGAGGAGCAGCAACAGTTTCCGGATCCCGGATCGCTTGGCGCCTTTTTACGCCAGTCGGTATACGAAATGCCCCTCCCGGATAGATTTGTTCCGCGTAAAATGATTAATCTTACTAAGTAAAACCAAACCGGGATGACTGAGGAAAAAAATCAGGGTAAAACCAGGATTTCGATGAAAACAAGTGAGATCATCAATTCAGTTTTCGGTGACAGGAGCAGGACAAACCTTCTGAAAAAATACGAACAGCAGGCATTAGCCTGGCTGGTTCAGCGCATACCGGCCTGGATCACCTCCAACATCCTGACAGGAATCGGATTCTTCGGGTATATAATAGTTTTTGGAAGTTTCCTGCTGGCTTCCTATGTCAGCAGGACCTACCTTCTGCTCGGACTACTGGGTTTTTTAATTAACTGGTTCGGAGACTCACTCGATGGCAGACTTGCATATTACCGCAAAATACCCAGGAAACAATATGGCTTTACCCTTGATATCACAATTGACTGGCTTAGCATTATCCTGATCGGCCTTGGCTATATAATCTACGTCGACGGAATCTGGGAGGTTTTTGGATACGGCTTCGTGACAATGTACGCCTGGGAAATTATCCTTGCCCTGATAAGGTACAAAATCACCGGTAAATACTCAATTGACTCAGGTAAAGTTGGACCTACCGAAGTAAGGATCGCAGTGGGTGCCTGTCTCGTGGCTGAAGTACTTCTGCCCGACTCTCTTATCTATTCAGCAGGCGTTCTTGTAGTTGCTATTTTCATTGTCAATATATTGGATACCAATAAATTGCTTCGTATGGCTAACGAAATTGATAGAAAGGAAGCCCAAAGCAAATGATATACTATATTTGTTTTCAGCCAATCTCACTCACATGAGCGAAATTACTGTTAAGGAAGTCGTTTCACGACGAGACCTCCGTCACTTCATCTATCTGCCTGAAAAGGTACACAGGGATGAACCGGACTGGTTGCCGCCTATTTACATGGATGAGTGGGAACTGTATGACAGAAAGAAGAACAAATCTTTTGGCTATGCCGATGCCCTGCTGCTGCTTGCCTTCAGGGACGGTAAACCAGCAGGCAGGATCATGGGTCTGATCAACCGGAGATATAACGAGATTAACAGCGAGGCACACGGCAGGTTCTGTTTCATGGAGTGTTATAACGACAGGGAGGTTTTTCATGCTCTCATAAGCAGGATAGAGGATTGGGCCCGGCAGAACGGCATGAACAAACTGGTTGGTCCGCTTGGTTTCTCGGACAAGGATCCGCAGGGATTCCAGATCGAGGGTTTTGAGTACCCGCAGTTCATCACCAGCGCCAACAATTCCCCATACATGGTGAACCTGATTGAAAATGAGGGATATGCCAGGAAGATAGACCTGGTGAACTACCTCGGCGATATGCCGAAGGAGTTTCCTGTTGTTTATGAAAGGGTGCTTGAAAGAATAAACAGATCCCAGGAATTTACAATTACCGAGTTCCCGACAAAGAAGACACTCAGGCCATATATACTCCGTGTACTTGAACTTATGAATGACACCTTTTCAGAGATATACGGCTTCGTGCCGCTCAACGACAAGGAAAAGGCGGATTTTGCGGCACGTTACATGCCTATAATCGATCCGAAATTTATCAAGGTGGTGGAGAAGGATGGGCAGCTGATCGGGTTTGCCATAGGATTGCCTGACCTCAGTGCCGGCATAAAAGCCTGCCGGGGAAGACTGTTGCCCTTCGGGATCCTCAAGGTCCTAAGGGAATCAAAAAGGTCAAAGAAACTGATAATGATGCTCGGCGGGGTCAGGAAGGAATTCAGGGGCAAGGGTATTGATGTGCTGATGGGAGTCAAAATACTCCAGGATGGCATCAAAAGCAGAATGGAAAGCCTCGACAGCCATCTCGTGCTTGAAGATAACCTGAGGATGAGAGGTGAATACGAAAGGATCGGCTGCAAGGTTGTCAAGAAATTCAGGATCTACCAGAAGGATCTGTAACCACTGTCAGTCCTCAGTCCTCAGCCGGCAGTCTTCAGTCCTAGAAGGCAGTAGGCAGTAGGCAATAGGCAGTAGTGAAAATTAAGAATTAAGAATTGATAATCAGCCTATTAGATTAACTGACCGCAAGACTGCACGACTGCAAGACCTTCAGACTTCAGACCTTTTGACCTTCAGACTCAGTTCTTCTGGCTTCGACCGCAGAACCGCAGGACCGCAGAACCGCAAGACCCCGACAGGTCTATTCCCATGTGATGACTGAAATCCTCTTCTTCCCGTCCATTTTAACAGTCAGGCTGTTTTTAAACTGAACATGCGTGACATAATTGCCCTTTCTGAGAACCTTCTGTTTCTTCAGAATGTCCCAGTCTATCACTGAGTTCTTCTGATTATGCTGAACGGAGAAATAGCCGACATTCATTGAGGTCACGTTGTGAAAAAAGTGCGAACCGGATGAGGCATCGAGAGGAAAATCCTCAAGGCTGGTCTCAATAATTATTTTTGCATTGCATATCTGCGGCCATGTGACCGGTATCCCAATCCACCTGTCGCGTGTTCCCCATCTCCCCGGACCCAGCAGAATATACTGCCTGCCGCTGCTGATCATCTCATCATTGAACATGTCTATCTCGGCTGCTATCTCAAGCGTCCGGGACTTGTCAAAAAGATCCCTGTCAACATAAATCACATCCTGAATGTTACTGATCATACCATTCCCCATGCTCTTTTCAGTATATAACAGAATATGGGATTTGTCGATCTCGTCCATATTCACGTCATAGTCGAGTGTTGCTCCGATAATCGGTTTGATTTGAAGCAGGTAGAACGAAGCCTTATAATCACTGTCTCGTGTCAGGTCAATTGCAAACTCGATCTCCACCGGCGTGCCAAGCGCCTCCTTGACAATATCCAGAATCTCTGTCAGCGATTTGGCCAGAGGGATGTAATCGTACTTCAGGATATCGGCAAAATTGATGATACGGGGGCCCGCCTTGTCTATTCCCGGAAAAATAGTCTTGCTCTCTGCCGAATAGACCGATGCGCAATGTCTGATTACCC
The DNA here is from genome assembly GCA_041740815.1 of Bacteroidales bacterium. GTDB lineage: Bacteria > Bacteroidota > Bacteroidia > Bacteroidales > VadinHA17 > SR-FBR-E99. The sequence continues at coordinate 51,054 of JBGSLG010000082.1, forward strand.
CGTGGCGTTCAGCGTCCTCAATGCTTAGACGGACCAACCCTGCCGTATCTCCCTCAAGCAGGTTAAACTCCTTCTTATTGAGGTCAACGGCAAAAAGCTCGACCTGCGAATTAAGATACTGATCCTTGGGAGAATTATTTTCAAGGTTGGGGTATTTGGGTGAGAACCGGAACGCCTTCTCGCCTTCAACCACATATGTCCCCAGTCCGACAGCAAGAACCGCAAACCCGTCCTCCGGCTGCATATGGCCGTACGGGTAATAGTTGTACGACTGGCTGACGCCGCTGATATGAGGATAATAGGTGTTTTCATGCTGCTCACCCACAACCTCCTGGATTATGACTGCCATCTTCTCTTCTTCAATCTTGTAGTTGATGGCGCTGATATATCCCCGGGCAGTGTCAGAGTATATTGATGCATATACCAGCTTGATGGCATCGGTTAATTGGGTCAGCCGGATTTCAATATCATCATTGATATTCGGAAGAAGATAGGTTTCAAAAATCCCGGCAAAAGGCTGCATAAGTGAGTCTTCAAACAACCCTGATGAGCGGACGGCCAAAGGCCTGGATATCTTACCGAGAATGATGCGCAGTTTTTTAACCAGGGCAGCTGAAAGGCTTCCTTCTATAAACAACTTTTTAATTGTCTCGTAACTGGTTTCTGAAAAGACCCTGTTTCTGAGCTTGTTGTTATCCAGAAAATCCTCAAACTCATTGGTGCCGATGATAAATGTGCGGGGTGCCCTGATGTTAATGCCGGGTACATAAAGCGAGATATCAAAATTGTAGATCAGCGTGTGAATGAATGCCAGTCCGCGCCCTTTCCCTCCGAGCGCCCCGGGAGATAATTGAATTATATTGCTCTCCTCCAGGATCAGTGTCTCGTCAAACTCTACAATTTTACCCTTGTTTTTCTCATACTTGAGCCTCTTAACCACGGCAACCAGGTAGTCTCTCAGCGACTCGGCATTCTTGAAATCGCTGATTTTTTTGGGCGCTATCTCCCTGGCGAGCTGAATCTCACCGCGTGCTGTGAGCCACAGTGAGAAATGGTTCTTCCGGGCGTGGTACAACAGGGTTTCTATAGGGATGGAATGAAGCTGTTCCTCAAACTCATTCATGTTCTTGGCTGTACCAATGGTCCTGCCCGTCTCATCCTTGTAGATGAAATCGCCAAACCCCAGGTGGTAACTGATGAAATTCCTTATGTCCTGCGCCAGTGTATCTGAATTCTTGTAGATAAACACGCAGTTCAGCTCCTTTGCCTGCTTCTCGTTCTCCCAGTCAGAAGACTGAATGATTGTCGGAAGATCAGGGATTTCGGATTTTATGGCCCTGACAAGCTCAAACCCGGCGTTTTCGTCGAATTTTTCATCCTTCTGAAACTTCACATCGCTTATCAGGCAGAGAAAGAATTCCTTGTATTTGTTAAAAATCCTGATTGCCTCTTCATAATTTGATGCCATCAAAATCTTGGGTCGAACCCGCAGGCGAAGCACCTTGTACAGCTCGTCCATTGTGCTGACATCCTCGATGATTCGCCTGGTCTGCTCCATCACACAGTGATAAAGCAACGGAATATAGCGTGAGTAATACTTGGCCGAATCCTCCACAAGCAGTATTATCCGGCTGTAGCCTACCTTGGTATCGTTTTCAACATTCACATAATCTTCCAGTTGCTTTACCATGGCAAAAAATATCCTTGAATCACCGTTCCATACAAAAACGTTGTCGATAAGATTAGTTCGTTTCTGTTCGTCCTGAAAGAATGCTATGTATTGATTGTTATTAAGCAGCAGGTAGATGGGGATATACTTATAAAGTGCCTTCAGCCTTTTGGATATCTCCATCGGGGCCTTTTTATCTACGCCCACCATGATTATGATCAGGTCAAAGTGCTTCAGGTAGAGTTTCTCGAGGGCCTCCTCAAATGATGAGACGCCTGTGATGCGCGGTATGGTTGTTAAATTCAGCTGGTAGTATACGCCCAGGATATAGTCAGAAAATTTGCCTTCGCGCTCAAGACTGTACGCATCATACAGGTTTGAGATGATAAGAATCTCCTTAACCTTGAATTTCATGAGATCATGAAAGATGTCCCGGTCGTAGTTATTCTTCTCCAGGAAATTCTGAAGCAGCTTCCGCTTGTTCAGAAGAAAATCCTTGGCCGCCTCGAACTTCTGCTTCAGCTCTTCATCGGTCCGGTACTTCCTGATGGCAACCTCGCCCTGCAGGGAATTTAAGTAGTTACATATCAGCGAAGAAATATTATTTATCAGGTCCCTCTCTTCCTTCATAAACGGACCTTCATGCATATCCGGAAAATCTTTTGTATAGTATACCTCAACTTCCCCGATTTTGTCGTCAATCGTCAGAAAGGGCTGCCGCTGCCGCCACTTGGTTACCACAAAACCCGGCGAGGTGTAGTCCTGCCCGTCATAGCTGATCCGGGCTACGGTGCTTTCCGGATATTGCCAGGCATCAGGCATGATATAAGCAATCTGCTTCAGTGCATTCTCAATCGATTTTTCAGCCTGGAGAATTGATGTGGTCTGATTGATACATGATAACTCCTTCAGACGCTCCGTCTTCTCATACATGATCTTCTTCATGCCCATCTCCGTGGCGGTGACGGTATCAAGTCCGTAGATCAGGTTGATATAGCCCGATATGAGGTTTGCCATGTTGCTTAACAACACATCCTCGGATTTAAGGTAGCTATCCATATCTGGAATCGGGAAGCCATCCAGATAGTAGAATTCGATCCAGCCCTGATTATTGTCCATGGTCTTGAATTCTTCCTTCAGGCACCATTTGTATTCGTCATACGCCTTATCGGAACTGAGATATTCCTTCCCGCCGTAAACGATCCTTGCAACAGCATAATCAGGGTAACGCCAGGTTTTGGGCATATCCAGGCAGATCCGTGAAAGGGTATCGTCAATATTTTTCTCCTCGCTTAGCTTCCGTGACTGCTCCAGCCTTGCCGAGGCCTCTTCCCCATATTCTTCCTTCTGTTCGGCTGCCAGGCTTGAATTCAGATAGTTGCACAGAATAGTTGCAATATTCTCAAGCAGCTGCCTCTCCTCATTTAAAAACGGACCCTCATCCGCCCTGGGAAACTGCTTTGTATAGAAAACATCAATGGCCCCCCATTTTTTGTCATGCGTTTCAAATATCTGCTTCTGGATCCAGCGTGACTCCCTGAAAGTGTCAGGCCGGTACTCTCTGCCGTCATATTTAATACGTGCATATGCATATTCGGAAAACTGCCACGCCTTTGGAATCTCCTTTACTATCTCAAGCAGCGTTTCCTCAACACTGATTTTTTTACTGATAATCTTGTTAATTGTGTAGATGATGGATAATCCCTTCTGACTCTGTATTTTCTCAGCCAGAAGTTTCTGCATCTCCTTTTGCCATTTGGATCTGTCTTCCATTCTTAAGTCAGTTCAGAGGGGGGTTGGCTCTTTATCAGATGTAATTTAATATGAAAGTTAATCAATAACACATAGATTATTTCTTCAACGATTGGAAATTATGGAAATTTAATTATATAAATTTGTTTATAACAAACACTAATCCCTAAAAACGAACAACAATGTCTAACCCCGTAGAAGATTTCATGGCGAGGATCATCGCCAAAAACCCCGGTGAAGTAGAATATCACCAGGCAGTGAGAGAAGTTACCGAGTCACTTATGCCGTTTATACTTGAGAACCCGAAGTACCGTTCGGCAAAAATTCTTGAGCGTATGGCTGAACCCGAAAGAGTCATAATCTTCAGAATCCCCTGGATGGATGACAAGGGTGAGATCCAGATCAACAGGGGGTACAGAATTGAGATGAACAGCGCAATCGGGCCTTATAAGGGTGGCCTGCGGTTCCATCCTACCGTTAACCTTGGCATCCTGAAGTTCCTTGCATTCGAGCAGGTTCTTAAAAACAGCCTCACAACCCTTCCCATGGGCGGTGGCAAGGGAGGATCGGACTTCGATCCAAAGGAAAAATCTGACGCCGAAGTGATGCGCTTCTGCCAGTCGTTCATGAGTGAGCTGTTCAGGCATATAGGTGCAGATACTGACGTGCCTGCCGGAGATATCGGCGTTGGAGGCAGGGAGATCGGATTCCTCTTTGGGCAGTACAAGAGACTCAGGAATGAGTTTACCGGAGTGCTTACGGGCAAGGGCCTCGACTGGGGCGGTAGTCTTATCCGCCTCGAGGCAACAGGCTATGGCCAGGTCTATTTCGCCGAAGAGATGCTCAATACCCGGGGAGACAGCCTGAAGAATAAGATCTGTACTGTCTCCGGCTCAGGCAATGTGGCACAGTTCGCCGCCGAAAAGGCAATACAAATGGGCGCCAAAGTGGTTACAATGTCAGACTCCAATGGCTATATCCATGACCCGGAAGGCATGAACGAAGAGAAGCTTGCTTTTGTAAAGAACCTGAAGAATGTGAAGAGAGGCCGTATCAAGGAGTATGCTGATAAGTTCAAGTGCAAATATGTTGAAGGCAAGTCTACTCCATGGGAAGTACCCTGCCAGGTAGCGCTGCCCTCAGCCACCCAGAATGAAATATCAGGAGCCGATGCCGAACTGCTTGTCAACAACGGTTGCTTTGTGGTCTCTGAGGGAGCAAACATGCCATCTACTCCCGACGCCGTCAATATCTTCCTCCGTCACAAGATCCTGTTCGGTCCCGGAAAAGCCGCAAATGCCGGCGGTGTTGCCACCTCAGGACTGGAGATGACACAGAATTCCATGCGCCTATCATGGTCACGTGAGGAGGTTGACACCAGGCTGCACCGTATCATGAAAGACATCCATGCCACATGCGTTAAGTACGGTACGGGGAAAGACGGATACATAAACTATGTCAACGGGGCCAACATCGGCGGATTTGTCAAAGTTGCCGAGGCCATGCTCGCACAGGGCCTCGTTTAAAACTGCCATTTGCCTGTTCCTGACCCGGTCAGATTGCACCGGGGTCAGGAACAGGTTCTTTTCATCAATCCATTACAGAAAATGTACAAGCTCAGAAAAAACATTTTCAGGGAAACTTCTTTTGAGCTTCTGATGCAAAAAAGAGTTCAGTACGTGCTGCTGATCTGCAGCAGCTATGATGCATTCATCATGGAGGAGGACGGTAAGATTGATGAAAAGGTCTTCAATGATTATGTGTCATTCAACCTGCGTTACCCTCCCCGGTTTATACATGTCACTTCAGGCGAAAAAGCCATGGAGGTACTGAGCCGCAGGCAGATAGACCTGGTAATTAATATGCTGAGCATCAGTGATCAGGATCCGTTTGAGCTCTCCCTGAACATCAAGAAAACCTATCCTGAAAAGCCAATCGTAATACTTGCTCCCGACTCCCGGGAAGTTACCCACAGAATAAACAGCGAAGATCTCACATCCATTGACTATGTTTTCAGCTGGCCGGGAAACACCGACATACTCCTCCCGATTATAAGCCTGATAGAGGATAAACAGAATGTGGACGAGGACAGCAAATATGAGGGAGTACAGTCAATCATGCTGGTGGAAGGCTCGTTCAGGATGGCTTCCGTCTCCCTCCGCCACCTGTACTCAATTATACTTGAACAGTCACGCGAATATATGACCGAGGGCCTCAATGAGCATCAGAAATTTATGCAGATGCGCGGAAGACCAAAGATCCTCCTTGCTACCGGCTATGATGAAGCACAACGTCTGTTCGAAATACATAAATCGCGTCTCCTGGGTGTCATAGCAGATGTGGACATTAAAAATGAAAAAACGGACGCCTCCGGAATAATCGGCGATTTTATCAGGCAGATAAAGGATTATGACCCGAACATTCCCGTAATAATACAATCTGCCGACCAGGCAAACGAAAAATATGCAGGAGAACAGGGAGACGCATTTATTAATTTCAGTTCCAGATCACTGCCCCTCGATCTGAAAACAGTGCTGAAGAAACACTGTTCATTTGGAGATTTCATTTTTACAGATCCTGATACAGGCCGGGAGATAGCGAGGGTTTCAGACCTTCAGAACTTCCAGCGCAGGCTGTTTGATATACCTGATGATTCCTTTCGTTTCCACCTGTCGAGAAACCATCTTTCAAAATGGCTCTACGCCCGCGCACTCTTTTCACTGGCTGAGTTCATAAAAGAGGTAAGCATTGACGATTTTGCCAGCATCGACCAGGCCCGACGCTTCATCTTTGACACTATCGCCAACTTCAGGCTCAACAAGGGACACGGTATCATTGCCGATTTTTACCGCGAACACTTTGATGAATATCTTACATTCACCCGGATCGGTGCGGGATCAATGGGAGGAAAAGCCCGTGGCCTGGCCTTCCTGGATTATATCATTAAACAAAATCCGTATTTCGAAAGCTTTGAGGATACTGTGGTGTCGATCCCGCGAACAGTGGTGCTCAGTACTGATGTGTTTGACGAATTCATGGCGCAGAACAACCTGTACTCTATTGGCCTGTCTGACGCCGGCGACAAGGAAATTCTTGATGCTTTCGTAAAGGCGCAGCTCCCAATGCGCATTCACAAGGACCTGTTCGTCTTCATCTCAATTATAAGCGGACCGGTCGCAATACGGTCTTCGAGCCTGCTTGAGGATTCTCATTTTCAGCCCTTCGCCGGGGTATATTCGACTTACATGCTCCCAAAAGCTGAGGATGATGCCCTCATGCTGGAGTTATTGAGTACCGGGATAAAAAGTGTTTTTGCCTCCGTTTTCTTCAAGGGAAGCAAAGATTACATGAAGGCTACAGATAACCTCATAGAGGAAGAAAAAATGGGTGTCGTACTCCAGGAGGTATGCGGACAGCAATATGAAAACCGGTTCTATCCAACCATCTCAGGGGTTGCAAGATCAATTAACTTTTACCCTATCGAACCCGAAAAGTCTGAAGACGGATTTGTCAGCCTGGCATTTGGCCTTGGCAAATACATTGTTGACGGCGGTATCTCTCTCAGGTTCTCGCCAAAATACCCCGCGAAGATCATCCAGTTGTCTGATACAAAAATGGCCCTCCGCGAGACACAGCAGGAATTCTACGCTCTCGATCTCAACCCGGCAAGCTTTGTTCCCAGTACCGACGATACCGTTAACCTGCTTAAGCTGAAGGTAAGCGATGCCGAAAATGACGGGTCACTGAAATTCGTTGCCTCCACCTACGATTACCAGGACGACATGCTCAGAGATGATCCCATGGAGGGAGGAAGGAGAGTAATTACCTTCTCCAAAATCCTGAAGTATGACCTGTTCCCCCTTTCTGAGATTCTTAAGACGATTCTTGAGATCGGGCAACAGCAGCTTAATAATCCTGTAGAAATAGAATTTGCAGTAAATATTGACCCTGCAAGGAAAAAGCCTAACCTGTTCAACCTTCTTCAAATCAGGCCTATAGTCGAAATATTTGAAACCGTAAAATTCAAGCTTGAAAATATTCCGCAGAGCGAAACAGTCATCTCATCCCAGTCAGCTCTCGGAAACGGAACGATAGACGGAATATGTGACCTCATCTATGTCAGAACTGAAAACTTCAATGCTTCAAAAAACCTTGATGTCGCCGTGAAACTTAATGAACTGAATGACGGTTTCCTCAGTGACGATAAGCATTATATCCTGGTCGGTCCGGGAAGATGGGGGTCAAGTGATCCCTGGCTGGGTATTCCCATTAAATGGCCCCAGATCTCCGCAGCACGGCTGATAGTTGAATCGGGACTCGAGAATTACCGTATCGATCCCAGCCAGGGTACTCATTTTTTCCAGAACCTCACCGCATTCAGGGTTGGATACTTTACCGTTAACCCGTTCATGAGTGACGGATTTGTCGATTATGACTTCCTCTCCTCGGCTGAAACCGTTTACGAGGATGCTTTATTACGGCATGTGAGATTCCCGGAGCCGCTTACAATCAGGATCGATGGCCGGAAGAAACTTGGAGTTGTGATGAAGCCAACAGATAGAACGGACTGAAGGTCTGAAGACCTGAAGATGAAGGTCTTGCTGTCTTGCAGTCCTGCTGTCTTGCTGTCAGTTAATCTAAGAGGCTGATTATCAATTCTTAATTCTTAATTCTTAATTTTCACTACTGCCTATTGCCCACTGCCTGGGTAAGACTGCCGATTGCCGACTGAGGACTAATGAAGGAACGTCACATCTCCTACCATGTCAAAATACTCGCCGTCGGCATATCTTCCCGAGGCTTTCCACACATAGACCCCCTGGGCTGCCAGGTTCCCGGCGCCAAAATAGCCGTCCCACCCTTTTGCCAGATCATGGCTCTCATAGATAAGCACACCCCACCTGTTGAAAATCTGTAACTTGTATTCAATCACATTCTCGAAAAATGGCCTGAACACATTATCCATCCCGGCATATACACCCTCACTCCATTGTCCTCCGGTAGGCCCTGTCTCGTTCCACTTGAAAACATTGGGATACTTAATGGTTCCTTCCTTCCATTCCACAACCACTGGCGTCTCCAATACCGCTGAGTCAATACAGCCATCAGCGGTTGCCACAGTCAGGGAGACAGTATATGATCCCGGACTCTCATACTTGTGATACGGATTCTCTTCGGTGGAGGTCTCCCCGTCTCCGAACCTCCACAACCACGTGTGAGCAAAGTAAGAGTAGCTGTAAAACACCACTATCTGTTCATTGTTAACCACATTCGTGGGATAAGCGTCAAAGATTGCCGAGGGATTCTGGTAAACGTTGATGATCCCGTTACGCGTTGACTCTCCTGCAATGTTGTGGACGGTCAGTTTAATTATGTAACTCCCCGGAACGAAATAGGTATGCACCGGGTTCTCCTCTGACGAATACTGTTTGTCGCCAAAATCCCATGTATAGCTCTCAGCGTGTATGCTTTTGTTTATGAACTGAACTGTCAGAGGTGCGCAGCCTGATGTTGCGCCCTCGAAGTCCGCCACAGGCAGGGGCGGCATGATGACAATTATCTGAATACTCTGTTGTGCTTCACAGCCCCAGCTCTCGGGAGGTATCGAGTATGTCAGGGTATGCGTGCCCAGACCGGCCACGGCCGGATCAAACACGTTGCCCGTAAGACCCGTCCCTGACCATATGCCTCCTGTAGGATAGGCAGTCAGTATAACAGGGGGACCGTTGAGAAACGCTGTACCCGGACCGTCTAAAATTATGGATGGGAGAGCCATCACTGTTATCACTGCCGTGTCAGCAGCCATGCAATCGGTGTTCAGAATCTCATACTTGATTATATGGTTCCCTACTCCTGCCAGCGTCGGGTTGAACCGGTCACCCACAACCCCGCGGCCGGACCAGATACCCCCAAGGTCATGGGCGGTAAGTGTTATAGCCGGACTGTCTACGCAGAGGGTGTCAACAGGTGTGATGGTGGCATCCGGAGTGGCAACCGTGATGATCGCCTGGTCTGAATCGGAACAACCGTTGGCATCTGTTATCGAGTATGTTACGGTATGATTTCCGGCTCCGGCAACAGCAGGATAAAAAATGTTTCCAGTGACTCCCGTGCCGGACCAGACCCCGCCCGGATCACGGGCCTGGAGTACAATCACCGGGTCAGTTGAACAGGCAATCCCGGAGGTGATTATGGTGGCATCGGGTATGGGAGCAACAGTGATGACTGTCTGGTCAGTATCACTGCACCCGTCACCGTTAGTGACCGCATACCTGACAGTGTGGTTGCCCGGGCCGGCAACGGAAGGATCGAAGATATTTCCTGTAACTCCTGCACCGGACCAGGTTCCGCCCGGGTCATGAGCCGTCAGGGTTACCGGTGGCGCGTTGGCGCACATGGTGTCAACAGGTGTTATGGTGGCATCAGGATAGGGCACAATCAGAATTCGTGCGGTGGTTTCTACCGGCGGATGGTCACCGTTGATGCGGTCTCGCGGCCCGCCGGGAATATTCGGATCATCATAGGGGTTACAATAGTTCCAGTTCCGGAGGGTCACTTCAAAATACTGGCCGATCAGTTTGTCATTTGCCACGTATATTACGTCTGACCAGACTCCTGACCCGGTTACAGGACCTGTAAGGGTAATGACATTATCCCGGTAGGGAAAGATCCTTGTTCTTCCGTCAACGGTTACAGGCGCCCCGGTCATGGTTATGTCAGTACCGTAGATCCACTGTATCCATCGGGTATTGACATTGGGGTTATCTCTCTCTTGCGGAGGGACGCAGTTGAACTGGGTCAGGTCCTGAAACCTGACGTTGGCACTGTTTCCAAAGCAAATAGGATAGACTACAGGATTGATGTGCATGCGTCCCCCGTTATGATCATCGTCGTCCCAGACGGTCACTATCTGTTCCTGTGATGAAGAGGTGCAGAGTACCCCGTTGACTACCAGGGTAGCCTGCGGATGGTAATTACAGATATTGCCGGCTGAGGTATAGGTCACTGTTGCCGTCGCCTCAAAAATGCCTGGCCCTGTTTCAGTGGCAGGCACCGTTACTATTGTGCCGTTGTTCCAGTCGTACCTTATATGGACGGGATAGCCGTCATCATTGACACCGGTATAGCTGACATTCCATGTCGCCGTCACAGGAGAGCATAATCTATCCGGGGTGATATTGTTAGCCTTTGAGAATATAGAGCAATTCTGCCCGGATATGCTTGATGATAAGAGTATAAAAATTATATATGGGATCCATTTCTCCATGAACCTGTGATTCCATTTCCCTAAGTTGATTGTACTGCATCCTGTTAAACGCAGATTCTGCCCTTATGGTTACAGTCCTATCCGGGTACTTTTTTTTATCACCTTCGCCTAAGGTAAAAATGACTTATTTTGCATCTTCACGGGGGAACAGTTAAACACATGAAGGATTCTGAATATATCATATTTGACTTTGACGGAACAATTGCCGACACTTTTGACCTTGCACTTGAGATATACAACCGGATAGCCCCGGAATACAACTGCAGACCAGCGGGCCCCGATGACCATGAGCTGCTCCGTACAAAAAAGCCGCAGGAACTGCTCAAAATCTACGGTGTCTCCAGGCTGAAACTGCTCTCACTGCTGCTTCGGGTCAGGAAGGAACTAAGCCGGCACATCCCTGATATAAAACCGGTAACAGGCATGGATGCCTCCCTGCGCGAGATCCGGAACGCGGGTTACAGGATGGGAGTCCTGACTTCAAACTCCGTTAAAAATGTCCGTTCTTTCATGGCTATAAATGATTTATCCGGAGTTTTTGATTTCATATACAGCGGCAAAAGTCTCATGGGAAAAGAGAAGGTCATCAGGCGATTACTCCTCCATGAAAATATCCCGGCTGACAGGGTCATCTATATCGGCGATGAGACACGCGATATCGAAGCCTCAAAATATGCGGGCATCCCGGTTGTTGCAGTGTCATGGGGACTAAACCGCAGGGATGTTCTCGCCTCCCTTTCACCTGACCGGATCGCAGATACACCGGAGGAGCTGCCGGGGCTCCTTCGACAGATCTTCGACAGCAGAAAATTATAACCGGTTACCCCTGGTCAGAATAATGTAAATGCATGAGCGATACGACAATGAGGCATAGTCGAGGGCCTCGACAAGACAACACTCACTGTGATCAGGAAAAACCAGTAATCTGAGAATGCTTTTTGCTGTCAGAAATATTATTGGTATTTTATTCTTCCCGGCTTTTCAATCTCAAAATCCCTGAATCCAAAATCAGTTGTATTTATTGAATTCAGCCTGAGAATGTTTCGTCCCATGCCGGGGATTAACGGATAAAAAGAAATGGAAACCTGGAATGTATTAATTACCAGGTTTTCGTTTTTTATTAAAACTCCAAGGCCCAGCTGGGAGTAAACTCTGCTGTTTTTGAACCCGCCCTCATCATTCCCTATCATCCCGAAAGAACAGTTGAGATAAGGTCCGAAACGGAATCCCAGAATGGTCCAGGGGGCGTAAGACTGTGTCTGCAAAGTTACCAGCAGGCGTTTTGTGCCAGAGAGTACGGGACTTTTAAATCCATCCAGTCCGTAGCCGTCATTCAGCGTTAGACTGTCATAAGGCAGCCAGTTTATCCCAAGTGTCATCTGGGGTTTTATAAATTGTCTGAACTTCCATCTTCCTATCTCGAATAAGACTGTGGAATAGCTTAAACCCGCGGTGAAAATCCCCTGTTCAGCACGTGAATCATTAAAAAAGGTACCGTACTCCAGGTTTGAGCTCAGGTAACCCCACTTATAATAATTGCCCGAAGAATAGCGCATGCCAAGGTAAAGCCGCCTTGAATAATCCTTTACCTGGTATCCTGCGGTGAGGCTGTATACTCTCCCAACCGGTACATCTTCGATAATGCCGTATTTGAAGATATATCTGTCCTGAACGTATCTACGGGCAGCGATGGATATGCCACCCAGGTAAAAATCTTCATCCGAATAAATCTGAAACGGATCATTTTGTTCAAGCGGTTTTTCGGAATAACGAATCCGCAGGTATCGTGCCGTAAAAATTAAATTTGTTATAAGCTCTCTGTCACTGCTGTTTTTGAAGATCTGCAGGGCTTTCCCTGCCCAGAAATCCTGCGTATTGTATTGTAACTTATATGGAATAACAGCCTGATCAATCGCATCCAGAGTATCCTCCCTGACCTGGGACACAAAGATCACACCTGCTGCCCATTTAGCCAGAGGAGAAAAAAACGGACGGTCAGCAGCCAGACCCCTGGTGAAGTTTCCGCTCCCGTCAAAACTGTAATGAAGCCTTGTATTGATATAGGTGTTCCGGATATTCGGGATGAAGTAATCCGTATTGAAAGCATTTATTCCGGTACGGAAATTTCTTGCAAAGGAATTCCCGAATTCATGACCCAAACCCATAAAATTATTATCTGAAAGACCGACGAATACTTTTGAAGACGAGATGGCTCCTTCAGGCATGATACTCCACCTGTCAAGTTCACGGATAAAGACATCCACGGAATCGGAACTTCCGGCGGCGGGAATAATTGAAAAGGCAACGTCATGAACATATTTCTGCGCCCTGATTAGGCGTTCCGATTCAATCACCAGAATGGAATTGAATGGTTGATTCTTGTGGAAAAGCAGCAGGTTCCGGATGGTTATGCCACGCGTTTTAATGTGCATTCCGTTTCCTGCCTTACGCAGGAAATTGTGGTCCGGAACGGCAGTATCAGCTATCGAGTAACCAAAGGGCTCGAAGGTTACAACCTCAATATTCCTGATGATTCTCCCTTCAAAGGTGTCATATGGCTTTTGTATCAGGTTTTTATATGTTTTCTTCCTGACGACTCCATTTTTGGTTGCCGGGGTGGACTGCCTGAAGATTGCCTTGTAAACAAGGGTTTTAAACCTGCTTTGCCGTGAATAGGTCTCGATGTTCTTATATAGGGTGGTTGAATCTGTTTTGGCAGGTGTTTGCTGGGCAGAAGCAAGATCATTTATTAAAAATGAAATAATAAAAAGTACAAGAATATTTTTGAGGTATACCTGCATTTGCCATTCCTGATAATTTAAATCCGGGTGATCATTTTTCCTTATTTTCAAGCTCCTTCTGTGCCTGCTCCTTTGCCTCGAGGGAATCCTTTGCTGCCTTTTGTGCTGCCCTTTCCTTCCTGTTGAAGTAACCTTTGAGAAGGAAATTCTCCTTGGCTGCATTCATATTCTCATCCAGGCCCTTGCTGCTTTTCCTGAGATTAACGATTGTCCTGTCAAGGTTATCTGCGATTGTTGAATCCTGAAGTAACCTCCCGAGCGTTCCGTTCCCGCTGTTTATCTTGATCATGATTTCTGCCAGCTGGTCTGTAATAATTGCGGCATTATCTGCAGTTATCTGTGTGCTTAACATTATTGCATCCGCTTCAATGGGTTCTTTTGATCCGATGTAAGCCCCTTCCTTTACCACGGAAGCACTATCGCTGCCCTGGGTAATAATTAAAATGCGGTCGCCTATTACTCCTGCGGAACCGATACCGGCTTCACAGTCATCTTTTATAAATTGCTGAACACTTTTCTTTATCATCATATCAACGCGTACAGTTGTATCATTGATTATCTTGATATTATCGACTGTTCCGACATTGATTCCAGAAAATCGGATATTACTCCCGGTTTCCAGTCCGCTTACGTTTTTAAACGATGTACTGATTCTGAAAACAGGATCGAATAAATGTTCCTGCTTTCCTATGATGAAAATGGCGATGACAAAAATAGCCAGCCCTCCCATTATAAACAGTCCTAACCTTATCTTGAACTTTTGAGTGTGCTTTTCCATGTTGTTTTCATTTAAAGAATGATTTTATCGAAGCGTCGGTTGACTTTTCAAATTCGGCCAGTCCTCCCTCCTTGTAAACTGCGCCGTTTAGAAGCATTATGACCCTGTCTGCAGTTGTACGTGCGCATTCAATGTCATGTGTGATGATGATCGAAGAGGTCTTATATTTCTTCTGAACTTCATTGATAAGCGTGCTTATCTCATCTGAGGTGACCGGATCAAGACCTGTTGTCGGTTCGTCATACAACATTATCCTCGGGCCAACCACAAGGGTTCGTGCAAGGCTGATCCGCTTTCGCATTCCGCCTGACAGCTGAGACGGCATTTTATCATGTGTGTCAGGTAATCCTACATTTACAAGAACCTCTTCCACCTTTTCATCTATCTCCTTCTTTTTGAGATTCTTGTTTATCCTTCGCAACGGAAATTCCAGGTTCTGCCTGACCGTCATGGAATCATACAATGCACCACTCTGAAAAAGGAAACCGATTTTCTTCCTTAATTCTCCCAGATCATGATTGTTCAGGGAGTGCACATCTTCTCCCAGGACCTTGATTGCACCCTCATCGGGATCCAGCAGACGAACAATACATTTAATAAGCACTGATTTTCCTGATCCGGACTTACCGAGCACAACGAGGTTTTCACCATTAAAGAGTTTCAGTGAGACATCAACCAGGACATCCTCTTCACCAAATCCCTTCCTGAGATTATTTATTTCAATAACCTGTTCCGGGATTTTTGCTCTGCCATGGTCAACAGTTGCTGTTGGTGTCTCACTCATAACATATCGGTAATTTGCACTGCAATCAAATCTATGATTATCACAAGTAATGAGGCCAGTACTACAGCTGAGTTCGCAGCGATACCCACACTCTCTGTACCACGCCCGGCCGTATATCCTTTATAGGTTCCGACTAACCCGATCACCGCACCAAAAAAGAAGGTTTTGATAATTGCAGGCATTAAATCCATAAATCCTATATGGCCGAATGCCTGTGAAACAAACAGGACAAAAGTTACATCTCCTTTAATGTTTGCTCCGGCCCAGCATCCGAGTATGCCCAACGCATCGGCATATAAAACCAGTAAGGGTATCATCAGCGTTGCTGCAAGAACCCTCGTTACAACTAAATACCTTATCGGATTGACAGATGATACCTCCATCGCATCAATCTGCTCCGACACCCTCATTGAACCAAGCTCCGCACCCATGCCTGAGCTGATTTTCCCCGCACATATCAAGGCGGTTATAACCGGCCCCATTTCTCTTATCAGAGATATTGCAACCATGCCGGGAAGCATGCTGACTGCCCCGAAGCTTACAAGTGCAGGACGCATCTGAATAGTAAGCACGATACCTATAATTAATCCTGTTACCGAAATAAGAGGCAACGTTTTATTACCGATCTGATAACACTGACGCAGAAACTCCTTGAATTCGAAGTTGCGCGAAAAGGTCTCCTTTGTGACTCTTGTTACAAACAGGAATCCATCGGCAATATTTGTAAGAAAGTTGCCCGCTTCAACGGTCCTTGCAATAGTCTTATCTACAATCCTGATTGATTGTTCCGTTGCAACTTTTTTTACTTTGGTAACAGGAATAACTATTTTCATATCATGAGGTCAGATCTAATCTGAACACGATTAAAGCTCCAGCAAAATCTTGTAAATTTCTTCTTTTGTCTTGCCAAGCTTTATCTGAAGTCTTCCAAGCATCTCGTCCTTTTTGCCTTCTGCAAACATTAAATCATTGTCAGTCAGCGTGGCGAATTTTTGTTTGAGCTTGCCCTTCTGCTCATTCCAGTTTCCCTTGAGTTCTGTTTTAATCATTTTCTTGATTTTTAAACTGTATAAATTTCCATAATACAAAGGTTAGACGGATGTTCCTAAAAGTGTTACATATGCGCGGCAATTAGTTACATCATTCCCACATTTGACCTGAAACACCCGGACAAACAGTGATTTTGCCATACCTTAGTGGCATCTGTTCTTAAGTGGTAAATTTTAAGGACGGCAGGGTATGCAAAAACTCTATTTGAAAAAACCTCTAAAATCCTCTTTTCTCATCATCATCGGAATTTTCTGGCCTTTGGTGCATGCCTCATCACAGGACTATTTTCAGCAGGAGGTGAATTATGAGATCCGGGTGACGTTGATCGACAGCAGTCATGAATTGCATGGATTCGAATCGGTTGAATACATCAATAACTCTCCCGACACTCTAAGTTTTCTCTATTTTCATCTCTGGCCCAATGCATATTCTAATAACGAAACCGCATTAGCCAGGGAGATTTTTGCCAGGGACGGGAAGGGAAAACTGTTTAATGATCCGGAGTTAAAAGGTTATATCGATTCACTGAATTTTATGATTGACAGCCAGCCTGCCCGATGGTATTTGTTACCGGAGACCCCTGATATATGCAAAATAATCCTTAATGAGCCTATTACGCAAGGCGATACAATACTTATAACCACACCTTTTCACGTTAAAATACCCAAAGGCGTAACATCGCGGTTGGGTCATATCGGTGAATCTTACCAGATCACTCAGTGGTATCCCAAGCCTGCCGTGTATGACAGGCTGGGCTGGCATCAGATGCCATACCTCGATCAGGGTGAGTTCTATTCGGAATTCGGCAGGTATGATGTAAGCATTACTCTTCCCGCAAATTATGTCGTCGGAGCAACAGGGAACCTGCAGAATGAAGAGGAAAAGAAATGGCTTGATATGCTTTCTGCAAAGCCATTCCTGATGAGAATGCATGACTACGGGGGACGCGATTTTCCGGAATCATCAGATCAACTGAAGACCTTGCACTATACTGAGAAAAACATACATGATTTCGCATGGTTTGCCGATAAGAGGTTCCATGTGCTTAAAGGCACGGTTACGCTGCCGGAATCGGGCAGAGATGTGGTTACATGGGCAATGTTTACCGACCAGGAGGCACAATTCTGGATTAACGCTATTCCATATCTTAATAATGCGATAGTGAGATTCTCAGAATGGATCGGAGATTATCCCTATGACAATTATACTGCAGTCCAGAGTGCCCTTAACGCAGGAGCAGGCATGGAATACCCGGGGCTAACCGTAATAGGACTTGCAAAAGATCCATGGCGTCTGGAGGAAGTAATAATCCATGAGATCTGCCATAGCTGGTTTTACAGTGCAATCGGATCTGATGAACGGGCTTTCCCCTTTATGGATGAGAGCATCGCAAGCGCATACGAATCAAGGTACATGGAAGAAAGAAATCCCGAAAAGAAACTGTGGGAGGTCGTCTTCGGAAACCAAAAACTGGCCAGGCTGTTCCAACTGACTGAGATGCCGGTGAGGCGTATGCAGGAGATCGAGTGGCTTGTCCCGGCCCGACTGAACATGGAACAACCCGTTAATCTTGCAGCATCTGACTATAAATATGAAAATTACAGCAGTTTGATCTATAATAAAGCTGCTATTGGCTTTAACTGGCTCAGGGCTTATCTGGGAACGACTCTCTTTGATTCGATCATGCATGATTATTACCGCAAATGGCAAAACAAACATCCGGGGCCGGAGGACCTCCGTGAAATATTTGAATCCGGCACGGATAAGGATCTAGCTTGGTTTTTTGATGATTTCCTCGGCACAACCAAACGGCTCGATTATAAAATAGTCCGTATTGAAAACCAAAAACTGCTGATAAAAAACAAGGGAGAATTGAACGCTCCCCTCCTGTTAGCAGGATTGTCCGGAGACTCAGTCATCTCAGAACAATGGGAAGAGGGATTTGCAGGGAAAAAGTGGATCAATGCGCCACCGGGCAATTATTCGGAGATAAGGATCGACCCTGACCATAGAATGACAGAACTGTTCAGACTCAATAACAACATACAGAAATCAGGTATTTGCCGCAAAGCAGACCCGGTTCAATTCAGATTCCTGTATACTGTTGATGATCCTGACAGCCGGTCATTGGTTTATATCCCTGTCGTCGACTGGAACAGCACAGACGGTTTCATGGCAGGAGTGGCAATACATAACGGCACGCTGATTCCAAAAACGTTCCGGTATCTTGTCATTCCCTTCTATTCCTTTCGTAATCAGAAGCTTACCGGATTTGTAAAAGCTTCATTAAATGTAGCTCCTTTTGACAGTTTCATCAGGATGGCAACATTTTCTGTCGAGGGAGAGCAGTTCGGCGCGCCCGGAGATCAACTCTATCATATGGTCAGGGCAGGTTCAGACCTCGCTTTCAGATCAGTTAAAATGACTAACCCTGTCAATCACAGTATTTTTGGATATTATATTGCTGCATCAGACCTTTCCGTTACAGAACCGGGCGGGGAGGCAAAAATGCGGTCATATCTGCAGGCCGGATACGCGGTGGAAAGAGGAAGTATTGTCAATCCTCTCAAAATGCTCTTTTCATTTGAAGCAGGCAGGTCGTATCAGAAGACATCGCTGGAGTTCAACTACAGGCTAAGCTACAATGGCAAAAACAGCGGGCTCGACAGCAGGTTCTTTGCCGGAACAATGTTACAAAACGGCAATGCTGATCCGTATTATGGATTCGCCGCAGGCGGAAGAAGCGGCAGGGAACAGTATTTATACCAGGGGATTTTCCCTGACCGGTTCGGCACCTTTCCGGAGACCTTCTGGTCAAGACAGATGACTCTGTCTGAAGGCGGGTTAATTTCGCCGGTAAATGACAGCCTCGGATACAGCCGCCGGATTCTTTCACTCTCACTGGCCTCCAGCCTGCCGGGGAAAGCATCATTGGTTCCCGTCAAACCCTTTGTTAACCTGTTGCTTAATGACCATGGCAGCGGAGCAGACAATAAATCCCTCCTTTTCTTTGAAGCAGGACTAAAGGCCGGCATATGGGACCTGTTCGAGATCTATTTTCCCCTGATTGTGTCTGATAACATTTATGAAATAACCGGATCACTAAGAAACAGGATCCGGTTTGTTTTCAGACTTGATGCGCTGATCTCCTCATTCTGAGATCATTTTGCGGGTGATCCAGTCATAAGTCCCGGTCGTCAGGAGAATAAGCTTCAGACGGATGATTTTTTTTTGGGTAAAATTGATAATTGTCACAGGGAAAAACGTACTTTGAATCGTCAGATTGACCTCAAAACCTCTAAAGATGAAAATTACGGTTAACAATACTTCGCTTGAGCTGCATAACGGAGCCAGGGTAAAAGACGCAATCCTGAGTTTTTTTACACACGCAGGTCAAAAAGTGCCTAAAAGATTGCCCAATATCGAAGATCGTTTTGGGAACCGCGTTGCCCACGACGGAGAACTTACGGAAGGGAACACCCTATTTATCGTGCCAGGGCACAAAAAGAGCTCCTCTTCCATGAAAATTATCACAGCGATTATGGCACTCGGACTGTTGACTGCCTGCAGTTCCACGAGGCACACCGGAGCCTCCCCTGCCGCCGAAAAACAAACAGGAATTTCTGTTCCGGCTGAACGACAGGCTGTCATCTTCGCCGTGAATGATATGCATGCCGCAATCGATAATTTTCCAAAGTTTGCATATATAGTTGACAGCCTGAAAACCATTTTCCCGGATATGATCGTGGTGGCAGCCGGTGACAATCAGACAGGCAACCCGGTAAACGATCAGTACCCGGAAAAGGGATGGCCGATGATTGACCTGATGAATACAACAGGCTTCAACATCAGCGCACTCGGTAACCACGAATTTGATACAGGACAGGAAGGATTAGAGAACCTGGCAAACAAGGCCGGTTTCAGTTTTATATGCGCCAATGTTTCCTCCGACGGTCAGTATGAGGTTAAAATGACCCCTTACAAGATAATAACCCTGCCCAACGGGCTTCGGCTTGCTTTTCTCGGATTATTGCAACTTGGTCAGAACGGTATCCCGGACAGCCATCCCGATAATGTAAGGGGATTTGCCTTCCGTTCACCGTTTGATACTGCACCGGAATACCTCTGGCTGAAAGACAGCAGCGACATTTTCATTGCACTTACCCATATTGGGTTTGAGGAGGATGTTAAACTGGCTGAAACCATGCCCGCGGGAATCGACCTTATCATTGGAGGACACTCACATACCAGGGTTGAAAAGGACCAGATCCACAACGGGGTCATGATCACACAGGCTGAAAACAAACTGAAGTACGGCACCCTGATAAAGTTAACCTCCAACAGTGACGGAACATTGCAAAGAAACATGCAGCTAATCGACATCAGGAACTCGAAGAAGGAGAAACCGGCCATCCGTGCCATGGTTGACAAGTACAACGACAATCCCGTTCTGAATGAGGTGATTGCAACAGCTGCCGATGACTTTTCGACATATGAAGAACTTGGTTACCTGATGGCCGATGCGCAGCGCGATGCCGCAGGTGCGGATATCGCCCTGATGAATCCGGGCGGCGTCCGTATTGATCGCCTCGACAAAGGTCCGGTGACAATCAAGAATGTTTATCAGCTCGATCCCTTCGGAAATGAGCTCGTGGTCACAAAACTGTCCGGGGCGGAAATACACTCCCTTATGCTCGCCGCGTGGCCGGTTGATGACAATTCGCCTCTCTACCCTTCGGGGATCAGGACTGAAGTGAAGATTGACGCGGAAGGTAATCCCGAGTTTATAATTGTGACCGAAGACGGCACCCCTCTCCAGATGACCCGAATCTACTCTGTTGCCATGAACAATTACATGACACAGGTTTACAAATACGAACGCAGTGATCCCGGGCAATCTCTCTTCTTCACAACAGCCGAGGCATTGATCAGGCACCTCAAAAAACAGGGCACTGTCAGAAGCTACCGGGGCGAGAGCAGGGTTCAGGTCGGCCCTTAATCTTAAATTCCGGTTAAAGTTTGGCGCATTATACTGTTTCTTCATTATTCCCGTTACATTTACACGCGCCAATGAAAAACCTGCTGTTCATCTTATTGTTGTTCTTCCCTATTCCTTTCACAGGAACGCATGCTATTGCTGAGGACTCTGACACCATTCAGTACAGATCTGCCAACAGGTTAATAAATTTACAACCGGAAGACAGTTCTGAACTTCCTCCGTTAAATTTGCTTCAGACAGCCCTGGCAGGCTATGAGTTACTTGTTGCAGATAACTCAATAAGCCGTCCTGAGGTAATCACCATAATTGATTTTAGTCTTCAGTCTGACAGGGAAAGGCTATGGGTGATTGATCTTAACAAAGGAAAGGTGCTTTTCCATTGTCTCGTTTCACATGGCCGTAATTCAGGTGAACTCAAGGCAGAGAATTTCTCCAATATCCCGGGTTCCTATGCAAGCAGCCCCGGTTTTTATGTTACCGGTGAGACGTATATTGGCAAACACGGTTTATCTCTAACACTCGATGGTCTGGAGTCGGGAATAAATGACAAGGCCCGGGCGCGCGCCATTGTTGTTCACGGAGCAGATTACGTTTCCGATGACTTTATCAGGAACCATGGCAGACTGGGACGCAGTCTTGGCTGTCCGGCCGTGCCTGTTGAACTTTCCGATGACATTATCAAAACCATCAAAGGGGGATCATGTCTGTTTATTTATGCTCCACAGCCAAGCTATACGTCTAACTCACGAATTATCAGTAAGATAACTTCTACTGTAAAGACATAGCTATGGCTCTTACGCCTGCCGGCTTCTGATTTAAGGCTTCCAGCACTCTCCCGTCATTTTGATAAACGTCATTCCGGAACTGAATCCGGTCCTTACCGTCAGTCCAGGCTGTGAGGTAAACCACCATCACAGCAACCGGCACCTTCAGAAGTACCGTTTTTTCCTTTTGCTCCTGCATGGCACTGCGGATTTTGTCAGGAGACCATTCCGGTACATCAGACAGGAGCAGGACAGCCAGGTCAAAAGGGTCCTCCACCCTGATGCATCCCGAGCTGACAGCTCTTGCGTCACGGGCAAAAAATGACTTTGACGGGGTATCGTGTATATACACATTGTAAGCATTGGGAAACATAAACTTGACACTTCCAAGTGAGTTTCCGGGCCCGGGATCCTGACGGACCATATATGGAAAATTGTTTTGTGAAATCTTTGACCAGTCTACGTCACTGTAAGCCAATTCTGTCCCGTCATATCTGAGTAGCTTCATTTTCTTTATAATCAGATATTCAGGCCCCTTAAGCAACGCCGGGATCACTTCCTGGTTCAATATTGACTTGGGGACAGTCCATGTAGGACTGAATACGATGTAGGTCATGCTCTCGTTGAAAACAGGGGTCCTCCGGGTTTCTTTGCCAACAATTGCCCTCATCGAAATAAGGGTGTCCGCTCCCATTATCAGGTCGAGCTTGAAATTGGCAATATTCACAATAATGTGTTTTCCGGTCACCTGTGTCGGGAGCCATCTGAACCTCTCCATATTCACCTTCAGCTGGCCGATAAGTGTAAGGGGCAGGCAATTTAAGTATTCAAGCGTTGACTTGCCTATCACGCCGTCGGTGTTTAAACCCCGGTCATCCTGGAATGCCTTAAGTTGCATCTCCAATTCTTTATCATATATAGTTGATGCACTGTCTGATAACAGATATCTTAGCTTTATCAGTCTTTCTCTGACCGATGGAACTATTTGACTCGTATCGCCGGGTTTTACTGGCTTATCCAAAATAATTGCCGGCCAGAGTTGCCCGTCCAGCTTGAGAAAAAACGCCAGCTCTTCTTTCATCATCCAATAGGCTTTGTACCCCGGAGCAAGCTTATTAAGCTCAATATCCACCTCGTTGTTCATCAGTGCCTCCTCCAGTTTCAGTTCCACCCGGAATTCCGGGTCCTTGCGCTGCATTTTCCAGTTGGCGCCTTCTTTTGCAGGATTGACTTTCCCATAGTAAAGATGCGAGCCAAGCAACAAGAAAGCATCTGTTAACAACAGATCCAGTTTCATTATATCAATGGTATCCACTGTTCTGTTAGAAAACAGCTTACCCAGATACTCCTCAATCAGATACAGGTGATAGTCATCAGGCTGCAGGCCCTGCTGGCCCACATGACGGATATAGTTAATCAGATCAAATCCATTATTAGTGAAACTGTTGCGGGCAAACCAGGCGGGATCATAAAGCCTGTTCATATAGAAGAGGTGTAGCTCTTTACCGCACACAAGATACTCATTATCAATTATATAACCCGACGCATCAGGCTTAT
The DNA here is from genome assembly GCA_041740815.1 of Bacteroidales bacterium. GTDB lineage: Bacteria > Bacteroidota > Bacteroidia > Bacteroidales > VadinHA17 > SR-FBR-E99. Next base: position 74,475 of record JBGSLG010000082.1, read on the forward strand.
CGTCAATAAATTTCCTTATGGATTCGGAAATTTCCCCAAAGCCTGAGGAGAAGGTGGTTAACAACAATGCGACTGTAAAAGATATTCTATTCATTTTCTGCAAGTAGAGCTCCCTCACAACATCTTACTATGAAATAACCAACAAAGGTACGGACCGTTAACTGGTAAATTATTATATAATTCTGAAAATGAATTACATAATTAGGTGTCAGAATAGTGTTAACATAATAAAAAGCCCCCGGATCTGAAATCTGAGGGCTTAATGCTTAAATAGGACTGATTTTATCTTAGCAGTTGGTCAAAATTAATTGACAACTTCCAACTCGGTCAACATGCTGAAGATTATTGGACCATCAACAACAACATCGTAGGGTGCTCCCATATTGCCGGGTTCCAGCTGAAATGCGTTTGCATGGCAATCGGCGAAGAATTTGGTGCCGTCAAAAGAGCCCTTATAATTCATGGTTCCCTTATTAACTCCCGGTCCGGAAAGTACATACCCTGTGTGGGCTCTTACCTGTGCAACAAGATTGGGGTAGGGAGTTGGCTCTAAGTCAGGACCCCCATTGAATTCAAGCCATGTTTCCGGCCAGGTAAACTTCAAGTCCCCGCCTGGCGACATTTTACCTTTAAATGATATTTGCCTGAAAAGAAATGGACCGTTACCCATATCCACAACTTCCGACGTATTAAGCACGAAGTTCTGGCCACCGGTGAAAGACAGCTCTGCTGTACACATGGTATACATCATCGCCGGGTCAACTATGAGTTTATGCTCCTTTTTTGCATAAACATACCAGCGCATAAAACCCTGAAGGGTGACAGTGCCTTCCCGGACTACGAGGCTCTTCATATTAATGTCATTAAGTTCATTTTTTGATCCCGGGGGATCTATGTTCTGTTTAGTACATCCATTTAAGGAAATCAGCAGCGTGGAGAGAACTAATATCATTAGTCTCCACCCATTTGAAAATTGATTTAATGTCTTCATGATGGTATGGTTTAAGTTAAATTGTACTATACCAAAATTAAGACCTGAGTGTCACACTGTATTGTAAATTTGCGACATTCGGCAGAACTTCCACTACCTGGCGGGTATTCCAAACTCTTCCATGAAGTGTCTTTCCAATGATCTGGGAGTTATATTATAAATATTGCACAATTGTGATACCCTAATCATCCCGTTGGTTTTTTCCATTCTGCTGACTATTTGATCTAATAAATCCGCCCCGGAAGAATGTTCTTTTGCTAAATGTGAAAAGTAATTTTCAAACAGATCCCTCATAGCTTTGACATCACTGCATTGATTCAGTTTTTCCCATAAATAATAAACGTCCTTTTTGAAAACAGAATCACCCATTACACAATATTTACTGCAGTCTGAGCTTTTTATCCTGAACAGATTATAAAAACCCCTTGGTCTGAATACAACACAAAATCCACCTCTTCTTTCTGTCCCGAACATATTCGAATAAGCACTTTGATCATAAAGGTGCAATCCTGCCAGATGGATCCTGGGAAAATCCAGATCATAGTATTCAGGGGAAAACAGATTCAAATGGGTAAAGTTGAAGTACAATTCGACATAGGTGATCGGGACAATTTTATAAATGCCCATCAGTTCTGTTTCGATATTTTTATAATATTGAATGAACGGTCTAAAAAGTTCTGATGGTTCCGCTATTTCAATTTTCTGCCCCATAAGAGTCTACTCCAGATCAAGACACAATAAACTTGATTATTGGAAAGAGAAGCTTTTTCATTTTCCTAAGCATTAAGTGTCATTCATTGATTTATTCTGATAAAGTTATGAAAGAGAATAAGGCAAGTCAAATAATTCCCTCGGCACATATCTCTTCAAACTGAATGGATCATGTAAACAGCTTCTTACGCCCCTTAGCGTGAAAATAAGTGTCCTGGTGCCCCGGATAGCTGGACTCCTAATACTTATTTCAGAGGTTCGTAATCTAATTCCAGGAAGTCGCTGACTTCCTTTATCCAGATAGTATTTACAAACTCAACATGATCAGGATGCCGGTTGTAATCCTCATATGCTTTTGCCGTTGCGAACTCCATTGACAGACCGTAATCAAAATTATTCTTCCTGCTTGTCTGCTTCAGGAGTTCCAAATTTTCAACTCCGGGGATAGCCGACAATTTGACGATAGCATCCAGAAACACTTTTTCTTCAGGAGAATTTTTGGGATGTATCAGTTTAAAGGCCACTGTGTGTCGTATCATATCTGTGTTTTTATATGCTGAATGTTGCCTCAGGGCCGACTAAAGTTAACATTTATCATCGTATGATCTTAAGTCTACGCTCACGAAAGCATTTCCATGCCACAATAAACTTGACTTCGGCTAAAGCATGGTCTAACTTTGATATACCATTCACTATAAAACTTATGCCGGCTTAAACAGAATTATGTTTACAGAACTTTCATGGCCAAATATTGTTTATCTTACATTATGTAAAAAAAATATTCTTTGCTGTTTCAAAAAATAACGGAATTCTGAACATGGGCAAAAGCTTAATTTTTTTTCTTATTTCAATTACGCTGCTGAGTAATAATCATTCATTGGCTGTTTCTAATTTTCAGAAAGTCATGATTGATAAAACAGTAGTTAAAGAGCTGGATATTCAAAAATACTTGGGTACCTGGTATGAAATTGCGCGCTTTGACCATGGTTTTGAACGTGGACTGGTGGGTGTGACAGCAAATTACTCTTTCCGCAAGGATGGCAGGATAAAGGTCATGAACAGCGGTTATAAAAATAGCCTGGATGGTAAATTTTCACAGGCTGTTGGGAAAGCCAAAATACCTGATCCCATTAACGAACCGGCTAAATTGAAAGTATCATTTTTCTTGTTTTTCTACGGCGATTATTATGTTATGGAGCTGGATAAAGATTATCAGTGGGCTCTGATTGGCAGTAGCTCAGATAACTTTCTTTGGATATTGAGTCGTAAACCACAAATAGACGAAGATCTTTATAATGAATTGCTCGATAAACTTCAAAACCGTGGTTACGATGTCTCCAGACTCATAAAAGTGGAACAAAAGCAGCCTTAATTTTTTAATAAGAAACCGAGATGAATATAAAAGTTGTCGCAATTGGTTATGTGCTCACATTCATAGTATTTTTGTTAATAGATATGTTATGGTTGGGTGTTATATCCAAAAATCTCTATCAAAAGTACCTGGGTGGTTTTTTAACGGAAAATGTTAACTGGACAGCAGCTATTATATTTTATCTTCTTTACGTAGTAGGGATTTCAATCTTCGCCATCTATCCGTCGGTTAACAAAGACTCAGTTTATAACGCCATCTTCATGGGAGCTTTATTTGGCTTTTTTACTTATGCCACATACGATTTAACAAATCTGGCCACACTCAAGGGCTGGCCACTACCTATCGTTATAATTGATATTATCTGGGGATCCGCCCTATCTGCTATAGTCAGCTTTTCTGGTTTTAAAATTGTAAAATGGTTGATGCAATAAGAGATGTATAATAAAGAAGCGCCTCATATTAACGGAAAGTTCCTTTACTATGCATTTATTGCAGGAGGCAATGAAATACTGCAACATCAGGCAGAAATTAACAGAATAAATGTTTTCCCGGTAAATGATAAAGACACCGGCACCAACCTTGCATCCACAGTTCGTTCTGTAATTGACAATATCAAACCTGATAAATCATATAAGACTACAGTAAGTAATATAGCAGATGCTGCACTGATCGGAGCCAGGGGTAACTCGGGTGTAATTTTCGCCCAGTTTTTGCATGGGTTGAGCAGGGAAACCCTGAATAAACCAGTTATTACCCTTCCGGAATTCGCGGACAGTGTAACCAAATCAATACCATACATCTACGAGGCAGTAGCCAACCCCGTCGAAGGCACAATGTTAACTGTAATAAAGGAGTGGTCTGACTTTCTTAATGCTAAGAAAGAGGCCATTTACGATTTTAAGAATGTAATCATAGAATCAATTGCAGTGCTTGAAAAATCGCTGGCAGAGACTACATCAAAACTGAAAGCTTTAAACAAATCGGGGTTTGTAGATGCAGGAGCAAAAGGTTTTGTCTTATTTATCCAGGGCATAATTGATTTCATTAAAACCCGAAACATTCGCAACCTGGTTACTGAAGCCAACGAAAAACTTTCACTTATTCATACAGAAGAAATAAGCAGTGAGGAGATTACACACAGGTTCTGCACAGAAGCAATTATTAAAAATGTAACCGTCAACTTTTCAGAACTGCGAGATATATTAGGTCAGAAAGGCAACTCGGTAGTTGTTGCAGGGTCGGAAAGCATGTGCCGGATTCATGTCCATACCAATTATCCAGCAGAGCTTTTTCACCAGTTGAAAGATGTGGGAACCATTACTTTTCAGAAGGTTGATGATATGGTGCGTCAACAGGAGGTGGTTGTTAACCGGAAATGGAACATCGCGCTTGTCACAGACTCTACCTGTGATCTGCCACAGGAATTAATTGATTTTTATCAGATACATGTGGTACCTCTCAATTTGAATTTTGGCGACAATCATTATCTGGATAAGGTAACCATTCAACCCGATCAGTTCTACGATTTGCTTGAAACACATGCCGAATTCCCCAAGACATCTCAGATAAACGAACAGGCTTTCACCAATTTATATTCACACCTGGCTTCACACTACGATGCCATAATTGCAATTCATCTTACCAGTCAGTTTAGCGGAACCTACTCCAATAGTGTAAAAGCCGGCGAGCGTATTTCGAAAGAATTCAACAAAAAGGTTAAGGTAATCGATTCGAAAAATCTATCAGGAGCACTGGGATTACTGGTATTGAAAACTGCACAAAACATTGAGGCCGGCATCTCAATGGAAACAATTATTAAATCACTGGAGAAGGATATCATTCAATCAAAAATATTCGTAAGTGTTCGCGATTTAAAGTCGATGATCAGGGGAGGCAGAGTTTCAAAACCAAAAGGGATTATTGCAAGTGCACTTGGTTTAAACCCTGTTATTTCAATGGATGATAACGGAAAATCGCTCCTGTTTGGAAAAACTTTCAGCCAGGAGGCCAGTTTGAATAAAATCTACAGGCACATACAAAAGATAAGCGCCGGGAAGACCATGTGGAACTACATGATACTGCATGCTCATAATCCTGAAGGCGCCCGGGAAGCCGAGGCAAAGATGGCTGTGATGACCGGCCTTAAACCGGTTTCAGTTGTCAATATTTCTCCCGTTATTGGCATGCACGCAGGCAACGGAGCAGTTGCCATTTCTTTACTCTTTAACAGTTAATATATCACCAATGATGACTCTGTTTTTACAAGCTTCCCTGCTCATCTGGGTTCTGGTGACTCTGTTATGGATATGGAGCATTATAATAAAAAACGTGAGTATAGTGGATATTTTCTGGGGTATGGGTTTTGTCGTGGTTAATGCGTTTTACGTCTTTAGTTCGGGTGAACTGAATCCCAGGAAAACAGTGATCCTGGTTTTGGTTTCCGTATGGGGACTCAGGCTTGCCGGCTATCTTGCCAGAAGAAATATTGGCAAAGGAGAAGATTTCAGGTATCAGGAATTCAGGCGTAAATATGGTGCAGAGCGTTATTGGTGGTTCAGTTATTTTCAGACATTTTTACTACAGGGCGTTTTGATCATGATTGTTTCATTGCCCCTGTTGGGGATCAGCATGGGATCAGGAAACCTGAATCTGCTCGATTACTTTGGGATTCTTATCTGGTTGATTGGCTTTTCCTTTGAGGCGGGAGGCGATTTCCAATTGTCACGTTTCAAGGGCGATCCCAAAAACAAAGGAAAAGTATTGAACACAGGCTTCTGGAAGTATACCCGCCATCCTAATTATTTTGGCGATACAGCAGTATGGTGGGCCTATGCACTTTTCAGTATCGCCGCGGGGAGTTACTGGCAGATAATCGGTTCCGTTGTAATGACTTTACTGATTATCAAAGTGTCAGGAGTGGCCTTGATCGAAAAGACTTTAAACGAGTCGAAGCCACAATACCGGGAATACATTCAAAAAACCAGTTCGTTCTTCCCCTGGTTTCCAAAAAAATAATAGCCCGGCCGATGGGGCCAACCCTCCCGGTTTTTGCAGCCATCACACCAAAAAAATACTGGTCCTTACTATTGGTTTACTAACAAAAATAGTTCGAAATATATTCGAATTGTATTAGTTTAGATTGACCAAACTTAAACCAAAGGTGAAAATTACTCCCGAAAATCCATTGGAAAAAGCAGACTCATTCTACGAACAGGAAAATTATGAGAGTGCTTTAAAGATCTATCAAACTCTGCTTTCCGGAGAGAAGAGAAACGAAGAAGCTGGCATTTTGCAAAAGAAGATAGGTTTATGTTTTTATAAACTGGAGAAGTTCGATGAAGCTGAAAAATATTTTGAAACTGCGTTTTCAATTTTTAAT
>JBGSLG010000083.1:0-9652 GCA_041740815.1 Bacteroidales bacterium
GAGAAGCCCGAGTTCAAGGATCAGTTCAAAGGGAAGAATCCTGCTGAGTTCCCGCTTAAGGTAAAAAAGGACGGCGGTCCGGTTGATGCAATCACGGCTGCCACAATCAGTTCAAGAGCGTTCTGTGACGGAGTTCAGCGAGCGTACAACACATTTGAGAAAGGAGGTCTGAAATGAACCAGCTACAGAATTTCACAAAAGGCTTTATAAAGGAGAACCCAATACTGGTGATGATCCTGGGGGCGTGTCCGACTCTGGCTACCACCTCTTCAATGGTCAACGGCATTGGCATGGGACTGGCCACCACGTTTGTGTTGGTAGGTTCGAACACGGTGATATCGATGATGAAGAACGTGATCCCCGACAAGGTGCGAATCCCTGCATTCATTGTGGTGATTGCAACCTTTGTCACGATTGTTGACCTGGTTATGCAGGCGTATGTACCATCTTTATACGAGACCCTGGGTATTTTCATCCCGCTGATAGTTGTGAACTGCATTGTTCTTGGTCGTGCTGAAGCGTTTGCCAGCAAGAACACTGTCTGGTCTTCCGTTGTTGACGGTGCCGGCATGGGACTCGGTTTCACAGCGGCGCTTGGAGTGTTGGGTGCCATCAGGGAGTTGCTTGGCAGTGGAGCCATAGCCGGTTTCAAGTTCATCTCCGGCGACGGCATACTTGTGTTCATACTTGCACCAGGGGCCTTTATTGCTCTGGGATATCTGATAGCTGTGGTTAACAGGATCAATAAAGCATAAGGAGGAGAATCATGGAATATATACTTCTGATTATATCGGCGATACTTGTCAACAACGTTGTTCTGGCGCAGTTCCTCGGTGTCTGTCCTTTCCTAGGTGTCTCGAACAAGGTTAGCACATCTGTTGGCATGGCGGGAGCCGTCACTTTTGTGATGGTGCTTGCCACGATGGTGACGTACCTCATTTATACTTATGTGCTGATTCCGCTTGGTCTCGGGTTCATGCAGACGATTGCCTATATTCTTGTGATTGCAGCGTTGGTGCAGATGGTAGAGATCATACTGAAGAAGATCAGTCAGCCGCTGTACCAGGCGCTGGGGATTTTCCTGCCGCTTATCACAACCAACTGTGCCGTGCTTGGTGTTGCAATTCTTGTCATCAAGAAGGACTACAATCTTGCCGAGGGCATTGTATATGGGGCTGCTACTGCCATAGGATTCGGGTTAGCGCTTGTGATACTGGCGGGTATACGTGAGCAGCTGGAGCTGATGAATGTACCCTCCGGGATGAAGGGAGCGCCAATAGCGCTTGTAACTGCGGGTATCCTGGCACTTGCGTTCATGGGTTTTGCAGGACTGGTATAGTATTTCATAGGTTTTGCAGGACTGGTGCAGGTTGCATGGGATGATTCCGGCGATCGACCATATAGTTGTTCTTGAAGTTTACCTGCCGCGGTCTGAGACAAAAGTCGTTGAAATGGGAAAGCTGATCATTATCAGGCTAATGGCGTATTCATAAGAACCGGGCTGGTTATCGGGAAAATGAAGAACCGAAATGGCTCTGGAGAAAGTTGAAGAACAATGTTGGCGACAGACGTTCGGGGCGGCAATTCGAACCTGAAGAACAACGATGGCGACAGGGATTCAGCGGTGGCTATCCGAATCTGAAGAATCTGGATGGCTTTAGGGAATCTGAAGGATTAGAATTTTAACAATACATTTTTTTGATCAGGACCGCGACCTGCGCAACACAACTCCATTCTTCTGCATCATAAAGGATTTATATATGAATTTGCCTGTCAAAAAATTGTTATAGGTGGCTGTCCCTTGCGATCCTGTAAAATTAAGTATTGCCTTTTGAAGTAATTTCGGGGCATATCTCTGCACCAGTGCCTCCCGGCGTTCTGAATCCAAATCCAGGGAATGCAGAATATTTGATGAAATATCTCTTTCCTCGATCACTTTAAATCCTGATTCCTTCAGCATTTTCAACAGGTCCGGCCATTTATAGCTGTCGCGGAAATCCGTGAAGAGGAAATAGCCGCCGGGACGGAGGACCCGGTGTACCTCACCAAAAAAAGCTATGATTGACTTGTAACGGTGAGAGGATTCTACGTTAAGCAGTACATCGCACGAGTTATCCTCAACAGGAAGATTCTGGGCATTCCCTGTTATAAAAGTAAGGTTCGGCCGTTGATGAAATCTGTTTGAAAAAACCACAATGCTTTTTTCAAGGTCAATTCCTAATGCAGATTTTGGCATAAATTTCCTTGCAATGTATGCCAGTCCTCCGCCCCTACCACTTCCCACTTCAATGATGTCCTTGTTTTTCAGGTCCGTCATATCTGCCATATGGTGATATAACTGTACTGTATACCTGTTCTTCTCGTCCGTTTCATCCAATTGAATAGAGACTCCGGGATCAGAGTATCCGTAATTCATAAAAATCAGCTGTTGATCCGTGTCCCATTTATCAAGATACCGGTACAATGCTCTGAAAGCTATAGAAGGAAATCGTATCATGGATGTATCCAGGTATTGATTTTGTCCTAAACGTTTGTCAGGTTTACCATCAGTAACACTGGCCAGGAACATGAATCGGTGCAAATTTCTTAAATTATCAACAGATTTCCACGGAATTTTGTTGTATAATTCACACTTTTAATTAAATTTATATGTCTGCATTTTTGTCTATTGTCAGTATTTTGAACCAGGTTATTGTAAAATGCAGGGTGTATTACCTGTGTGACTGACGGAACGGAGGTTTATCTCAAATCATACATATAATCTCTGATTATCAGGCGATTAGCTTCTGAATGGGAAGCAAATATGTCAGAATAAATCAATTGGATTTACCTTACAATCCAGTTAAGAAGGCTAGTAGTACTGACGTAAATTGTGCTTTTATGCAGAGGAAAAGGAAAGCGATCTCGCGCCGAAGCATGAAATCACAATGATGAATCCGCCGGGGACAATATACGGAGATACCGGAAATTACATGAGATTACCATGGTTAACCTGATGATTTTGCATGACGAATCCTCAAGGGTGTGGAAAACAGTGCGACAAATTCTATGATAAATCCAATCGTTGAAAATGTTTTCCATCTGATATTCCCACCCGAGTCACAGGCCTTCAGATTGTAGATCCACCAGCCTAATACGAAAATCAGATATCCGGACTTTATGACTCCTTGCCCTTCGCCTTTACAGACTTTATGGACTTTCGACTTTTAAACCTCGACCTTCAGACCCTCATACCTGCGCCTTTACAGACTTTAGACTTTTCTGACTTTACGGACTTTCGACTTTACGGACTTTCGACTTTACGGACTTTCGACTTTTCTGACTTTCGACTTTACGGACTTTCGACTTTACGGACTTTCGACTTTACGGACTTTCGACTTTTCTGACTTTACGGACTTTCGACTTTACGGACTTTCGACTTTACGGACTTTCGACTTTTCTGACTTTATGGACTTTCGATTAACATACCACAACTCAGAATCCCCAACCCCCGTTGCAGAGGTAGAGAGAGGAACTATCCTCATCAGTTCCGGTACTGACATCCTTGACATCATGGGAAATATCAGTTATGAAAACTGCTCCCGTATCATCATTCATTCCGATTCCTTCAGTGATGAATTCTTCGATCTCCGCACAGGTGTTGCAGGTGACATCCTTCAGAAGTTCTCAAACTACAGGATGAGGTTGTCAATTGTAGGCGATTTTTCGCACCTGACAAGCAGAAGTTGGCACGACTTCATCCTTGAGAGCAACCGTGGCAGGACAGTCAACTTCCACCCTACTATTGAAGAAGCCTTGACAGCGTTAATGAAATAGCCTGTTATATACCAGGGGGCCCGCGTCCGCTTTTATATTCATCCCGGCCGCTGTCCCGAAAAAGAAAAAATATGGCTGATAAGAACTTTAGCACGGCTGAGAAATTTTTGATGATTGCTCATCATCCTGAGAAAGGGCGGTTCATGATCTCCGGGATGTTCATACAGTACGGTATTGCCGGAGCAATCCTCCTTGACATGACCCTTGAAGAGCGTATTAACATTACAAACAAGAGGCTCATACTCAAGACACCCGGCACCTCGGCTGATCCGCTCATAAACGAGGTCACAGCCCTTATTTCGCGTGACCCTCACCCTCGCAGATTGGGATACTGGATCAGAAAACTGGCAAGGCGCTACAATAAGTATAAATGGCAGATATTGAAAGGCCTTGCAGATAAAAGGATGGTGCGGATTGAGGAAAGGAAGTTTCTGGGGTTGATCCCGTACAGGAGATCGTATCTCATTGAGAGTTATAGCCGTAATAACCTGATTCGCCAGCTTAAAAATGATATATTTGCTAATACCCGAGAGCCCTCATCCGCGAACATGGCCATTGCCGGACTTATCGAGGCCTGCAGGATGCACAGGTTACTCTCGGATGACCGGGAAGAGTTGAAGAATATCAGGACCCGGTTAAAGAAGATCTTTAAAGAGAGTCCCGTTTCTGATGTCGTATCGCAGACCATTAGGCAGGTACAGGCGGCAATCATTACAAGTGTGACAGCTGCCATAATTGCATCCACAGCCGGAGGTCGTCATTAGACGGAATTATTTACTCATCTTATCCTGACGAAAATGAAGAAAGCCGCGGATTCCGATGCCTTAAGGGACAGCGATTCCGGCTCCATGCGCGAAGCCGATTCCGGCAGTCTCCGTGATGGCTCCTCTGAGACACAGCGCGAGAGTGATTCTGAAGCCATGCGTGAAAGCGCCTCTGAGAATATGCGTGACAGCAGCTCCGAGTCAATGCGCGAGGGTAATTCGGAAGCAATGCGCGAGGGTGATTCTGAACAGATGCGTGAGGCTGATTCCGACTCCATGCGCGAGTTCAATCCTTCACAAGGTGACACCGGAGCCACCTGACAATGCAAGGTTGCGGGAGTTAACAGTATTTAACCATGTTCAGTGCGTCTTCCAGTGTTAACAAATGAACAACACTTTCTTCCGGGTGTTTTATCTGTGTTTAATGGATATCGGTGCTTCAGCACATAACAACTGGATTATGACTTTAAGAGGAGAAAAGTTCCACAAAATAGATAGAGCGGTTACCCGATGGATGTCGGCGAAAGGGTTGGTGTTGCTCCGCATGAGCATCGGGATTGTTTTTTTCTGGTTTGGCTTCCTCAAGTATTTTGAAGGGCTCAGTCCTGCCGAGGATATTGCTGTCAGGACGATCAGTACCATGACCTTTGGATTAGTAGGTGACAAGGTGATATTATACGGGCTGGCCACATGGGAGGTGTTGATTGGTATCGGACTGATATTCAAGATTTTTTTGAGAGAGACATTGCTGTTGTTATATCTTCAGATGCTTGGAACCTTCATGCCAATATTCTTATTCCCCGGCGAGGTATTTCATCTCTTCCCCATTTCATTTACCCTTGAGGGGCAGTATATTGTCAAGAACATCGTTTTACTCAGTGCCGGGATAGTTCTGGGTGCTACAGTCAGGGGAGGCAGGCTGGTCCCGGAGGTCAGGGAAGCTGTTCCTCGAGATTAGGAAACCGATACCACAGTCAAGGAGGGGTCCCGGAGTCACAGAGGCTGATTAGGAAGGTAGCTACTTTCAGAAATTCATATCCAAGGTACTGCCTCACGGTTACTTCTTTATAAAGACCCTTTTCCAGTTACGCCACAGACCTTGGCATACCCTAATTGCTGCAATACTGTAATTACCCTTTAAAAGCATTTCTTCTGCCACCGGCCAATAAGGACATGAACACCAAAATCGCTGCATATAATGAAAACCATTACTATCGAGAGGATAATGCACGACAGTGGAATTCGTGTTACTCTCAAGTTTTTACCTGATGAGGAAATAATAAGAGTTGTTAAAACCTTGCCAGATGCTACATGGAATATAGGCATGAATTGTTGGCATATTGAGGCAACTGATGACGTTGACACCATAATTGTTGATGCGCTAGCCGGCATTGCCAGGATTGAATTCAGGTACGGCAAAACCAGAAGGCTGATAGAAAAGATTAGGGAGATTCGTAATAATAGTGCTCAAGGTTTTATCAGGAAAGGTCATGGTGCTTCTCACTCTGGAGAAGATTTGTCCGAGAGAGAAGATCGCGATACAATTAGTCAAAGATCTCTGGCTTATCTCAACCACTACAAAAATTGGCTGGAGGCGCACAGGTATCCGCCTACAACGGTGAGGACGTACACATCAATGTTGGATACTTATCTGAGGTTTGTTTCGCCAAAGGAAGCCACAGAGTGTACTTCTGGCGACCTTGTAAGGATGGTAAATGAATATGTTCTTGCAAGAGGATTGAGTTATTCATTTCAAAATCAGCTGATCAGTGCGGTCAAGAAGTTTTATAGGGAGATATGCAGTGAAGTAATTGATCCGGGAGAGTTTACGCGTCCTCGGACACAGCACAAACTTCCGAATGTGCTTAGTAAGGAGGAGATCAGGAAGATTATATATGCACCAGTAAACGAAAAGCACAGGGTGATGCTAGGTGTCATATATGGGTGTGGCCTTCGCCGAAGTGAAGTACTAATGCTTGAGCCGGGGGATATTGATCGTGACCGGATGCTTCTTAGCATCAGGCAGGCAAAGGGGTTCAAGGACAGGATAGTGCCAGTTTCAACGAAACTGATTGAAATGATAGATTCATACGTGAAAAGGTATACTCCGGTTCAATATCTTTTTGAAGGGCAGCGTCAGGGCGAAAGGTACAGTGCAACAAGTGTGGAGAAGGTATTTAAGATGGCATGTCAGAAGGCAGAGATCAAAAAAAAGATTACTCTGCACGGTTTGCGGCACTCCTATGCCACGCATCTGTTGGAGGCCGGAACGGATTTGCGGTACATCCAGGAGTTGTTGGGTCACAAGAGCAGCAAGACGACGGAGATTTACACACATGTCACCGAGAAGAGCATTCAGAAGATCCGCACACCCTTCGATGATCTCTGAGGAATGTGGATCCCGCTTAATTGATGGTCTGCCTGGCATGAAGGCAGGAAATCCCTGAAAGATCTTTGAGGAAAGAAGATCCTGCTCCATTAATGGTCAATCGGGAATGAATGCAGGCAACCCTTTGATAATCTTATGTAAATGCATCTCGACAACAGTAAATCCGAGATTGCGGGCAACAGAATAACCTGGGCAAGGTTAAGGGCAAGGGCAGGAACCAGGCAAAGGGAAGGGCAATGACAGTAGCAAGATCAAATCCACCGGCCAATATATAAACCTCCCAAAAAAACTGCCATTGAAAAACGAGACAACAAACGAAAGATACTCATGAAACCCGACAGCCCACGATTCTTCCAAATTTATCTCAGGATGTTCACCAGGCCTGACAGCACCTTCGATCTTATACTTGACCGCAAGAGTACGCTGAGGTTTGGTTTTTTTGCACTGCTGGTGCCGATAATCGGTTACACACTCTTCTATATCATGGCCTGGAATGCCGGCGGGTCACCATCTGCATTCAGTCCGTGGCTTGCCCTCCCGGTTGAGAAATACTTCATGTATGATATTTTTCTGACCTTGCCGGGATATTATATGGCCTGGCTCGGAGCTTCCTGTACTATATTTCTTATTTCGAGACTTCTTAATGGTGCCGGTTCATTTGAGAATATGCTGGCAGTTACCGGTTTTGGTATCGGAATTGCGACCTGGAGCTCCTTGTTACATGATCTCACTGATGCCATTCTTTCGACCTTGGGAGTTATTGATATGCAGGAATATGAGAAGCTTCTGAATGGTCCCACCTTCTGGAGGTATTTGTTACTGACCCTCTATGTAGTTTACTTTTTATGGTTCATGTATCTCTTCACGATAGGCATCAGGAAAGTTCAACGGTTCGGATGGGGCAGGTCTGTGTTTCTTGCCCTGGTAGGGCTGGTGACTTTCCAGGTTATTCTGTTTATCTTCATAAGGTAGGGAACGATCAGCGAATCATGTGATACGCATTTCCTGTTTTTCATGTCCGATTGGACGCAAATATTTGAATATGTGGGAGGTATCGAGTTGGTAAGTTACAGGGGGGACTAAAAGGATATGACTGGCGCAACACAACCCCGTTTCGAGCCAAAGAAAACATAGTAACCCGGACAGGACCTTTCCGAACCTGAGCGGATCGGGCCAGACTATATCATACCAGTCCGGAACACAATGGTATTAAGAGGTCTCAGCAGTGCAAAGCAGATCAGGCCACTCGATACCACGGCAGGCAACATTAAAGCACGATTTGATATTCCGGGCTGGATTAGGTACATCAGTGCAGTCCCAGTAGCGAAATCAAGAGCTTAACTAACCACAGCAGAGGAGTGCTGCATAAAGTAGATCAGGCCACGTAATACCACATCATATTAAGATTTTACATTCCAGGCTGGATTTGGTACATCAGTGCCGCCTCAGTAGCGAACTCAAGAGCTTAACTAACCACAGCAGAGGAGGGCAGTGCGAAATGGACCAGAACACGCCAATCTTGCCCGTACCTGGAATGGTTAGACCACAGCCAGACAGAATTACAACTTAATACCGTCAGGAAATGAAAATTAGATTAATGGTATTTCTGATCATGTTCGTGATCAGTATTCCTGCCTCGAATCAGGGGATTACAGACAATACAAAGGTTTTAAGGATACTCACTTTCAATATTTATCATGGAGCGACAATGAAGGGTGATTTTGATCTGGATTACATTGCCAAAGTCATAAGGGATGCTGATCCTGATCTGGTCGCACTCCAGGAGGTAGATTTCCTCACCCGGAGGGCAAGAGGATACGATTTAGCCACTGAGCTGGGATGGAGACTCAAGATGGTACCCCTCTTTGCGAGGGCGATGGATTATGATGGAGGCGAATACGGTGAGGCGATTCTGTCGAAACACAGCTTTGTTTCCACCCGGAATATTTCCCTTCCCTTTACTGACGTCCGAGAGCCCCGGACGGCGGTGGAGGTTATCACGGTATTGTCCTCGGGCGATACTATTGCCTTTATCGGCACTCATTTGGATCATACGGGTGATGATACCGACAGGATACTACAGGTTATGATGTTAAATGATGTCTTTGCTCATGGCCGGTATCCCTCAATTTTGGCTGGTGATATGAATGCTGTTCCAGGGAGCATTCCGATCGGGATCCTGGAGAAGTTGTGGAGTGCTGCATACGACAGGGATGCTCCTGCTCCCACCTACCCTTCCGGCGAGCCCGTTAAAAAGATTGATTATGTGATGTTCCGGCCGGCAGACAGGTTTCGGGTAATCTCGACAGAAGTCATTCAGGACTCGGCAGCCTCAGACCATTGTGCTTACCTGGTGGTTCTTGAGATAAAGTGATAGATCAGAATTCCCGGTCACATTCATCAGAACCTAAAGCCGGCACAAGGATCCGCGTTAAAAGCCGTTTCCGTGATCAGTTCCGACGCCTTCCCGGCTTTCCGTGATCAGTGCTGATGCCTTCCCGGGTTTCCGTGATAAGTGCCGATGCCTTCCCGGGTTTCCGTGATCAGTGCCGATGCCTTCCCGGGTTTCCGTAACCGTAGGCATACATGCACATTGTCGCCACCAGATATATCAATCACCCCCACCTACCCAATAACTCCCATTTCCACCAAATATGCATACCTTTAGTACACATATAAACAA
>JBGSLG010000084.1:0-5263 GCA_041740815.1 Bacteroidales bacterium
CAGCTTGCTCTCGGTGCCGTAGTTCCTGCTCACATACTCCACCGTGTTGCGGCTGAAATCCTTGTAGTTCAGGTGCTGCCTGATCATGAACTGCCTCATGTCACGGATCTCGCATCCCGACAGGTAGAGGTTGTCTGAGACGGAGTCGGCGAGGGTCCTGTTCAGTTTTGTGGAGATCAGTTTCAGCACCTCGCGTGCAAGGCTTCGGCTGGTGGTGTATTTCCCGCCTTCAACGGTTATCATGCCTCCGATACCGTCAGTGGCATTGTCATATACCTCGTACTTTCTTGATGTCTCATACGATCCCTTTGTCTGATCATCGACCAGCGGGCGGAGGCCGCCATAGGCATGAATGATATCCTCGCGCGAGATTTTCCTGCCGAAATATGTGTTCACATTGTTAATGATCTCATCTATGCTCTCACCCGACACATGATAATCGTCAGGGTCTCCCAGGAACTCCTTGTCGGTTGTACCGATCAGCGAATGGTCACGCCAGGGCATTATCATCATATGGCCGCCGGTGTCCGTCTGAAGCGATACCACATGATGGCCTGCAATTTTCTTCGTGATTATGTGGATGCCCTCGGAACGCTTTACCTTATGGGTGGTTGCGACTTTTCCCGCCGCCAAGTTGAGTATCTTGTCGGCCCAGGTACCGCCGCAGTTGACTATCAGCTCACCGTGAATCTCTTTTGTTGCCCCGGTGAATGTATCCCTGACCCTCACGCCTGTTATCCTGTTGCCCTCGCCAAAAACAAATCCCTCCACGGGTGTGTAGTTCGAGACCCTGGCACCATAATCCGCAGCCGACTTGATGAAAGCGAGGGTCAGCCGCTCCGGGAAAATACTCTGGTAATCAAAGAAATAGAAGGCATTGCGAAGATCCTCCATCTTCAGGTTCGATTCCAGCCTGATTGTTTTCCTGTATGAGACGAGCTTGTGATTCTGGAGCCTCTTGCTCTTGTCCCAGGTGTCCTTCTTGTCATATGACAGGGCGTCATAGATGTACATGCCCGCCAGCATCTTCCAGATATTCCCCTTCCATCGCCTGTACATAGGCATCAGGAATGGTAGTG
Organism: Bacteroidales bacterium; assembly: GCA_041740815.1. Taxonomy (GTDB): domain Bacteria; phylum Bacteroidota; class Bacteroidia; order Bacteroidales; family VadinHA17; genus SR-FBR-E99. The sequence goes on from JBGSLG010000084.1 coordinate 1,080, forward strand.
AGTAGACAAAATTGGGGGCAATATTACCAAGTATTCTCCTCTCGCGCAGCGATTCGCGTACAAGCTTCAGTTCGCCGTTGGCGAGATACCGGAGCCCTCCGTGGATTAGCTTTGATGTGGCTGAGGAGGTGGCGCCGCCGTAGTCTTTCTTTTCAAAGAGGACCACCGAGAGGCCTCGCGCTGCGGCAATATAAGCCACGGCAGCTCCGGTGATGCCTCCGCCGACTATGATCAGGTCGAATTTCTCTGTACTCTCTTCTTCAATAAACCTTTTGAGCAACATGGATGCGGACGTTTTAAAGCGACCCTGTAAGTTACTGCAAAAAGCTCAGACTGCATAATGGGTGCTTCATTCGGCATCCCCAGTGAGAGCATGCACCTTTAAAAGCAGATGTCCGGACAGCGCAGGGCTGGCCGGACATCGTGCGTTGAAATTGGGAATCTTCGGGAAAGCGAGAAGACTGTAGGTGGGAATGGTGATCCACGGGAAGGCGGGAAGCCTTTCGGTACATTTGCTAATCCTCAGGCAGCCTCCCGGCTGCCTGAGTTTCGCCCTGCGAAAGTTATTCCTTGAAGAGCCTGTACTTTGCCGACACTATCATCAGCACTGCAAGCATCACGAAGAGTCCTATGTTTCCCACCAGGAAGGCATAATCCTTCATTGCCAGCAGGAAGAAGATAAAGACATAAAGCGCAGTCAGCAGACCGCTGATGAGAAGCACCATCCAGCCTTTCTTCAGCAACGACCCGAAGAAGGCTGTAAGCAACCCGATGGTGGCTGCTGCTGAGATCAGGTATGCGGGGTTGAACCCGATATGCTCGCTGAGCGCCGTGAGCAGTGAGAAGAAGAGGATCAGGGCCAGGGCTGTGAGCAGATAGTAAAATATATGTATGCGCTGGGCCGACCTGAGCTCAATGATAATGAGTACCAGGAAGGTCAGTGCGATGAACAGGAGCCCGTATTTGGCGCTGCGCTCGGCCTTCGTGTAATGGTCAGCCTCCATGATCAGGTCTACACCGAATGCGTCAGCAGCCGGGGCGTAACTCTGACCTGCCCACACCTGCGGGAAACTCCTGTTGAGGTGGGTCACTGACCACTTGGCGGTAAAGCCTGCGTCAGTCACGTCCCGGTCAGCAGGAAGGAAATTGCCGGTGAATTTAGGGGCTTCCCACTCTGAACTAAGGGTCACCTCCGTGGTCCTGCCCACCGGTGAAAAGGCGATGCTGCCGCTGCCCTTAAGACCGATATCAAGGCTGAAATCGCCTTTAAACCCGCTGATCTTCTCCGGATCAAGCGGCAGGGGAAACGAGATACCTTTCTCGAAAAGGTCTGGCTGACCGGCACCCGGCTGTGCCCCAATGACTACGCCGTCAATGGTCAGGTCGGCCCTGTCACTTATGCCCTTATTATCCGAAACGCCGAGAGAAATATAAGCCTGTTCCCACTGCCATGTATAGTCATTCAGGTGCTCATATCCTGCAATGGAGAAGCTGCCTGAGATCTTAAGATCGGAGCTGTAAACAACCGTCTCATATATTCCGCGGTAACGAACCTCAGGCATGAGGACGCCGTTTACCTTCAGATCGTCAGGGAGTATGTGCATGGTGGTTGTCACATACCTGCCGTCGTCACCAATGACCTTTGTACCCGGCACATTCAGCACCGGACCGGTGACTGTCTGTGCCGAAGCCCATAATGCATCTATCTCATTACGAGCCGTTTCTGCGTTCTGCGAGCGCTCCCTTATGACCTCGTTGATCAGCGCCAACGGGATGAGAAGCATAAGACCCATAATTGCCAGAAGGACCATCTTGACGGTCATCGACTGGTACCATTTTTCCTGCTGTAAAGATTCGTTTTCCATGTTATTTGTTTTGTAAAAGTACTTTGTATTTCAAAGTTAAAAGAGTAAAAAAAATTACCTGTTGTTTATCAGTTCCTCAAGTGCCCGGAGGTGGTCTTTAAAGCTATCCAGCCCCTTTTCGGTGATTGTGTAGTTTGTATTCGGTTTGCGGTTTTTGAAGCTCTTTTCCATATTGATGTAACCATCATCCTCAAGCGCCCTGAGGTGGCTGGCCAGGTTGCCGTCAGTCACAGCCAGAGTCTCCTTCAGGCCGGTGAAGTCCATGCTGCTGCTGACAGCCAGCACCGACATGATGCCGAGCCTCACCCGGCTCTCAAAAGCCTTGTTAAAGTTTGCAAGGATCGTTTTCATCCCCTGTACCTGAGATGCATGAAAAGGCCGTATCCGATGTGAATCACACCGAATCCAATGGCCCAGAGGATTATCGTGTACTGGGGCAGCGCCAGGCAGACGAGTCCTGTGACGACTTCGAGCACGCACAGCCAGTGAATCTCCCCGAAGGTGAACTTGCCGGCACTCACCACTGCCAGCCCGTAGAATATGAGTGACGATGCTGCTGTGACGCTGGCGGGCACGGTACCTATTGTCAGCAGGATAAAGAGACCACCGGCGGCCAGTGGTATTAGCAGGCTTGCCAGCATCCTGCGCGTCACGGGTGTCCAGGCATTATGTCCGCTTTTTTTCGCCTTGCGTGATGAAAACAAAACAGCGCCGGAGAAGGCCAGAACCAGCACCACTCCCATCACTGCAAAGAGAGGAATAACGGAACGCAGACCGTCCGGTCCGCCCGCAAGGGGTTGCATGTACCAGTCAGCCGTGGCGGAATCATTTGTAATTATCATTTGTGCAACCACAGCCCCGGCAATGCCCAGGAAGCCTGCAATTATACCTGATAAGCCACTGAGCGACAGGAATCTTGACGACTCCTCCATTATCTTCCTGATGATCTGGATGTCTTCTATGTGCTGATCTGACTGGTTCATGCTTCGATTATGTAGTACTTTGTGATGCAAAGTAAATACTTATTTCAATACCGCAATAGATTTTTTTCAATTATTTTTTCAGATTATGGTTTCCGGGGGCCTCCGGCGTGATTCAAAAAAGCCGGGAACCCTTCACGAGACTTGATTAGTCCGTTGATTTTTGCCGGGTCTCCTTTAACGCCCGGAGGATTATCACTTGTTATAACTGTAGCTGTCATAATAAACACCCTCAACGGGATAATCACCTATTATCAGTGAATCCTTACCGGTGGATATAGCCCCAACAACCCCTAGGCCGTTCGATATATTTGTATAGACAAGCACAGGCTCCGCCAGGAAGTTGTCCCTCGTTTGGTCTTGCGCGGAGAGTGACTGAAGGTAAAGGTACAGGTCCCTGCTCAGTGAGTGCAGCATGAAATATAAATGGTTAAACTCGTAGTAATCGGTATCAGGAGCATTGTGATGGAACTGCATTGTCAGGTTATACTCCTTCCCTGCAATCAGCTCATCAGTAAAAAGGCTGTATGTGTTATACAGGTACATCCCGAAAATATCATCCTCCTGTTGCGGTGTTATAAGGGGTTCACCCCACGCACCGTAGCTCAGGTCTTCATCAGAGACTATTACAGGCATGAGGGATATGTAAGGTTCCTCCTTCTGCCCGGAATAGAACCCGCCTTTACCGCGTGCCGTCAGCCGGTAAAGGTTTTCGGCTCCCGCCGGATCCTGGAACTTAATTTTCACAACCAGTTGCCTCTCCCCCCACTCCCGTGTAACCGACGAGGTATCGAACCTGATGATGGGCACCGGGTCAGGCAGCATCGCCTCCCCCGAGGCAGTAGTCAATCCCGGCACCACAACCTCAATCCTGTACGTGCTTCCGGGCAAAGGCCTGTTCACCTCAGAGACGTATCTTGAATGGGTAACTTCGGGCATGTAATCAGGCACCGGCTCCGGGGGAACATAGTCCAGCGTCTCCAGCAACGCGCCGTCGCGGTACACCCGCACCACAGCATCGGTTATCTGCTCAGGCTCATACCTCTCATCGAAGACGGCATGGCTGACGGCCACAGAGACGCTGATCAGGCTGTCGGGGTGCAGCAGCGAGTAGATCACAATCTTCGGGTCTGCACCGTCGCCCTTGAACTTAATGGTGGTCTCGCAAGACCCGGCCACGACTGCCATGATCAGTAATACGGAAAAATATGTCATCACTCTCTTCCTCTTCATGGCTTTCAGAATTTGAATGAGTATGAGACTGACGGAATAATCGGGAAGATGCTTACCTGCTTCAGGACCGGTGTGCTGAAATAGAGCATGCCGCCGGGGTTCGCCG
>JBGSLG010000085.1:0-24153 GCA_041740815.1 Bacteroidales bacterium
CGGTGGCGATGGGCTTCCTGATAGTCTGAGGGTTCACATGCAGTGCAAAGATGAGGTATGCTATTGTGATCACAAGGAGCACGGCCCCTGTTCCCACCTTGCCCATAATCTCATTAAGCCGGTGGGCGATCATATAACCAAATTCACCTCCCGGCCCGGCCCCGAGGAATGTCGACTGTCCGGAGAAGTATCCCAGGATGGCTGATACAATGACGGTGGCAAGGAGAAAACGAAGTACATTCTTCCACAGCCTGAAGTACTTTACCTTGAGAAGGGCAAGACCGAAGGCGCCGAGGATGAGCGGGATGAAGAACGACCCGAGTCCGAAGCCGTAGTGGATGAAATAATGACTGATATTAAATCCGAATTTTCCACCCCAGTTCTTGTATGCGAAGAGACCATCCTCAGGCTGGGGACTGAGTGAATCCTGGTCAGCGTTACCGGTGAGTACGTAAGAGATGAACACCACAAGCATGTACAATGCAAAGACGAGCAGGATAAGCCCTGCAATGAACCTTGCATTCTCCCCTGATGAACTGCCGGATGAATCCTTTTTGACTGTTGATGAACCGTTACCTTTTTTCTGTTTGCCCATCGTGAAATAAAGTTATTTTTCCCCTCCCTGAAGGCGGTCTTTAAAATGATTAGCAAAGGTAAGAAAAATGGTTGACCCGCAGGAGCATATTTTCAAAACGAAATCATTTTGAGGATGAGCGCATCGAGGAACTTCGCCGACACCTCCTTGTAGTTCTTTTTCTTTTCAAACTCCTTGTCAGGTATCTGTTTTACAATTACTTCGTCAGCTGTAAACTGCATCTCTGCCTTACCGATTATGTAGAAAAAATCCATCAGAACTCCGTCAATCTCTCTGTAAGGGGTCATCCTGTTTGGCTTCTCAACCCTGATCTCATTTGTATACCATATATAACGGGTGGTTTCCGATTCCGGAATATCAACCCGGGCCTGGCGGCAGTTGAAGCCGCAGATTACCGATTTTCGGCCGGTGTCATGCACCGTCATGCCCTTCATCGCAGCAAATCCAGGTTGCAGGTCCTTTGAGTTCCCTTTGAAATAGTACTTGAAAGAGAGCAGATTAAGATATGTGTCGAAGATGTTCTCCTTCGGATTTATTACCGTGGTGATGCCGGAGTTGCCAATGGGTGTCCTGAGGCTTGTGTTGAAGAGGTCATTCCTGAAGGCTATTACCAGCTCCTTTGGCAGCAGGTCGGATGAAAGCGAAGAGGGGTTGCTTATATATTTGATGTTGTAATAGATCTCTCCTTCCCTCATGTTCTTGTAAGCGCTGTCGCCCTTGCAGGAAGCAAGAAGGAATATCAGCAGCAGAACATATAAAAAGGGGAGATAGCGGTTCTTCACGTAAGGATGTTTGGCTGTAAAAGTAATAAAATATGCAAAATATACTGATCAAGGCTGGCCGTGACATATATATAACTCTTTTGTATGCCCTTATAATATTTACCATGAAATAATTTCATATAAAATTTTAGCTTTGTCACCTGACTTTAACTGAGAGGTATGAGTAAAAAACTGGCGGTTGTAGCCCTCGGAGGCAATGCGCTCCTCAGGGGCGATCAGATAGGAACCATTGAGGAACAGGAGCAGAACACCACTGACACTCTTGAGAATCTTGTCTTCCTGATCAGGGAGGGATATGATATTGTCATCACCCACGGCAACGGGCCGCAGGTTGGAAACATTCTCATGAGAAATGATGCCGGAGAACAGATGTACGGCATTGCTCAGATGCCCATCGATATCTGTGTGGCGGATTCGCAGGGGGGTATCGGGTATATGATAGAACGGATGTTCAAGAATGTGCTCAACAAGCACGGGATTGAGAAGAATGTTGTCTGTCTCATCACCACCGTACTGGTTGACAAGGATGACCCGGCTTTCACTGACCCCCAGAAGAGGGTGGGCAAGATTTACACGAAGACCAAGGCCGATGAGCTGGCGCAGGCCAAGGGCTGGGTATTCAAGGAGGAGGTCAAGACCGAGGGAGGGTACCGCAGGGTGGTGCCATCACCCAGGCCTGCCGGTATCATGAACCATGGCCTCATCCGTGAGCTGGCACTTCGCGGCAATATTGTCATTGCTGCCGGCGGCGGCGGCGTCCCGGTATATATCGATGAGAAGAAGGACGTCAGACCGGCCGAGGCCGTTATCGACAAGGACCTGGCCTCATCACTGCTGGCCTCAACCATTGGCGCAGATGAGTTTTATATCCTTACCGATGTCCCGTATGTTTATATAAACTACAAAAAGCCCGACCAGGAGATCAAGGAGTTTCTTGATTATAAGGACACCATGAAATATCTCAATGAGGGTCAGTTCACCAAGGGGAGTATGGCGCCCAAGATCGAAGCGTGTCTTAACTTTATCAAATCGGGCGGCAGCAAAAGCGTGATCACCGAGGCCTTCAAGCTGGAAGACAGGAGATATGGAACCAAGATAACGATGGAGTATGACTAGGCAATAGGCAATAGGCAATAGGCAATAGGCAGTAGTGAGTCTCCAGTCGGCAGTCATCAGTCCTTAGTTTTCAGTTGTAGAAATTGAGAATCACTTACTTAGACTGCAAGACCGCAAGACCGCAGGACCTTCAGACTTCAGACTTTCGACTTTACGGACTTTACAGACTTTCGACTTTTAACACATAACAGATATGGCATACAACTTACGAAACCGCAGTTTTCTCAAACTGCTCGACTTCACACAGGAAGAGATAAAATTCCTTCTTAACCTCTCATTTGACCTGAAGAAGGCTAAATACGCAGGCACGGAACAGCAGAGGCTTAAGGGCAGGAACATTGCACTCATTTTTGAAAAGGCCTCCACCCGTACCCGCTGCGCCTTTGAGGTTGCCGCCTTCGATCAGGGAGCTCATGTGACTTACCTCGGTCCCTCCGGATCACAGATCGGACACAAGGAGTCGATGAAAGACACTGCCAGGGTACTGGGACGGATGTATGACGGGATTGAATACAGGGGTTACGGACAGGATATCGTTGAGGAGCTGGCTGAATATGCCGGTGTGCCGGTGTGGAACGGACTGACAAATGAGTTCCATCCCACTCAGATCCTAGCCGACTTCATGACAATGATGGAGCACAGCGACAAGCCGCTTGACAAGATCAGCTTCTGTTACCTCGGCGATGCCCGCAACAACATGGGCAACTCGCTGATGGTGGGTGCCGCCAAGATGGGGATGGACTTTCGCGCTGCCGCACCAAAGGCATGTCAGCCTGCTGATGAGCTGGTGAAGAAGTGCAGGGAGATAGCCCGTGAGACAGGAGCGAAGATCACCCTGACCGAGGATGTTGCGAAAGCGGTAAAAGGTGTTGATTTCCTCTACACCGATGTGTGGGTGTCTATGGGAGAACCCGATGCAGTGTGGGAGGAGAGGATCAGGCTGCTGAAGCCATACCAGGTAAATGGCGAGGTTGTAAGACTCACAGGCAACCCAAAGGTTAAGTTCCTGCATTGCCTGCCGGCGTTCCATAACAGGGAGACGAAGATGGGTGAGGAGATCTTCAAGAAGTTCGGCCTTGACGGCCTCGAGGTTAACGAAGAGGTTTTTGAGTCTCCCGGGTCAATAGTTTTTGACGAAGCCGAGAACCGCATGCATACAATCAAAGCGGTGATGGTTGCCACCCTCGGGGCATAGGCTACACCAGGAGCGCTTTCACGAAATAGAAGGTCATCAGGAGTGAGGCGGCGAGCTTCAGTCCCACCCCCGTGAGGAAACCGAGCAGGCTGCCGAAGCCGGCTTTGAGGGCATATTTTATGTCATCCTTGAAGATGAGCTCCCCCACCACGGCACCAATGAACGGACCGATGATTATTCCCAGCGGACCCAGGAAGAGCCCTATTATCAGGCCCACGGTGGCTCCCCGGACGCCGTATTTGGAGCCTCCGAACTTGCGTGTTCCCCAGATGGGTACTATATAGTCAACAATAGTCACCACCACGGCAACTATTCCAAGTATGATGAACAGGTTTTTACTGATGTCGGCAAAGCGGGTGAAATGCAGTATCACAAGCCCGAGATAGCTCAGTGGCGGTCCCGGTAATACAGGTAAAAGACAGCCGGCGATACCAACAATCATGAAAATAATGGCTAGTGCCAGTAGCAGATAATCCATTTATCGGGGGAATTTAAGTTAACTGACGCAGGTTCTTACCTGGTTCCCAGTTCATCAAAATCGACATCCGAAAATTCGGTGGCAGGTATGGCAACAGCTTCCTCCTCGGCTTCTTCAATGACTCTCCGTTCGGTGTGCAGAACCTCACCGTTACCGGCGAATGTAATAGCCTCGCGCAATCCTTCGGTAAATTTTTCAAAATCCTCTTTGTAGAGAAAGATCTTATGCTTCTCGTAGAACATCTTCCCATCTTTCCCAAGCCTCTTCTTGCTTTCCGTGATGGTCAGGTAGAGATCCTCATGTCTGGTTGACTTGACGTCAAAAAAGTATGTCCTCTTCCCTGCCCGAACAACTTTTGTGAATACCTCCTCTTTATCACTTCTCTCATTCTGACCTTCAATGCTTCCTTTCTCTTCTTCCATCAGTAACGAATGTTTTAGGGTTTCAACCGGTTAGTATGGTCAAATGTAACAATTATTTATTCATCTCAAAATTGGAGAGATAATTTGTAAGACTATTTTTGGCAGCAGGGTATTATTCCGCGTCGTTTTTTTTAACTTTGCAGCCTGAAAAAATCTGTTCTTTAAATGATAAGCAGACGACAATTAAGGATCAAGGCGCTATCTGTGCTGTATGCGTGCAACAGGAAGGAGCTTGACGACCTGGAGACGGCCGAGCAGGAGCTCACGTTAAGCATCAGGAAGAGCTATGATCTCTACCATTATCTCCTGCTGCTGCTTATTGCCATGTCAGACGTGGCCAGGGAGAGGGCAGAGCTATCGCGAAATAAGAAAGTTCCTTCCCCTGAAGACATAAACCCCAATACGCGCTTTGCTGACAACAAGGTCATTGCACAGCTGAGGAACAGTGAGCAGTTGCGTGCTCATTCCGAGGCAATGCCGGCTTTATGGACCAGGAAGGACAAGATCACCAGTTTCAAGGGTCTGTCACGCTGGATGGGGACCCTTGGTCTTTCATGGGCAGGGCACCCTGAGGTGGTCAGAAAGGTTTACAATGATATGACGGACTGGGATCTGTACACTGAATACATGTCTGCACCTGAAAGCAGCTATCGTGCTGATCAGCGCTTTGTAAGGGAGGTAATAACAAACCTTTTCCCCGCATCTGAAGATCTTGCATCGAGCCTCGAGGAGCAATCGGTTTACTGGAATGACGATCTGCCCTTCGTTGCAGCAATGATCCGCAATTCACTCGGTAAGCTCAGGGAGCATGACGACGGACATGAGATGGTCATGCCGGCAATGTACACCAACAGCGACGACGAGCAGTTTGTGAAGGTACTTCTGAGAAAGGCCATCCTGAACAGTGAGAAGAACAGCGCACTGATTGACACCCACACCACCAACTGGGAGGTTGAGAGAATAGCGCTTATGGATAAGCTTGTTATGCAGCTTGCAATAACAGAACTGGTTGAGTTTCCCGAGGTCCCGGTCAAAGTCACACTCAATGAATATATCGAGATCGCAAAGGATTACTGCACTGCTAAAAGCAGTACTTTTGTGAACGGGATACTCGATAAGATAGTCAAGGAGATGAGGGTTAACGGGAGCCTGACAAAGGCCGGAAGAGGATTGATTGGCGAAGGTCAGGACAAGGGCGGACAGACCGGTGAGCATAAGGAAAAGAGCAGGAGGGGAGGCCCTGCACGCAGGGAGGGGAAGGCAGCGACAGAGGGAGAGCAGGAGAACCCGGAGCATGCCGTCAAAGGAGCAGTACCGGCAGTGAAAAAGAGAAAGAGAACATGATGAGAAAGGGAACTTATTTTATTGCATTGGCATTGGCAGTGACGCTGTTTGCGGCATCATGCCGACAGAGCGCCAGGGGTGAGGCAGGGAAGATGCAGCCTGATACCACAGGTACGGCAATCATCACCTTCCAGATACCCGAACATAATTTCGGAAAGGTCAAAGCCGGTGAGAAGGTCGGATGCATTTTTTCCTATACCAATACCGGTGATGCTGACCTGGTAATTGCAGCAGCTTCAGCAAGCTGCGGCTGCACGGTGCCCAAATATGACAAGAAACCGGTAACCCCGGGAGCCTCCGGTACAATTGAGGTGGTCTTCGATACCTCGGGAAGAGAGGGTTTACAGACAAAAACAGTTGTAGTTCAGTCGAATGCAGAGAATAATTTAGTTATTTTGCGTATTATTGCGGAGGTCGAAAAGAATTAAGAATTAAGAATTAAGAATAGGGATGACAGACCGCAGTACCGCAAGACCGCAGGACCGCAAGACCGCAAGACCGCAGGACTGCAGGACCGCAAGACCGCAAGACCGCAGGACCGCAAGACCGCAAGACCGCAAGACCGCAGGACTGCAGGACCGCAAGACCGCAGGACTGCAGGACCGCAAGACCGCAAGACCGCAAGACCTTTAGACCATCAGACTTTGAAAAGACAATAACAAACAAATAAATACAAACATGACAACACTTGCACTCATTTATTTACAGGCTGCTCCGGCAGGACAGGGAAGCCCGAGCATGCTCACAGGACTTCTTCCTTTACTTCTTGTTTTTGTGGTCTTCTATTTTTTCATGATCAGGCCACAGATGAAGAAGCAGAAGGAGCTGACAACATACCGGAACGCCATAACCAAGGGCGACAAGGTGATAACTACCGGCGGCATCTACGGAAAAGTAGTTGACGTAACTGACAATGTGACAACCATCGAGATAGCCAACGACGTAAAAATCAGGGTTGACAAGAACGCTATTCTCAAGGATCCGTCAGACGTAGCAGCAAGGTAGCAGACCTTCTGCATAAACCATTTCACCATGACTGACGAACAGAAGCGGAAGAAAAGATTTCTTAACAGGGAACTCCCTGTCTTTGCATTTTTTCTTCTGCTCTCATTCGTCTTCTGGTATCTCAATGAACTGAGCAAGGACCTTCACGGAACCATCAATTATCCTGTACGGTATATCAATCCGCCGAAAGACCGGATTGTGACGGGTGATCTTCCCGATAAGCTGGAGATGGACCTTCGCGGTCCGGGTTACTCCATTCTCAAGGTGAAGCTCTCCGGAAGCAGGGCCCCTGTGGTCGTTGATTTTTCCAAGCTTGCACCACGGCGGCTGCCTGGTGCCATGCCTCACTATTACCTGCTGACCTCGGGCCTCATAAACAATTTCTCGAAGCAGATGCATGCTGATTTTGAGATTCTCTCAATTCTGCCGGATACGCTCTTCTTCGGTTATGACAAGCTGGTTACAAGGCGCAAGCCGGTCAGGCCTGATCTTAAGATTGAGCTGGCTGAAGGAAGGAAGGTAATAATTGTGCCCGATCCGGACAGTATCACCGTGACCGGACCGGCTCACATCCTTGACACCCTGGACGGCATCTCCACACGTCACCGAAACTTCAAACGGATGGACGAGAACTTCAAGTCAAAGATTCCGCTCGTTTGTCCCGACTATCTTCAGACAACTCAGAAAAGGGTGACAGTAGAGGTTACAATCTCCGGGAAGAACTCATCATTCTTTGGGCTTAAGCACGATAAAGGAAATTAATCGGACCCTGAATGACCAGAAGACTTGGCGTCACCGGCGGAATAGGCAGCGGAAAGACAACCGTATGCAGGATCTTCAAGGTTCTTGGAGTTCCTGTTTTTGTTGCTGATGTTGCAGCCAGGCATCTCATGAACAGTGATCCTGATATCCGCAGTCAGATAAACGCTATAGCGAAGGCGGACCTTTATACAACGGGTGAGCTCGACCGCAAGGAACTTGCACGACTTATCTTCAACAAGCCTGAGTTGCTTCAGCGAGTCAATTCCTCGATTCATCCTGCCGTGCTTCGTATTTTTGACGAGTGGGCTGAAAAATCAGAAGCACCGTATGTCATTATGGAAGCAGCCATTCTATTTGAGGCGAAGGCTGATGTGCTTGTTGACAGGGTGGTGGCAATCTCCGCCCCGGTGGAGGAACGCATCGCCCGTGTCATGGGCCGCAACGAGCTTAGCCGCGAGGAGGTGATGGAGAGAATAAACAACCAGCTTGAGGATGACGAAAGGGAGGAACAGTCCTATTATGTCATCAATAACTCTGACAATGAAATGATAATTCCGGAGATTCTGAAGGTCCATGATGACATGCTCCGTCTTGCAGGAAGAGACAGGTAATGGGTAATTTCGCAAAATGGATAGGAGGAGGGCTGGGCTTCGTTTTTGGAGGACCGATAGGTGGATTACTGGGCTTCTTCCTCGGATCGGTGGTTGATGAAAACACTGTAACCTGGCAGCAGTCCGGAACGCAGGGGAGAATAAACCGTACAACGCCGGGCGACTTCGGGATGAGCCTCATTGTGCTTATTGCCGCAGTCATGAAGGCCGATGGCAAGATCCTTAAGTCAGAGCTCGATTATGTAAAACGGTTTTTTATATCCCAGTTCGGCCAGGATACAGCCAGGGAGGCACTGCAGATGCTTAAGGACCTCCTTCAGAAGGAGATACCTCTGCGCGATGTGTGCATCCAGATAAGGGGAAACATGGACTACTCCTCAAGGCTGCAACTAATTCATATCCTTTATAATATCTCTGCAGCAGACAGCCGGTTCGAACAGGCGGAGACAAAAGTCATAAGGTCAATCTCCGATATGCTCGGGATCTCGGCGACAGATTACGATTCGATTCGCAATATGTTCATCCCGGCAACTGATTCATCCTACCGTATTCTTGAGGCAGACCGGTCGGCAACCGATGAGGAGCTTAAGGCAGCATACAGGAAGATGGCCCTGAAATACCATCCTGACAAGGTGAGCCACCTGGGTGAGGACTTCCGCAAATCGGCGGAAGAGAAGTTCAAGGCTGTCAACGAAGCCTGGGACAAAATCAAAAAAGAACGAAATATTATCTGATAAAACATTGAAATATAGTTACTAACAATTAAAATACACAAGATGGACCTTAAAGATATTCTGGCTATTTCCGGGGAAGGCACGCTCTTCAAATTCATCGCACAGGGTAAAAATGCCGTAATAGTTGAAAACCTTGAAACAGGGAAACGGTACAGTGCCGGAGCCACTGCAAGGGTTAGTGCCCTTGATGAGATTGCGATATTCACCACCGGGGAGGATATGCCACTCGGCAAGGTACTTGACCGTATCTGGGAGAAGGAAAATGGCGGAGAGGCTCTGTCACACAAGCTTTCTGATGCAGAACTGAAGAAGTACTTTGCCGAGGTACTGCCCGATTATGACCACGACAGGGTTTATTCCTCCGATATAAAAAAGGTGCTGCTCTGGTACAACATTCTCCAGAAGCTCAATCTCCTGGTGAAGGAGGAGGAGAAAGCAGGGGAAGCGGAAACCGGCTCAGGTGACGCAGCCGGTGCTGACGGCGCCGGGAAGGCTGAGGAAACGAGCAAGGCATCAGACAAGACAGCCAAGACATCAGCCAAGACATCTGCCAAGGCATCAGACAAGGCTAAGACCAAGGTTGAGAGTGAGACAGGAGAGAAGGTGAGAAAGGCCCAGGCGCCAAAGACAAGGAAGAGCAAACCTGCAGAGGAAAAGTAGCATGAGCGTCACTAATTTCGGTGGTGACGAGGTCGTTTACAGCTACGATGAATCAGAGATAATAATCGTACCCGTCCCCTATGACGCCACGAGCACTTACATACGCGGTGCCGACAGGGGGCCTGCTGCCATCCTTGAAGCTTCACCGGCTCTTGAGTTTTATGATATCGAGACCGGTTCGGAGGTGCATAAAAAGGGTATTTATACGCTTCCTCCGGTAATCAGCGGCGATGACCCGGCTGAGATGACAGAGAAGGTTTTCAGTACCGTCTCCGGCATCCTGGCGGAGAAACGTTTCCCGGTTGTCATAGGAGGAAACCACAGCGTAAGTATAGGTGCCTTCCATGCTGCCTCAGAGGCATTCGCAGGGCTGACCATACTTCAGCTTGATGCCCACTCCGACCTGCGTCCGGCTTATGAGGGATCACATCTCAATCATGCCTGTGCCGCTGCAAGGGCGAGGGAGTATGCCCCGCTGGTGCAGGTAGGTATCCGAAGCATGGCAGCGGAAGAATTGCCCTACGTTGATGCCGGCAGGATATTCTACGCTCATGAGCTGTGGGCCGACAAAGCGCTTTACAAAAAGGCACTGGGCCTGCTCTCTGAAAATGTATATATAACTGTTGACCTGGACGTATTCGATCCGTCAGTGATGCCATCAACCGGCACACCCGAACCGGGAGGCCCTGATTACAGGGAACTGATGTTCTTTCTTCGTGACGTGCTGAGAAAAAGAAATGTTGTGGGTTTTGACGTGGTTGAGCTATGCCCGTCAGAGACGAACAAAGCCCCGGACTTCATGGCGGCGAAGATCATCTACCAGATGCTCAGCTATAAGTTTTCAGAATAGCCGCTTACAGTTTTTTGTCAAACTGTTTTGCCTCCTCCCAGATTACATTCATCTCATCAAGGGTCATGTCACGCAATGAGAGTCCCTTTGCAAGTGTCTGCTGTTCCAGATAGTTGAATCTGCTTATAAATTTTCTATTGGTCTTTTCGAGTGCTGCCTCAGGGTCGATCTCATACAGGCGTGCAGCATTGATGACAGAGAAGAAGAGGTCTCCCAGTTCGGCCTCCATATCAATTCTGTTACCGGCAGCCACCTCCTGCTTCAGCTCCTCCAGTTCCTCGGTCACCTTGTCCCATATCTGTTCCCGTGAATCCCAGTCGAATCCCACGCCCCTTACCTTCTCCTGTATCCTGTTGGCTTTGACTGTGGCCGGCAGTGAGGATGGGACGCCTGAGAGCACGGGCTTGTATTCACTGTGTTCATTCATCTTGAGCTTCTCCCAGTTCTCCTCAACCTCGCGGGCACCCCTGGTAACGCTGACATCACCGAAGACATGAGGATGCCTGTATACAAGCTTCCCGTTGATGCCCTCAAGGACATCACCCATGTCGAACAGTCCCTTTTCCGTGCCTATCTTAGCGTAGAACACTATATGAAGCATCAGGTCACCCAGTTCCTTACGGATTGCATCGTTGTCATCCTGGATAATGGCATCGGCAAGCTCATAGGTCTCTTCAATGGTCAGTTTTCTCAGTGTCTGGTTGGTCTGCTTCTGGTCCCACGGGCACTTCTCCCTCAGTTCATCCATGATCTCAAGCAGCCTGGTAAATTCCCTTATTGTCTTTTCTTTCATCTGTAGTTTAGTTTTTAAAGAGGCCGGTTCCTACACGGCTGTCATCTCTTGCCTCCACACGCACGGCATCTCCATTATCTACGCTGAACAGCTGGCAAAGGTCAGCACCGTTAATCGATACTTCCAGAAGGTCAAGGGAGTTGAAAAGGGTGACTATCTCTCCGACAGGCTCATCACTGTATCGCCTGCATATCTTCTCTGTATAATACTTGTTGCTCTTTATCAGAATCCTGAAGTCCCTTCCGTCAAAGACTCTCGAGAAGATCTCACGGGTGATATTGGTTATTGCATTTCCGTAAGAGTCAATGAAGATGACACTGCCAATAATGACATTTCGGTCTATGGTTGCCCTCAGGGGCACTCTCTCAGAGAGGGAAGAGACCCGTTTCCCGAGCATTTCCGGCGGCTGGCCGGCGGCTAATGCTGCGGCAGCATTGACAAACAGGGATATCTCATCGGTGTTGTCCGGGTTATTGAGGCTGATGATGAGGTCAGGCTCGGAGTTGAGTATCAGGTTGAATATCCCGTTGTCAGCGCCCACAAACCAGTGTCCGCGCGCTTTTACAACCAGGTGGGGTTGTTTTCCGGAGCCCTCGCTGCTGACAAAGACAAGGTGGATTGTTCCTTCAGGATAGTGACAGAAAGTATTTCTGATAACAAATGCCCCGTGCATTATATTCAGCGGGGGGATTCCTCCGGCATTATTCACAACAACGGCATCCGGACAGCTTGAGGAGAGTTTCCCCCTGAGTATCCCATGAAAGAAATCATCCTCTCTCCACTCGGTTGTCAGCGTGATAAGTGCCATTCCAAAATTGTTACAGCAAAGATAGTCTTCTGAAAAAAATAAACTTACTTTGCGATTGAGCAGTTCTAAAAAAAGACCCTGGTCGTAAAATCTGGCAACAGCCAGGAGAAGAGAGTAGCAAGGCGGATGACGGAAAGAGTGATAATGCTTGACGGGATAGATCCTGTGGTCATTCTGGGGGCCAATAACAGGCTTCTCGACCAGATACAGGGCTATTTCCCGAAGGTGAGGCTCATAGCCCGGGGGAATGAGATCAAGTGCGTCGGAGAGGCGGAGGAGGTAGCTCTTTTCACCGGGAAAATGTCAGAGCTTATCGAATACTACAGACACTACAACAGATTGGAGGAGGGCGACCTTGAGCGGCTCATGCTCGATGACGGCCACATGCGCTCAGCCACCAACGGCGAGTTTGAGGATGCCCTGGTCTTCGGGACCAACGGCAAACCTGTAAGGGCCCGCACGGTAAACCAGTTACAGCTTGTAAAAGAATACGCTGCAAGTGACCTGATCATTGCAGAGGGCCCTGCCGGAACCGGCAAGACCTATACCGCCATTGCACTGGCAGTGAGAGCTCTGAAGAATCATGAGATCAAGAAGATTGTTCTGACACGGCCGGCAGTGGAGGCTGGTGAGAGACTTGGATTCCTCCCGGGTGACATGAGAGAGAAGCTGGATCCATACCTGCAGCCTCTCTATGATGCACTTAATGACATGATTCCGGTTCGCAAGCTCGAGCAATGGCTGGAAGACGGTACAGTGCAGATTGCGCCACTCGCTTTCATGAGAGGGCGGACGCTTGAAAACTGCTTCGTCATCCTTGATGAGGCGCAGAATGCCACCGTCAGTCAGCTGAAGATGTTCCTGACGCGAATGGGAGTAAGCTCCAAGTTCATCCTGACAGGTGACACCACCCAGATAGACCTGCCCAGAAGAAGCGATTCAGGCCTGATACAGGCGATCCGGTTGCTGGGTGGCATTGAGGGAATCGCGGTGATAAGGTTTGACGAGAGGGATATCGTAAGGCACAGACTCGTAAAGAATATCGTGCGAGCATATGACGCCGAAGAAAAGACCAGAAATGAAGATAACAAGGATTCAAAATAATATGCTATGACAAAGGCTATAACAGGAACAGATTTCAGTTTTCCCGGCCAGAGAAGCGTTTACAGGGGAAAAGTGCGTGATGTCTATAACATCGAAGACAGGTATCTGCTTATGATAGTATCGGACCGCATCTCGGCCTTTGATGTTGTGCTTCCGGAGGGAATTCCTTATAAAGGACAGGTTCTTAACCAGATAGCAGCGATGTTTCTGGAGATGGTAAGAGATATCGTTCCTACCTGGAATATCGCCAGCCCTGACCCTAACGTTACCGTAGGGGTAAGGTGCGAGACCTACCCTGTGGAGATGATTGTGAGGGGCTACCTTACAGGCAGCTCATGGAGACTATACAAGTCAGGTGGCAGGGAGATATGCGGAATTCCGCTTCCGGAAGGAATGCGGGAGCACCAGCGTTTCGTGAAGCCGCTCATCACCCCGACAACCAAGGCTGAACATGGTATGCATGATGAGGATATATCCGCCGCTGAGATCATAGGCTCGGGGCTTGTGTCAGAGACAGAGTACCGCATGCTGGAAGATTATTCAATGAAGCTTTTCCTGCGGGGTTCGGAGATAGCGGCAAGGCAGGGGCTGATACTGGTCGATACCAAGTATGAGTTCGGTAAACGTGACGGCAAGATCTATCTCATTGACGAGATTCATACCCCTGACAGCTCAAGGTACTTCTATGCTGATGGTTACGAGGAGAGGTTTGCCAGCGGCCAGCAACAGCGGCAGTTGTCAAAGGAGTTCGTGCGTGAGTGGCTCATGGCAAACGGCTTCCAGGGAAGAAGCGGAGAGAGTGTCCCGGAGATGACCCCGGAGCTTGTAACAGAGATTTCTGAACGATACATAGAGCTCTATGAAAAAATTACCGGCAGGAAATTTGTAAAGGCTGATACAGAAGACCCCTTGCGGAGAATAGAGAGAAATGTCAACGGGTTTCTTGCTGACCTGAAATAATGATCGCAGGGGCTGTATAATTCTAATGATTTCAGTTACATGATGAATAAAAGTAATATAAAGATTCCCGCCCGTCTACTGCCGGTAATGATGATACTGCTGGCGACACTCTTTCCGCCGTTACTCTCTGCTCAGGAGCCGGTGACGGCACCGGCTCCGGTAGTGGTAGAGATCTCAAAACAAAAGTTTGTGTCAGAGGGGAAGGTGTACTACATGCATGAGGTGCTGAAGGGTCAGACCCTCTATTCAATATCCAGGGCATACAATGTAACCGTTGACCAGATATCACGTGAGAACGGTATTGAGGCCAACGGCATTAAATTGGGCCAGATGCTCAGGATACCGGCTTCAGGTATTTCACAGTCCGGCACCGGCGGTCAGTCGGCAAAGCCTCAGGGCATGCAAGGGAGTCAGTCTTCAAAATCCAGTGTAAGCGTACCGCCAGGCACAAAGCCTCCTGTACAGACCGGTCCTCCGCAACAAACACAGGATGAGCGGTATATCTATCACACCGTAAAAAAGAATCAGACACCTGCCTCAATTGCTCAGTATTACGGCATTACAGTCAGAGAACTGAAGAGAGCCAATAAGGGTATGCTCTTTCCTAAAGAAGGTGACATCCTGATGATTCCGCGAAAGAAAATGTCCGGACAGCGTGATGAGAGAGTCCAGCTGCCTGTTACTTCAATTGATACCCCAGACACTCTTCTTATAGATACGGTTGCCGTGGCTGAGGAGCCTGAGATTTTTACAGTATCGGATTCCAGAACGGAGATAAGCAGGCTGAGTGGCACCGTGAAAGTGGCGGTACTACTGCCGTTCTTCATAAATGAGAATAATTCAAAATCTGAGGTTGACTCCTCAAGTAAAGATGCCCAGGGCAACAGGATCTACACGGAGGTTAACAAATCAGGTAGCTGGATATATGAAGGCAGCCTGCCTTTTATTGAGACCTATGAAGGAATACTGCTCGCTGTTGACAGCCTGCGTACCCTCGGCCTGACAGTGGAACTTGATGTCTTCGATACCGGTGCGGACTCAACCCGGATCAACAGGCTGCTATGGTCGGATGCACTTGATAACATGGACCTGATCATTGGTCCGGTCTATTCATACAACCTTGAGAAAGTATCATCATGGGCTGCCGGGCGCAATATCCCGGTTGTATCACCTGTTGCCCTGCGTGACCACCGAATCCTCGAGAACAGGCCAACCCTCTACCGGGTCTTCCCGTCAGAGAGCGTCGCTCAGGATATAATGGCAGGGCAGCTGAGGGAACACCGGGGAAGCAACGTAGTGTTTCTCTATGGCGATAGTGCCATGTACAATCCGGCTACCTCCGTATTGTGGGAAAAAGTCAGGAATGTGATGGCAGAGTCAGGCCAGTCTGACTCAACGAGCCTGACACCATTCTGGTTCACCGGACTTACATCGAGGAGAAACGTCTACAGCGGGGTGACTTCATTGGATAAACTGCTTGATCCTGACAGGGAGAATGTAATAGTTGTATCATCAACCAATACCCCGGTTGTCAGTTCAACATTATCAACGCTTCACAGCCTCTTGCGCAAGTATAAGATAAAAGTCATAGGTTATCCTGAGATAGGGGGCCTTGAAACTGTTGACCTGAGATATTATTATGACCTGGAGGTGCTAATTCCTGCAGGCAGTTACATCGACTTCGATTCACCTTCTTCAAAGTCGTTCATGACGGGTTTCATGAGGAAGTTCAGGACTGAGCCCATGGCTGAGAGTTTTGCATGGCGGGGATTCGACATAGCCTGGTTTTTTATTGGCGGGATTGCCTCTGGCGGCGAAGATTTCCTCAGGGACCCCGGGATCTTCAACCCGGCTATGCTTTCCATGGAACCTGATTTCAGGCGTGAGAGCAGGATGAACGGTTATGAGAACAGGGGAATGTTTGTCATGCAATACAGGAAGGATATGACCATTGAGATCAGGAGGCCATTTAAGCAGCCCGCGCAGGAAGAGAAGCCCGCGCAGTTACCGGTCGGTTATCCTTTTACTTCAGGCTCATCAGGACGTAATCGAGGACGATAGGAAGATCGTCGGAGCTGACCCCATTGGATGTCAGGACGGGTATATCTTCATTGAAGATATTAATGAATGCTTCTGCAGTCATCTCGCCTCCTGATATTGCACTAATATATTTCTCCGATGCTTTCCGGAGCTCTCCCTGGCAAAAGGCCAGATGCCCCACGTTTATCCTGTCAAATGGCGTGAGGCCGGTTTCAGCAAGTCTCTCAAAGTACCGTTCTGCTTCTCCGAACCTTCCGGTCACCAGGTAACACCAGGCGATGGGTCTGAGGACCTTAACATTTCCGGGGCTCTCGTATTCAACCCTGAAGAAGTGTTTGAGGGCCTCTTCGTACCTACCTGTGTCAAGACAGCATCGGGCTGTCATAAGTATGGTGTTTAGATCATCCGGTTCGTTCTGCAGGGCGCGAAGATAGACATCCAGTGCCTCTTCCGGTCTGCCCAGCTTCCTGAGACAAAGGCCGGTCTTGCGCAGGGTCCAGGTCTTGGGATCAATTATTGATGCCATGGAGTACTTTTCCAGAGCCTTTTCGTATTCACCTGATATCTGGTAACAATAACCTGCTTTTTCATACAGCTCTGCATCATCGGCAACACTCTTTATTATTGAAAGGTACAGTGAAAGTGCATCTTCATAGTACTCCTTGCTGAAGAGATAGTCGGCGAGCGACCTGTCATCGGCAATTGAGCTGCATGATTCCCGGAAGAATAATGCATTATATATATCAAGTCTGCTTGTGAAGAGGTCTTCAAATTCGTTTCTGAAGTCGGACAGTTTGTAGAACCGGTACAGATCATGAACATACTGGGTCACTGTCGTCCTGAGGATGGCGGCCGGATCAGTAAGCTCATTGTCATACTTCATCTGTTCAAGACCTTCGAGCTCCATCCTGAAGACCTTAAGCATCAGGCTCTTCTGGTCAGAAGGGAGGTGCTTCATGTTAAGTATCAGTGAGAACTTGTCAGAGTTGCATATGAATGGCGTTCTGTAAAGAGCTTCCGCGAGTTCATTTATTCCGGGGCCGAGGATCTCATCCCTGAAGATGGCATCGACTGCTATATGGTCAGGATAGAAGGGGATGAACCAGTTGCGCAATTCCCTGAAGAAGTCGAACCTCTTGAGTCCGGAGAATGCTGACATGTAGACGTCTGATCCTTCCATCTGGAGGTTAGTCAGCTCCTCCATTGTTTTGTACATCTCCTCCGAGCCGCTGAACATGGCTGACCAGTCGGGGTTCTGCCCATCCTCGGGGTTTTCTCCCAGAATCTTGTCTAGATCGAGCTTCTCTTCTATGCGCGGTTTGAGCTTCACCACCTTCGGGAGAATCTCCTCATTCATTCTCTTGCTCAGTTTCTCAGTATCGCGTGATCTTATTGCCTGCAGCACCACCATCCGGCACTGCTCCCTGAAGCTGGGCTGTTCAGCCAGTTTGCTGACTGTGTGCATGACATCGGGATAGAGGCTGAGACGGTCATCAAATGAATACAGACTGAAAATGAGTCCGGTGAGTGCGCGTCCGGCTACATGCGGGTTGACCTCAGCAGTGAGTTTAGCCAGGAGCCGTATTTTTGCCGGGTCCCATATCCGAAGGCTGCTGAGTGTTACGGCGCTGACGAAAGATGCAAGATCGTACCACTGGAACCTCTCCGACCGGAGAAGGATTTCCATCAGGCTCTCTTCTGCCTCTCCGTAGTAGTCGTTCAGCCACAGATGATTGAATATAATACCCGAGAGACGCTCGGTCTCTTCTGCCATGGCGCTTGCGGGTTCGGGCTTTTCTATTTCTGCCGATGCAAGTAGGTCGTCAAGCCGCGACTTGAACACCAGGTTGTCAACACTCTGTACTATGTTTCCGCCTCTGGAGCGTTCCTCTTTCAGTTCCCTCGCTCTGACAGAATATGTGTACCATCCCGACTGATGTGCCAAAATGTCCTGTTTTATTCTGTCATTCAGGTTAAGAATATTCTGTAGCAGTTTTAAGTAGATCTTCTGCCGTTCAGGGTCATTGATACCGTCAACGGTGTATCTGAGGATATTCATATAGGTTGTCTGCAGTGCACTGAACTCGTCCCTGAGTCCTACAACAGAAACATTTTCAAGCATATCAGCCATTATGTCAAAGCTCTGCCTGACCCTGCGGCGTACCACAAGGTTGCAGACTCTCTTATGCTGAAGAATTATGGTATTGGTATTCATCGTTTAAGGGCAGATAACTATGCCCTGCTGATAAGAGCAACAATCAGGCCACCGTTACTGTTCAGAAACTGAAGCCAATGCTCACGTAACCCTTTACCTGCCTGTAGAGAAGCTCTCTGTTATAGATACCATGCATTATTCCTATGCGAATGGGACCGGCGATGCTCATGTAGCCCAATCCTATTCCGTAGCCTGCCAGCAGTGAGGCTCCCTGCAATCGTTCAGGCTCCCTTACAGCGAAGATATTTCCACCCATTGTGAGGTGCAGGTCGGTGGCTATCTCTAGGTCAGCTCCAAACGTGATGCCCCCAAGCGCCTTTACCGCTATCTGGTTGGGATGAAATCCTGTTGCGGGTATTGAACGGTCCGTCACCGGGTCAAGTCCGCCCAGGTAGAAGAGGTTGTTGTTTGAGGTAATGGAGTCAGCATCTGAGACCATGAGAAGCTCTCCTCCGAAATTGAGTGTCACCTTCCGT
Source organism: Bacteroidales bacterium (assembly GCA_041740815.1). Classification (GTDB taxonomy): domain Bacteria; phylum Bacteroidota; class Bacteroidia; order Bacteroidales; family VadinHA17; genus SR-FBR-E99. Next base: position 18,951 of record JBGSLG010000085.1, read on the forward strand.
GACGGGGATGCATAATTTCTGATCGAGGCCCTCGCAGTGTAAAAACGGTTAAATGAGAAGTCCGATTCATCTCCGTCTCTGAAGACTTCCTTCCCGGTTTCAGCCTTTATGGCGCCACGAAACAGTTTCGCGGAGGAAGCTGACAGACAATAAATAGTGCCATGATCAGGGAAGTGCTTGTAATCAAGCGTGTTTGCCTGGTATCCGTATGTGAGCCTGAGATAGTCATATGAGAGTTTGCGGATATCGGTTGTGGTGATGTAGTCAGGGATAAGCTGTTGATCTTCAATTGTAGCAGACAGAGTCATCAGATGATTAAGGCTGATTCTTTTGCTCAGGGTGAGTCCCGTCATGATATTCTGACTGAGCATGGGGCCTGTCTCATTTTTAAGCCGTATCAGTGGCAGGCGGGTATTGTCAGTGTAGAATGTTGCTTCAATGCCGAACTTCTGACTCCTGTCTATAAATTGCATTATGCCGAGCCTGAACCGATAGTATTGTCCGATAAACGATTCGGCATTTATTACCGAACTGGGGGTGACGAGGTCTCTTACTGACAGGTTAAGAACTACGCCCGTGCTGAGTGCAGGGTCATAATGGAGTGAGCCGTAAAGCATTGCCTGAGGACGCTCAATACAGTCAATCTCCAGTGTAAGTGATTCATTGTGAGGGATGATGCGGTATTTTACCTTTTCAAACCATGCCTTGCCGTAGAGAAGTTCAATCCTTTCGGCAAGCATATCCCTGTCTACACGTTGTCCGGGGTGGATATCGAGTACCCCGATGATCTGTGCATCACTTATTCTATTGTTTCCGGTCACCCTTATATCGTCGAACTCATAGTATCTGATGTCAGGAAGATGTGATACCTCTGGCCCCTGGCCCATCGCATCAAGGGTATGTGCCAGGCTGATGAACTGATCTTTATATTTCAGGGCTTCGCGGTAGCCCTTTGCAATGAGGGAGTCGACATCATTGAATGACATGGTGGAATATTCCTTCAGATCAGGCTCTATCATTATGTCAGTGAGACGTTTCTGTTCCTCATAGTCTGCGAGGCTGGTCAGGAACCCAATCTGTTTGAGTATGCCGTATGCTGATTCAAGGTCCTTCTCCGAAGAGCCCCTGAAGCTGACGTATGACCCGATGACAATGTCAGCACCCATCTCGCGCAGTTCGGAGACGGCATAATTTCTTACCACACCGCCGTCAACCAGCACTGCTGTATCAGTTCTGATTGCCGTGAAGACAGTCGGAATCGACATGCTGGCCCTGATGGCATCAGGGAGGTATCCGCTTCTGAACACCACCTTTTTGCCTGTAACCACATCGGTAGCAAGGCAGAGATAGGGTACGGGCAGTTGAGAGAAGTCGGAGATACCGGCAGCAGGCCAGAAATAGTGGTTCAGTCCGCTCTCGATCTGGTACCCGTTGATGAGTCCTGTCGGCAACTTGATGGCGCTGCGGGTGATAGGCAGCGAGAGGATGCTGTTAAAGTAATGACGTTTTTCAAGGAAGATAATCTTGTTTTCAGGTATTCGGTCAGAGAGAGCGGCGTCCCAATCGAATGCCCGGAACAATGTTGCGATACTGTCCGGTGAATAGCCCATAGCGTATATCCCGCCCACGATGCTGCCCATGCTGACACCGGTAATATAATCCGGCTTCAGTCCTGCCTCCTCCATCACCATTAAGACCCCGATATGAGCCAGCCCTTTCGCCCCTCCTCCGCTGAGAGCCAGACCCAGCCTGGGTCTTGGCGGCGGATCCTGCCCTTTAAGCAGGGGAGGAGAGATGGCAGTGACTGTCAACAGGAGCAGAAGGAGAATTGCCCTGCCTGCTTCACACACCGGATATAGTGACCTAATATTGACCATTGACTCTATATGATGAAGGTAGCTCTTTTTAGTACTTATAAAAGCAAGTTATGTATATTATGTAACTTGGCAGCGTGAAAAACAGGGAAAAAAGCGAGGCATCATGGCCGCCCTCATCGAAGAAGGAGATGGAGGCACTGGGGTGGGAACGGCCGGATGTGATTCTCTTTTCCGGTGATGCATATATTGATCATCCCTCTTTCGGTGCGGCGGTCATTGTAAGGGTGCTGGAGGCCGCCGGCATGAAGGTGGCGGTAGTGCCACAGCCCAACTGGCAGGATGATCTGCGCGACTTCAGCAAGATGGGTGCTCCGCGATATTTCTTTGCAGTGACCGCAGGGAACATGGATTCCATGGTCAATCACTACACGGCTGCCAGGAGACTGCGGTCAGACGACGCGTACACCCCTGGCGGTGTGTCAGGATTCCGTCCTGATTATGCTTCGGTGGTTTACACGCAGGCTCTTAAGAAACTGTTTCCGTCAACGCCCGTGGTGACAGGGGGCATAGAGGCATCAATGCGCAGGCTGATGCACTACGATTACTGGAAGGATGCACTCGAACCCTCCATACTTGTCTCCGGTGGAGCTGACCTACTGATCTATGGCATGGCCGAGAAAGCCGTGTCGGAGTTGGCCGGGCGTGTCATAAAGGGAGAAAGGGCGGACCAGATATATGACCTCCCTCAGTCAGCCTTCCTGTTAAAAGCTGGCGACTCCCTGCAGCCATTGCCCGGGGTGAAGGAGATGAAGATGCACCCGTGGAATGAGGCCCTCGCATCGCGAAAAGCATATGCTGAAAATTTTGTCCTCTTCGAGAAGACAAGCAACAGCATGAGACCGGTAAGACTGACAGAGCATTACGGCGACAGGGTGGTAGTGGTCAATCCACCTTTTCCTGCAGCTACCGGGGCTGAGTCTGACGCCATCTATGACCTGCCGTTCAATTATGCACCCCATCCACGTTATGCCAAAAAGGGACCCATCCCTGCCTGGGAGATGATCCGGTTCTCGGTGAACATCCACCGGGGCTGTTTCGGAGGATGCAGCTTCTGTGCCATCGCCGCGCACCAGGGAAAGTTTGTAAGCAGCCGCAGCGAGGCCTCCGTTATGAGGGAGGTGGAGCGGATAAGCAGGATGGAAGGATTTAAGGGCTACCTGTCTGACCTGGGAGGGCCCTCAGCCAATATGTACAGGATGGCGGGAAGAGATAAGGAGAGGTGTATGAAATGCGGACGTCCGTCATGCATATGGCCGGCAGTATGTGATAACCTTAACACCTCCCATAGCGACCTTAATACCCTGTACCGCAAGGTCAGTGCCCTGCCTTACATCAAAAAAGCGTTCGTAGGCAGTGGCGTAAGGTATGACCTGTTGATGAGGGACTATAACAAATCTGCAGGAGCGGCCGAGGAACAATACCTTAAGGAGCTGATTGTGAATCACACCAGCGGGAGACTCAAGGTTGCACCTGAACATACTGATGATGATGTGCTGTACCTGATGAGGAAAAGCTCATTCAGGCACTTCAGGAAGCTGAGGGAGAGATTCGCGGATATAATTCGCCGAAACGGACTGAAATTTGAGCTTATACCATATTTTATCTCGGCCCATCCCGGTACTACTGAGCAGAAGATGAGCGGCCTGGCGAGGGAGCTGGGTGAGATGGGGATGCATCCTGAGCAGGTTCAGGACTTCACGCCGACACCCATGACCCTGGCCACGGCGATGTACTATCTCGGTTTCGATCCTTACACCGGGAAGAAGGTATATGTGGCACGTGACCTGGCGGAGAAGAGGAGGCAGAAAGAATACTTTTTCAGGAAGAGGAGTAGTCGGAAATAAGTAGTCGGCAGTCTGCAATTCTCAGTCAGCAGTCAATCAATAAGTTAATGACTGTGGACTGTTGACTGAAGACTGAGGACTAAAAAAAAAGGCCGGAGAAACCGGCCTTTTTTTTTCACTATTCGTATTCCTTTAGGATGGCCTTTACGTCATCGGGGGCAACCCGACCGTAAGTCTTATCACCTACGAGCACCACTGGCGCAAGACCGCAGGCGCCGACGCAACGAAGGCTTGAGAGTGAGAACTTGCCGTCACCCGAGGTCTGTCCGACCTGTAATGACAGCTCCTTTTTAAATTCATCCAGCACCTTCTCGGCTCCCCTGACATAGCAGGCAGTACCCATGCAGATGCTGATAGGATGCTTGCCCTTGGGCGTCATGGTGAAGAATGAATAGAAGGTCACAACACCGTATACCCTGGCCGTTGCAATATTCATCTTTGAAGCTATGGCCTCCTGCACCTCAGCCGGGAGATAACCGAAATGCTCCTGCGTCTTGTGCAGTACGTTTATCAGCTCCAGCGGTTCATTGTTGAATGAGTCACATATCTCGTTGATCTTATCAACATCCTGTTGTCTCAGTTCTATCTTTATACTTGACATCTCTTTGATTTTTATATTATTATCCAGGATCTCACTGTTTGACGATGATCTTTGCTTTCCTGTCAAAATAGTGTGTATGCAGCAGGTGATGTGCCTTTTCGCTGTTGGGCTCGCCAAGGAATTCCTCATAGAGCTGAATTATATAGGGGTTCTTGTGTGATACCCTGATAGGTTTGTTCTTATCCTCCTCATAGAGTGCCAAAGCTCTGGCCTTCAATATCGAGGAGTCGCCGTGATGCAGTGGTTGTCCGCCTCCGCCGATGCAGCCACCGGGGCACGCCATGACCTCTATGGCATGGAATTTCGACCGGCCGGCCCTGACGTCGTCAAGCAGCTTGCGGGCGTTGCCCAGGCCGTGTGCTATACCGATATTCAGCGGGAAGCCGTCAAAGTCTATTGTCGCCTGCCTGACACCCTCCATACCCCTCAGCTCATCAAAGTCGAGGCGATTGAGGCTCTTTCCTGTGTACAGTTCGTAAGCCGTACGCACGGCAGCTTCAATGACGCCGCCGGTGTTACCGAAGATGACGCCTGCGCCGGTTGACTCTCCCATAGGCCTGTCGAAGTCCATATCCGGCAGGTTTACGAAGTCGATGTTAGCCTGTCTGATGAAATGAGCCAGCTCACGTGTGGAGATGGAGAAGTCAACATCCGGATTGCCGTCTACCGAGAACTCCGGTCTCTGGCTCTCATACTTCTTGGCCAGGCAGGGCATGATGGATACAACCACCATATCCTGACGCTTTACATTTATCTTATCTGCAAAGTATGTCTTGGCTATTGCACCGAACATCTGTTGTGGCGACTTGGCTGTGGATGGGACATCCTTCATATCAGGAAAATTATGCTCGAAGAAGTTCACCCATCCCGGGCAGCACGAT
>JBGSLG010000086.1:0-4923 GCA_041740815.1 Bacteroidales bacterium
CGAGTCGATGACAATCCTCAAGGATGCCTCATCATCCGCTATCTACGGTACCCGTGGTGCCAACGGTGTTGTCATCATCACAACCAAGAGGGGTAAGTCGAACCAGAAACCCACGGTAGAAATGAGTGTCAGAACCGGTATTACGCAGGCCGCAACCCATTATGACCTGCTGAACACGACTGAATATGCAGAAGCAGTATGGCTTGCACGTGCAAATAACGGCACTACAGCTGCTCACGCACAGTATGGCTCGGGATCAAGCCCTGTGATTCCTGATTACATCCTGCCTGCCGGCACGATGGAAGGGAACCCCGCAGTCAATCCTGACCTGTATAGTTTTCCTGACTACCAGATATATAAAGCCAACAAGGAGGGTACTGACTGGTTTAAGGAGATGACCCGTAACGGTATCGTCCGGGAGTATGATATTTCTGTCAGAGGTGGCGGACAGGATGCATCCTATGCCTTCTCAGGGAACTACCTTGATGAGGACGGATACCTGATCCACACCAACTTCAAGAGATATACCTTCAGACTTAACTCAGATGCCAAGGTTAACGACTGGCTGAGGTTCGGAGAGACCCTTCAGGGCATATTCATCAATGAGCTCGGTAACTTCACTGACAACTCCGAGGCGTCAGCGATATCATACACATACCGCACACAGCCAATCGTGCCGGTGTATGATATCAGCGGTGTCAACTTCGCCGGTTCAAGGGCCCCCGAAATGGGTAACAGCGAGAACGGTGTGGCTATGCTTTACCGTTCAAGGAACAATAACGGCAAATGGACCAGGGCACTTGGCAGCTTCTATGCCGAACTGACACCTATCAAAGGACTGGCTATCAAGAGTCTGATGGGTTACAACTACGGTCAGTGGAACTACAGGGGATTCACTATTCCCAACTTTGAACACTCAGAACCCAATAAGGTAAATGGCCACAACGTTTCCACAAACAATTCGCTCCAGTGGAACTTTACCAATACTGCAATCTATAATTTCTCGGTTGCGGATAACCATAAGTTCAACCTGCTGGTTGGTACTGAAGCTATTGAAAACAAATATGAAGAGGCAAATGCCAGCCGAAGCCAGTATTTCTCGGAAGATCCTGATTACATGTGGCTGAACTCCGGTGAGATCAACAAGGACAACAACGGCTATGGCTCAGAGTGGTCACTCTTCTCGGTCTTCGGAAGGCTCAACTATGACTACATGGGCAAGTACCTTGCTGAGGCTACCTTCCGCCGTGACGGCTCCTCCCGCTTCAGTCCTGCCAATCGCTACAGTAACTTCCCCGCCTTCTCTCTCGGCTGGGGTCTCTCTGAGGAGAGCTTTATGGCTGGTACAAAGTCATGGCTCGACTACCTTAAGTTAAGGCTCGGCCTGGGCTATTCAGGTAATGACCGTATAGGTAACTATAACTCTTATACCACCTATGCTTCTGATAAATACCAGGCTGGCTATGCAATTGACGGCTCCAACACCTCAGCCGCCAGCGGCTTCTTTCCTTCAAATCTCGGTAACGAGAATGTGACATGGGAAACTACCAGGACGATTGACGGCGGTCTGGACGCGCTGTTCCTTAACAGCAGGTTGAGCCTGACTCTTGACGTCTGGAGAAGAGACACAAAAGATATGCTCTATCAGCTTCCCATTCCCAATGTACTGGGTCGCGCCAACCCGCCCTTCATCAATATCGGTGAAATGAAGAATACCGGTTTCGACTTGGACCTTGGCTACAAAAGTGAGGCCATGGGCGGGAAACTCCTGTACAGTGCCAAACTTACCCTCTCGCATTACAAAAACGAGATCGTAAAGCTCTCGGAAGATGCTAACGAGTTTGTCGTTACCGGAGGCCTCCGCCAGGTAGACTATTCACGCTACCAGGTAGGAACAGCGTTCCCTGAGTTCTACGGATACGAAGTGGAAGGCATTTTCCAGACTCCTGCGGAAGCAGCAGCCCATCCTGTATTTGAAGGTACCGCCTACAACCAGGCCGGTCATTACAAATACAAGAACCAGCTGACCATCGATTCTGACGGTGACGGCGTAATGGATCAGGCAGATAATGTTATCAACTCGGATGATAGGGTATATATCGGCAACCCGCATCCTGACCTGACCGGAGGTCTCAACCTAGATCTCGCATATGGGGGATTTGACCTGAACGTGTTCTTCTACGGCAGCTACGGCAATGACATCATTAACGTCGTAAGACGCTGGATCGACTATGGTCAGTTTAACGCTAACCTTAGCAAGGATGCCCTATATAAAACATGGGGCAGCCCCTATCTTGACAGCAACGCTGACGCAACCCTGCCCATGCTTGACCAGAATGACAAGTCACAGATAGCCAATTCAGCTCTTGTTGAAGACGGTTCGTTCCTGAGACTTAAGAACGTGAGGCTGGGCTATACCCTGCCTGTTTCTGTTCTGAGCAGGTTCCAGGTACAGAGTGTCAGACTCTATGCCCAGGTAACCAATCTGTTCACCATTACGAAGTACAGCGGACTTGATCCTGAACTTAACTCATCGGGAAGTTTCATGGGCCTTGACCAGGGAGCATGGCCAACGCCGCGGCAGTTCATGTTTGGCCTTACCATTGGCTTATAACGCGTTACAATTCATAAATTAAAGATATATGAAGATGAAAAAACTATCTATATTATTTGCCGCACTGCTTGTGCTGGTAATAATAAATTCCTGCTCTGATGATTTCCTTGATAAAAAGCCACTGGGCTCAACCTCAGAGAATGTATTCTATTCCGCAAAGGGTATAGATGCATTGCTGATTGGTACCTATGCCATAGTGAAAGGCAGCTATTTGTGGGACGTATCATGGGGGGCATCAATCCAGAACTGGACCTATGGCTCTGCAGCATCTGACGATGCATATAAGGGCTCCGAGATAACTGACCAGATTCCTGTAAATGATATTGAAAAATGGTCTGTGACACCCTCTAACGGCTATCCTGCAGATAAATGGAGGCTTACCCTTGGCCATGGCGTTGTCCGTGCCAACAAGACCCTGAAAGTTATCAATGTCACCGAGGCAGAAGGCAATATTACAGCTGATCAGGCCAACAGCTTCAGGGCTGAAGCCCGGTTCCTAAGAGGCCTCTTTTACTTTGAGGCATGGCTGGTATTCGGCGACTATATACCTCTGTTCACTGAAGATACAGAGGATCCTGCAGCCGTTTCAAATCAGAATGACCCGGGTGCTGTTCTTGCCTTTATTATCAGTGACTTAAAGTTTGCATGGGAGAACCTGCCTGAAACACAGGCACTGGTTGGCAAACCGACCAAGTATGCTGCCATGGGTATTGCTGCAAGGGCTTATATGCAGGAGCTGATGTATGCTGAGGCCAAACCTCTTCTTGAGAATATCATTCTCAGCCTGAAATATTCATTAATGCCCAACTTTATTGATAATTTCGAAATCGTTACCAATAACAACCGGGAATCGATCTTCGAGATACAGGCAGCTGTGAATGATATCAACGAGTCATTGAACGCTGAAATGGGTATCGGTCTTAACTGGCCTCACGGCGGTGACATAGGTATGTGCTGCGGATTCCATCAGCCATCACAGAACCTGGTGAACGCCTACAAGGTTGACCCCGTCACCGGACTGCCACTCTTTACTACATTCAACAACGTTGACCTGAAGAATGATGCAGGGATTACCTCTGACCAGGCGTTCATCCCGGCGACAGATCCGGTAGACCCGCGTCTTGATTTTACTGTTGGCCGCAGGGGTATCCCCTACAAGGACTGGGGTATCAACCGTGGAAGCAACTGGATCCGCAAGCAGTCAGAAGGCGGTCCTTATATGCCTGTTGCAAAGCCATTCTTCAACAAGAGTGAACGTTATTCACTGTCCACCACTACCGGATGGCAGACGGGTATCAATGCCAATAACTACAGGTACCTGCGTTACAGCCATATCCTCCTGTGGAGGGCTGAGATAGCTGCTTTTGAAAATGACCTTATTACTGCCCGCAATTATGTCAACCAGATCCGTGACAGGGCTGACAACAAGGTTGTTATGGGTAAGGTACTGATCACAACGCTCCCCACCTCGGTATATCCGTGGGGCCCGGGAACCACCGACGCCGACTATATGGACGGAACAACCGGTCCTTATGTTGACTGGACACAGCCGGCCGCCAACTACCAGATTGGTCTCTATGCACCTTTTGTCAACAAGGAAGAGGCAATGAGAGCCGTACAGTGGGAGCAGAGGCTTGAGTTTGCCACTGAGGGCAGGCGTTTCTTCGACCTGAGGCGCTGGGATAACCTGCCGGCAGGAATGAGGGTTGACATGGTTCAGACGCTCAATGACTTTGCTCAGGGAGACCTGAGGGTCAGGGAGTTTATGCGTGGTGCCATCTTTACAGAACGAGACAAGTTTATGCCTGTGCCTGAGGGTCAGATTAACCTGCAGCCTGGTGTCCTGGTGCAGAACCCGGATTACCTTTAAAAATAGTGGACGGCTATTAAAGCCTTAATAAAGAGAAAGGGTGTCTCAAAAGAACGAGACACCCTTTTTTTGTGTGCGTAATTGACGAACGCGAGAGAAGGTCTACTAGATTAGTTATTCCATGGATTATTGCTTGGCGTCAACCTTCGGTATCCTTGACAGCTCACCGTTGACATACCTGTACTGAACCGTATCCCGGCACTCACTGCAGCCGTAACCAGGAGCGTCCTTTGTCACGGTTGAGACCACTGCAGTTATCATCCGGTCAGATATAGCTTCTATACTTAAGATATTGGTCAGCGTTGCTGCAATGACAAATTCAGAAGGCCCCTGCAGCAGAACGAGATACTCTATCCCGGCCAGCGACTGCCCGCTTAGGGAATATACAGGTATTACGGCATCCTTACGGCGGTCATCGTCAATCAGCCCGGTGACAACC
>JBGSLG010000087.1:0-2594 GCA_041740815.1 Bacteroidales bacterium
CGGCAGCATTGCGGTCATGGCCACTGACGGAACCGTTAAATCAGGAGCCTACCCGGAGACAATTAAATCTGTTAACCGGGCTGACGGGCAGGAAGAGACTATCCATATATTTCAGCAGGCCGGAATAGGCATAGCCGAAGCAATAGATGAGAGTGCAGACGCCATTGACAGGAAAGCCACGGGACCCCGGCAAGAGTACAAGGGCCCTTCTGACACAGGAACAGCTGAGATGAAGATAGATCCTGCCCTCTGGGACCGGTACGATTTTGACATGCAGAACGGGGCCATGCTATGGGAAGGCGATGTGTCAAACCCTCACAATATCCAGATAAACTCCGTGGAAAACTACATAGCATTTCATGTAGTAACCCTGATGGAAAAAATAAGGGAGACTACGGGGGCCCTGCCGCTCAACTCGGTTGTCCTGGCATGCACCCACTACCCCTTCTTTGAGGATACATTCCGCAATGAGTTCAGCCGGTTAAGAGACTACAGTGAGAACGGCGAACAGATCTACCGTTCACTGATTGCGGAAGACCTTCTGATAGTAAACCCTGCCTCTGTGGTTGCCGATCAGCTATTCAGCCACCTCTCCGGGAAAGGCCTCCTGAACAACAGCCGGAACGGACGAAGCGAATTTTATATAAGTGTCCCTAATGTCCTGAACAGTAAAGTCCTGCTTCGTGAAGACGGATCATTTACCTATGAATATAAATACGGCCGTCAGGCCGGTGATATCCAGGAGTATGTAAAGGTTGTGCCCTTCAGTCGCACCTCTATACCGGACGACATCCTCCTCCGCCTGTCACGGCAGGTGCCTTCTGTCTATGATATGATGGTCACCTTCAACCGTGAGAATCCGAAAACGGAATATCTCAACGACAGTGAGCGGATGGTCAAAGAATAAAATTTACATTTACAAAGTAAAATTTTAACGCCATGAAAAAACTGTTTCTCAGCCTTGCATTAATCTCCCTTTTCATCAATCTGTATCCCCAGAATTTCTTCAGGGAGGATTTCAGCAGTGATAAGGAATACGTTATACTGGTCAACCCGACCGTCTGGAATATCGGGGTGACAGAGTACCTTCTTAATAACGGTCTGCTGGATGTTGACCTGGAAAAGATCAGCTTCGTAGGGGTTTATCATTCAAGCCAGGAATATGACTTCTCACAGTCGGCAGACCTTATTGCGAAGAATGGCCTGAAATCATTTCACCTGCATGAGGTCAGTGGCTTACTGACTGAAGAGACGGTTTACCGGCAGAACGGGTGCAGTGACGACTTCCGTAAGATTTTCCAGAACTCCGCAGGTATTATTTTCTTCGGCGGACAGGATATTCCCCCGGCCGTTTACGGTGAAGAGAACTGGTATTCGGAGACCACAGACCCCGGTCGGCACTATTTTGAGGTCAGCTTCCTGTTCCATCTTCTCGGGGGAACCCGCAACGCGGCCTTCACTCCTCTCCTGAATGAAAACCCGGAGTATATGGTCACCGGTTTCTGCCTTGGGATGCAGTCGATGAATGTGGCAGCCGGAGGTACCCTGTGGCAGGATATCCCGGCACAGGTATACGAAAGCAAAAAACCTGAGACACATGTCCTGATAGACCGAAGTGACCTGCACCGCAACTACTGGCAGAATATCAAGGAAGACAAGGACTTCATGGGAAACAGTATGCACCCTGTCAGGTTCACCGACCAGGGGTTCTTCGGAAAAACAGTGAAGGTATCCCGCAAGTGGCAGCCGGTGGTTTACAGCCATCATCACCAGTCAGTGAAGGATGTAGGCGCCGGATTTGAAGTGACGGCACTCTCTCATGACGGCAAGATTGTGGAGGGGATCGCTCACAGCAAATTTCCGAATGTATTTTCCGTCCAGTTCCATCCGGAGGTTTCAGCTCTATATGAAGACCGTGCACTGATCAAATTCGCACCCGAGGACGCCCCTTCCACACTGCACTCAATGCTCGACAAAAAGAGCCTGAAGTTCCATAAGAAATATTGGGGGCACATCTCCGCAGTAATAGCGGAACAGGCCAGGTAAAGGAGTCGGCAGTCGGCAGTCTACAGTCTGCAGTCATTAACTAACTGATTGACTGAAGACTGTGGATTGTGGACTGAAGACTGTTGACTTCCCTACAGCGATTTAACCTCAGTAACAAGTGCCTGCAGAGTTGACTTGGCATCACCGAACAGCATGCGGGTCTTGTCATTGAAGAAGAGCATGTTTTCTATTGCTGCATATCCTTTGCCCATACCGCGTTTCATGACGATAACATTCCGTGCATCACGGGCCTTGACGATAGGCATCCCGTATATCGGGCTTGAGGGATCATCCTCTGCGGCGGGGTTGACAACGTCATTTGCCCCGATGACAACCAGTACATCTGTGTTAGGCAGGTCTGGATTGATCTCATCACTCTCGATAAGCTGTTCATAGGGTACGTCCGCCTCGGCAAGAAGCACATTCATGTGCCCGGGCATACGACCCGCCACAGGGTGAATGGCGTACTTAACCTCTACCCCTTTCTCCTCAAGAAGTTTGTCGAGCTCATGGCATATATGCTGTGCCTGTGCCACTGCAAGGCCGTA
>JBGSLG010000088.1:0-11454 GCA_041740815.1 Bacteroidales bacterium
GATACCCGTTGGCTGGGTGCCACCGCCACCGGAATTCGGGAGACCCGACGGCAGGGTACCTCCGCTGCCTGAATTCGGGAGACCTGTCGGCAAGGTGCCTCCGCCGCCAGACTGGCCATATTCAAACTGGGCAGTGGTGGATGTAAGGGAAAGGTCATCAACCTGTATATCCGCTGCAACAGCATTACCCTTGTCATCGGTAACATATCCCGTCAGCAATCCGTCAGGCTCGAGAAGAATATCCTCGATTATCTGCTGCCCCCACATCATCTTCCCGTAATGATACGTCTTACCCTTAAATCCTGAAGGGGTGCAGAACAGCGACCTGTCCGGACCGATTACCTGTGTGGGGCCTTCGGTATTGTAATCACCAAGCTCCACATCGAGATTGTCAAACTCAAAATACCCTTTTGCATCGGTCTTCGCTGTGCGCACAAGGACATTATAATCGGAAGATCGCTGGTAATTGCTGAGCACCATCAACGTCACATTGCTGAGTGGCTTTGTTCCTACCTGCTCAGTCTCGACTTTTCCGGCAATCCGGGGCTTATCGGGATAAAGCTCCATCGTGATCTCGTAAGTTTTTACCTGAAGCTGGCTGTTCCAGGTGATCTCTTCACCGTAAGCCTCGTACTGGGTTGCCGGCATCCCGGGGTCAGTATCGAGATACCTCAGCGAATTGAAGGGAAAATCCTTTTTGTCCTTGTCATAAAGAGGATAAAAAGCCCTTTCCTTCTTCTTGAAAATGTACAGTCCCTTGTCTTTATCGGGCTCGCAAACCACATAGTACCTGTCCTGGTTGTTATCCGGATCGTGTTGTACCAGGTTTCTGAAGGTAAAAGTGCCGTCCTCTCCGGTCAGTCCGCTCGTGATGTTTTTGGGAAAGACAATTAAGGAGGGAATGTTTCCCGATACCGGGTAGACCGCTTCATCATGGGGTACGCCTGCCACATTGGTTTTCCTCATAAGTACCGTCTTAACCTGGTCGAGAGGTTTGCCCTGTCCTCCGAGAACATCCCAGAACTGTGATGTGGTCCATTCAGCATGAACTTTCAGGTTATAGCTCTTGGCGTAAGATACCAGTGTACCCAGGTCGAGAGCCTGCCAGGGTTCAAGCTTGATATTGATATCAGGACTGCAGTAATACCTGTTTTCAACAAGCAGCCTGAACACCTTGTAGACCTTCCCGGTCATCATGTCGAAAAACTCACCCCCGGCCGATTTCCAGTATGCATCCTCATCCAGAAGGCCAAGATCCTGTGAGGTATTTATGAAGGTAAATGAGAAGCCGCCGTCTGAAGCTGTGGTGGCAGTGGCAAGCACCTTTCCGTGATCGGGAAATACCTCGAGGAACTTCTGATCATCCTTCATGTCATTCATATCAACCGGCATACCGTTGTATGTCTGGTTGTTCATTGTTCCTTTGAGAACATATGACACAATGAGGCTGACTTTGACATTGGCCAATGCCTTCGAGTTCTCCGGACCGATATTGCTGACATTGTACTGAAGACCGTCGCCGACTGCCTGAATGCCTGCCTGTGATGCACTGAACTGGGTTGTCGTCTGCGAAACAGCCGAAGCTGAGAGTGTACCCTTGAATTTATAATTGAGTTTCCCTGTGACTACAGAGACCGGGATCTGACCTGGACCTGTTACGGGCTCCAACTTGGCTCCGCCGGCGACTATCTTTTCTGCAGGGGCATCGATTGATATCGAAGGAGGTTCAAAGGGATCCCATTTGAACCAGCATACGGGACTGCGACCGTTGTTTGAGAATTTCGCCTCTGTCTCCCTCTCCTCGGCAATGACCTGCCAGGCGTAAACCCTGCCCTTCTCCAGGGTGGGCTGTGCCGGGCCATAGTAAAATGAGAACCTCCCCTGCAGTTCTGTCTCAAAGAAGGCCGGTTCTGTTGCCGACAGCATGGCCGCATCAGGATTCTGGGTCGAATCGATCAATTCTACTATCTTGAGCGTGTACTTTGTCCATGCCGGAGCATTGGTGGCTGGTGTCCAGCTGAAAACTATATTCTGAACCGCCGGCTGGGTTATGTTGGCGCCGCACTGCGGATTGACGGTCATGGGAGGCTCTCCGTAACGGATGTTGAAAAAATTACTGCAGCCCATCGGTTCGTCCGGCGAGATGAAGGCCCCGTCAGGACCCTTGACCCTGACACAGATCTGGTAGCTCCCCTCTGGAAGTCCGTTTTCAATCAGCTCCTGCATTGGGATGCCCCTGCTGATCAGGTTTTGATATTCAAAATATCCGGAAAGGTCATTGCCGGTGAACTGATTGATCGCATTGGCAGTAACGTTGACCGCAGTACCCACGTAATCAGGAGCTGTAACCAGGTCAACGCCGTTATTGCCCTTGATGTGGAAAAAGAGAATCCCGCTTGCCCTGAAGGGGTATGTGATTGTCACCGTGGTCAGTTCAGGATAAAGATCAAGCTTTGTCCCATATGGCGGCCTTACCATGACATTGACCGTCAGCTCCTGCTGTGAGTAAAGTGTTGCGCCGGACATTCCTGACAGGACCAACACAAGCAGTAAGTATCTGAGGATGTTATATCTGCAATTCATCAGCATCTGTCTTTATCAGAAGGTGTATGTATAGTCAAAATCGATCTTGCTTTCATAGTAAGAATTGTAACCTGTAGACAGACGGTTGTTCTTACTATAGTTGTACTTTAATGCGAAGCGATGGTTTTTGAGAGGTCTGTAACCCAGCTGAAAAGAGTAAACGTTTGTGGTGCCTGTATCTTCATCCTGGACCTTGTTTTTGATGAAGGATAAATAAACCGAGGCATTCAGCTTGTTCTTAAGGAATGATTTGCCCAGTCCCGCTGAAGGTCCGTAAGCAACTGTTACGACGGTATCCTGCGTAAAGTGGGTGTATAGGAAGGCAGCTGACCCGTTGATGTTGAACGGTATGTAGGTGAGGAAATAATTGGCTGACAGTATCTTTGTGGAGAACTCGCTGTACTGTGAGGTATTCTCATTCCTGTCATTAAGCTTCTGGTAATTGAAGTTCACCATCAGGTTATGGCCCAGCTTCTCTCCGGTCAGATTCAGCGACTGTGTCACTCCGATCTGGCTTGTTGCCTGTGCCACCTCGCTCTGGCGAAGGGTATCGATTGAGAGAAGTCCCGACTCCTGTGCCAGTCCGTAGTTTGACCAGAAGGCGCTCAGGTTGTACTGGGGCAGCGGCAGGAAATTAATGCGTGCAGAAGTGATCGTGCGGCGGGTGCGGAGGTTTTTGTCGTTTTTTAGATTGTCGACCTGGGTTCCCAGACTGCCGGCCAGGGTCAGCTTCTTCTGCATGAGTTTCAGTGATGGTTCTATGGTGATATTGCTCAGGTCGGTGGCAAAGTAGTAGGCACCCATGGAGCGAAAATCTGGTTCAACGCGCTGGTACCTCATCATCAGGCTGAACATGTCCGACTGGTATCCGGCGGAGGCTCTGACAGCGTTGCTTGAGGTGGTGGACTCGTGGTTTTGAATGAGAGAGGAGAAAATTTTCGTCATCAGGCCACCTGTGGAATCGGAGATGGCTGTGCGCATATCTTTTGTGTACAGGCTCTGGGCCACCTCTACCTCAAAGAGGTATTTTTTGGCAATAGTCTGCTTTGTCAGAAAAGATACCACGAGGTTTTCGTCGGGCGTAAGCATGTACTCTGTCGGGACGGTACCCAGCGAGGTCGAGTCGTCTCTTGCCTTCAGTATGACCAGGCTGAGATTATTGCTTTCACTGCCGTAACCAAGCCTGAGTGCCGTACCGGTTCTTTTATAGGCAGGGGTTTGCAGTTTGATGTTTTCAGGGTTGTCAAGGTACCTGACAGGCTTCAGCAGTCTTCCCGTTGCGAAGCCTACCTGGAATTTCCCGGGAGTCAGCTCCAGCCCTGCTCCCGTTATGGAGTGGCCGGCCAGGGCATAGGTTGACCAGTTGTGTGACCGGTATCCCAGGTGCAGCTTAGCCCATTTATAATAAGGACTGACGCCAAACTGGTTGAAAGGCTGCCTGAAGTCTCTCTGCTGTTCACTCAGCCGAATGGAGAAAGGCAGTACTATACCGTACAGCGTGATCACGGGGTTTCCCTGCAGATACCACATGAAGGGCGATCTTGAGGGGTTGTCCCTGTCGGTGTTGTAAAACTGCAGTTTTGCGGTGAGAGAGCCATTGATCCTGAAGGGATCCTGTCCCGAAAGAGATGATATGTCCTGGGAGAAGGTGTTGATGCTTGCTACAAGAAAGAAGAATAAAACAAGCTTTAAACGGCTTTTTCTACTCATGAAAGGGTTTTTTCGGTTGTAGAAGTAAACGTAAATCTATTAAAAAAATTGATTTTGTCAATGCTGTTGCAGCGTTTTAATGACTCATTTCGTATTAAGATATGAAAGCGATTTATTTCGAAGAACAATTAACTTAAACTACCAGATATGAAATACACAGGAATACTAATTCTTAGCCTCGCGACAATTACCGGATTTATTTCATGCTCCAAAGAGCCCGGGCAGGAGCCTGATCTTACTCCAAAAAGCATGAACCTGACTGCTATGGGGCAGGAAGTAATTACCTATAGCAATGAATTTGGCGTCGAGCTTTTTACCAAAGTAGCCAGCGGGGAGAACAAGAATTTAATGCTTTCACCGCTGAGCGCCAGTGCAGCGCTTACGATGCTCCTGAATGGCTGTGAAGATGATACTTACGATCAGTTAAAGGAAACACTCAAATATCCTGCTGACATGACAATGAGCGAAATAAACGAGGTATACAAAAGCCTTGTTGCCCAGTTGCTGGTTGTCGATCCAAAGGTTAAGCTGGCTCTTGCAAATGCAATTTTCTACAGGCAGGGATTCAGTGTCAAAAATCCTTTCCTTAATACAATGAGCACCGATTTCGATGCGGAAATTGCAGGCCTTGATTTTAACCTGTCGTCCTCACTTGCAACCATTAACAAATGGGCCAGTGATAACACTAACGGGAAAATCCCGAAAGTACTAAATGAAATTTCCCCTGATGCTGTGATGTTCCTCATGAATGCCCTTTACTTCAAAGGCGACTGGAGCTACCAGTTCGATAAGGCTCTGACATCAGACAGACCGTTTCACACAGATGGCTCTAACTCAGTTGATGTGAGTACGATGAAAGGAGATGTGGGGTCAAAAGTGACCTCGGGAACTGGCTATAAGGCAATCGAACTGCCATATGGCTGTACAAATTTTACAATGGTTGTTGCTGTCCCGGAGGGAACGCTATCTGATTTTATTGCATCATTTACCTCTGAGACATGGACTACAATCACATCTGCCTTTGATGATCAGGAGAAATTCGGTGAACTGACAGTATATATGCCAAAGTATAAATTCTCATTCGAGAAACAGCTTAACGACCAGCTGCAAAGCATGGGTATGCTGGATGCATTCAGTCCGGGTCTGGCGAACCTTTCAGGTATTTCAGATGCATCAATTTATGTAAGTTTCGTTAAGCAAAACACCTTCGTGGAGGTTGATGAGAAGGGGACTGAAGCTGCCGCAGTAACCACAATTGGAATTGAAACAACAAGCTTCCCTCCCCAGCCTCGCGAGTTTGTGATTGACAAACCGTTTGTCTTTGCTATACGGGAACGAACCACCAATGCTCTCCTATTTATGGGGCAGGTAGTCAATCCGCTTGGTCAATGATCAAAAAAACCGCACAGAGACCCATTAACTGATTTCCAAACGTCAACTGAAAAATCTGATATGAAAAACCTGATCAAATCCGCAGCATTCCTGGTCGTTGTGATTGCTGTCATGACATCCTGCAACGACAGAACCGAAGAACTCATTACCTACGAGGCAAATGTGCCTGTGTACATGCCTTTCAATGAATTCAGGGCCAGCTTTGAGAAAAGTGCCCCGATCGAGATTTCCCATCCCGGGAAAATGTACTTCAAGGACGATTATCTCTTTATCAATGAATACGGCAAGGGTATCCATGTAGTTGACAATTCGGACCCTTCAAATCCCGAAAAAGTAGCCTTTTTCGAGATCCTGGGCAATGTTGATATGGCAATAAAGGGCAATGTCCTTTTCGCTGACAGCTATATTGACCTGCTGGCAATTGATATAACGGACATTGACAAACCCGTTGTAATTGACCGCATCGAGAACGTTTTTCCGGAAATCGTACCGGAGGGGGAGTTATGGTTTCCCTATGCTATGGTAGATAAGTCGAAGGGTGTAATTGTTGACTGGGAGGTGAAGAAGATTACCGAGAAGATAGAAAATTATAACCAGGGCGGCTGGATATTCCGCGGCGAGATGGACTTTATGGTGAACACATCAGCCGGAGCCAAGTGGACCGGGGGCAGCGGTACCGGCGGATCAATGGCCCGCTTCATGCTGAATGAAAACTACCTTTATGTTATCGCAGTACCCACAAGGCTAAAAACGGTTGACATTACCACTGCCGCTAATATGGCTGTTATTGACAGCGTTGACATTCCGAGGAACATGGAGACTCTTTTCCGCCTTGAAAACAATCTTTTCATCGGCACAACTACAGGGATGCTGATTTTCGACCTTGTCAATCCCAAAAAACCTTCCCAGGTTTCATCATACGATCATATAAGGGCCTGTGACCCTGTTGTGGTTGACGGTGATTATGCATACGTTACACTCAGGACGGGCAACATGTGCAACAACGGGCAGAACCTGCTCGAGGTCATCGATATATCATCATTGACGCACCCCTATCTCGTGAAATCATACCCGATGTTTAATCCGCACGGGCTGGGAACCGACGGCGACCTGCTGTTTATCTGCGACGGCACTGCCGGCCTTAAGATTTATGACAAATCCGACCCGCTGACAATTCTTACAAATAAGGTTGCGCACTACCCCGATTTTGATACCTATGACGTTATCCCGATGGATGGCATCCTGATGCTTGTTGGTGAAGACGGTATCTATCAATATGACTACAGTGACCCTGAAAACATAATCCAGATAAGCCACTTAGCGATAACTGATAAATAGACAGATGTTCAGATTAACTGCAATTGCGGTTTGTGTTTTGCTTACACTTTCCGCAACAGGTCAGCATCGCAAATCTACTGTTGTGCTTAACGATGGTTCACGGATCTCGGGAACCATTGTTGGCGATTCTACCGGCTATTTTGATATTAAGGTTACAACCCCGCAGACTATCAGAATCGGAAAGTCACAGGTATCATCGATTGAGGCTGTCAGGTACCCGGTAAAAAATAACATGAAGACCTCCGGTTACTATGCAAGGTTTTCCACCGGTTTCCTGTCGGGGAAAAATGCAAACGGCAACCAGAGCAGTCTCAGCATCCATCTTTCGAACGGTTGGCAGTTTGAAAATGGCATTGCAATTGGAATCGGCTCCGGAATGGAAGAGCTGGGAGTGGTTCTTGTGCCTCTTTATGCTGACCTGAGATTCACGCCTCTGAACTCAGGCCTGTCGCCCTATTTATGGCTTAAAACAGGTCACGGATTTGCACTTACGGACCAGCCTGGCAGCTATGTGAATGACGCATCTGCAGACAAATACCATGATGGCGGGTTCCTCTTCAATACCGGCGTGGGCATCTCCATGTTTTCATGGAGGAGAACCGCAGTAAACGTTGGCATCGGATACAGGTACCAGAAGGTTACATTGAACGAGAATCTCTACTGGTGGGGAGCAGGCTCAGTTAAGCAGACTGTAACCCGGTATTACAGACTGGAGTTTCATCTGGGTTTTGTCTTTATGTAGAAGAAGAAATATGAAATTGACAACCAAAGTATCGATCGAATTGAGTTATTTCGGGGAAACTTGATTCCTGGCGGTATAATGGGTAAAGGGACCATAGATGGCAATGCATACTCTGACTCAGATCTTGTTAAAGGATGTGCCGGCGGCGACAAACGCGCACAGGAGATCCTTTACAGGCGCTATTTCTCATACGCAATGTCAATCTGCATCAGGTATACGCATGATGAAAATGAGGCGATGGAAATAGTGAACGACAGCTATATGAAAGTTCTGGAAGGTCTGTCGGACTACGACTCTTCCCGTCCGTTCAAACCATGGTATGGGAAAGTGCTGGTGAATACGGCTATTGATAACTACAGGAAAAACCTTAAACATAATGACCACCTTTCAATTAATTCAATAACAGAATCAGAGGAGCAGGAACCTGAAATCGAAGCGGAGCTTTCCGTAAATGAAATCCTGACATTGTACAACCACCTCCCGGGAAACTATAAGATTACTTTCAACCTCTTCGAGATAGAGGGATACTCACACGAGGAGATTGGCCAGATGATGGGGGTGACTGCATCCACATCCAGATCGAACCTTACCAGGGCAAAAAAAATGCTGCGGGAACTCTATAACAGGCATATTATCTCAGTAAAAAAGGGCCATGAAGCAGTTTGACGAAGAATTCAGCCGGAAGGCAAAGGAGGCCTTTGATAACTACAATGCCGACCACCTCGCAGGGGAAGGATGGAACTCTTATATAGAGAAGTATGGAAAGAAACGTACCAAGGCATTAATTATTCCACTCTGGGCAAGAGTTGCATCAGTGGCTGCTATCCTGACTATCATAGTGCTATTAACAAACCGGATAAACCATAGACAGGCTGAAGAATCAGGAAATAAATTGGCGCAGGAGAACAGGAGCGAGTTAACAGAGTCTGCAATAAATAAGGAGGATACAGCCGCGGCGAGACCTGTCATCTCTAACCCCGATCAGGCTTCTGAAGCGACAATCGGTAAAACCGGGGAATCCAGGCCCACAGGCAGGGAGAAAACCGATTACCAGGTCAATGAACATGCCGGATCGGTTTTGGCTGAAGCTGGTAATGATTCAAGATCGGTTCCGGCTAAAACTGATAAAGATGCCGGATCGGGTATGACGGAGCTTGGTAAGGATACCCGATCGGTTCTGGCTGTGACCGGTAAGGCTGCAAGATCATCTGCATCTGAAACCGTAAATACTGACGGATCCTTGGTTACAGATACTTCGCTTGCGGCGGAATCGATTTTATCTGAGCCTTTTACAGCTGATAAGTTGTCAGCCTGGATGAATCTTCCAGATAATCCATTAGAAATAAGAATAACTGAAGATGCTGACACCAGGTTGAAACTGAAACCTGAAGAGACACTGTATGTTTATGGTGATATCCCCAGGGAGAAGATGACTACAACCCTTATGACCGGTTTATCGGGCATGATGGCCAGCATCGACAATGCGACCTCTGCCTCACAGGGTGTCTCATTCGGCTTTTATGTGGAACAGCAGCTAACGCGCAGAATCTCTATTCGTCCCGGACTGGCTATGGCAAAGCATAATTACGCTATGGAAAGCGTATCAGGCGGAAGTGTGGCACAGGATTACGCAGCTCCGGAACTGAATGGTCTGTCTGACGCAACCACTTTATTTGAAGGGGACATTGAAGTAGTATCAATGGAGGTTCCTGTAAATTTTGTATTCTCACTCCGGAAACGGTCACGATCAAACTTATTTGTTACTGCAGGGGCATCAACTGTGATATATCTTAACCAGCATCTGTCGGGCAATTTTAACAACACTTATACACGGTCAACAGTCGATGCCGGTACCGGTCAGGTAAGTTACGAGTCAATGACAACATCCGTTAGAATTGAAAGCGAACAGGAGCCTTTAAATCGTGTTGATTTACTGGGACTCGCCAACTTTTCGGCAGGGTACTCTATACCCTTTGGCAAGACCAGTCACCTGCTGTTTGAACCGTTTGTTCAATTACCGCTAAAGGATCTTACAAGCCTGGATATGCGTATCCGGTATGGCGGGCTCTCAATGAAGATTCAGTTCTAAAGGCGAGATATAGGTCATAACATGATTGATCATCATAATGATCATGGCCATTGGTCGCTTACAATCACTCCCTTTCCGTATCTGTCCGGGGGCCTTCTCTTCCAATCAGGAAATAATAGACAGGAATTCCCAGCAGTATGAGAGAGAGGCCTATTCCGGCCTCCCTGGGCCGTGTAATAATAGTATTAAAAAAGAGCCCAACGCAGAATAGCACAAAGAGCGCCGGAACAACAGGGTATCCCCAGGTTTTATAAGGCCTGTGAGCATCAGGCATGCGGCGTCTCAGGATGAAGACACCTGTGGCAGTGGCACCGTAGAAGATGTAGACGGCAAAGATCAGCATGTCAGTCAGCTGGTCGAATGTTCCGGAGAGAACCAGCATCGATGCCCAGATCCCCTGCCAGAGCAGTGACACAGAGGGTACATTCTTGCTGTTCAGTCTGCCCGTCCCGCGGAAGAAAAGCCCTTGCTGTGCCATGGCATAATAGGGGCGGGCACCGGTCAGTATGCTGGCATTGGTGCAGCCCAGAGTGGAGATGAGTATGAGAAGGGAGATGAACAGCACTCCTCCGCTACCCCAGATGCCCCTTACAGCCTCAATACCGGCTATCTGGTTGCCGGAATTGTTTATCTGCTCAAGCTGAGGGATTGAGAGCAGGTTAAGAAAGGTATAGTTTACCAACAGGTATACGATAATGACTATGCTTACCCCGGCTATGATTCCTCGCGGGATGTTTCTGTGCGGATTTTTCACCTCCCCGCCTATAAAGCCAACGGATACCCATCCCTGGTAGGCCCAGAATGCGGCGAGCATAGCTGTGTAAAAAGAAGAGAGAGTAACAGTATTGCCAGCCGTCATCACACTGGCTCTCGAGGCTGCGGCAGAAGAATCCTGGCCGCTGGTCAGTCCTGCAATGACAATCACCAGAAGGCCCGCTCCCACGATGAGGAGAACAGCCTTGTTGACCCAGGCCCCGCTCTTAAGTCCCGACATATTCAGGAAGGTAAGGAACAGTATAAGCAGGATGGTTGTAAGCTTTATCCCGAAATCCCGGAAAGGATAAAATATTCCGCCAATTGTGAATTGCTGTAATGAAGGAAGCATATCAGGGATGGGTATGATACTGTGCAGCGACTGTGAAAAGACATATGCCACGCCTGATATTGCTGCTGTCTGGATTACTGTGAAGAGAGACCAGCCATAGAGAAAGGAGAAGAAGCGTCCGTAGATGGTACGGAGATAGACGAATTCCCCTCCGGTACCTGCAAGCATGCCGGCAACCTCAGCGTTGCTCAGTGCCCCGAATAGAGTTATTATCCCTGCTGCCAGCCACACCAGCAATATCCATTGTGAGGAGTGCAGATCGGCAGCCATGGGGGCGATCTTCTTAAAGACACCCGAACCGAGCATATTTGAGATAACTATGATAATGACATATCCCAGTCCCAGTGCTCTTGTCAGATCTCTTTTCTCCACCTTAGTAAAATCTACCGCCAGTATGCGCCGGGGACAAAAATAAGATTTAAATTCAAAGAAGGCGTTGATAGATTTTGTTGCTTTCTTCCCTTAGCGTTCACACAGGCGGATTGCTCGCCCCGC
>JBGSLG010000089.1:0-3469 GCA_041740815.1 Bacteroidales bacterium
GCCGATGGGGAGTATGGAGAAGAGTGTCCCGGCTTCAACGGCGCTGAGTGAGTGTCTTATCCTCAGGTCAGGCAGTATGGCTCCCAGGGTCAGGAGAGCTATGCCGAACAGGAGCATGCCGAAGCATGCCGACCAGAAAACGAGTCTCCTGTTATATGTTCCGCTCATCAGTTGCCTCCATGCTCTTCTAGATTCTTCATGGCAAGAAACGCAGCACCGACTACGCCGGCATCACCTGCCAGTGCTGAAGGCTCAAAGCTCACCTGCCTGATGCTTATGGGCTGTGCCCATTTTTCGGCCTCCTGTTTTATTGCTGTTATTAACTCTGCTGCCGGTCCGAAGACACCCCCGCCAAAGATGATCTTTTCGGGATTGAACAGGCTGACCAGGTTAGCGGAGGCCATACCCCAGTATTCAACCGCCTGCTGTATGACGGCCGTAGCCGCTGCATCGCCGTTACGCCATGCACTGAAGACATCATGGGTGGTTATCTTCTTATGGTGCCCGGTCCGGAGCTCGCCTTTATAATCTTCATGCCTGTGCAGGTACTCCTCTGCCTGCCGCGTGATGCCCTCTCCCGAAGCATAGTATTCAAAGTTACCGCAGATTGTATACTTGCTTTTGAATGGTCTTGTCAGGGCCATCCAGCCGATAGCTCCTGCAATGTCATGAGACCCTCGCAGTATGTTGCCGTCAATGACAATACCTGCACCTATCCCGGTACCCACTGCCAGGAAGATGGCATCCTTGCAGCCGCGTGCGTTTCCCTTCCATATCTCCCCTGATATGTAACAGGCTCTGTCACTTTCAATTATGACAGGTATATCCTCGGATACAGTCCTTATCTCCTTCAACAGCGGATAGTCATCCCAGCCCGGAATGTTCGGAGCCCATACCGTTCCTCTCTCCCGGCGGCTGATTCCGGGCACCGATATACCCACGGCCTGTACCACATCGACATGCCTGGCAGCCCTTGCCAGCATCAGTGCTGCATGTACCGTGATGAGGTTCCCAACCTCCGTTCCCCTCCGGTTATCAAGGGTCAGGGTCTCCTTCTCCCGGATATTGCCCTCACGGTCGAAGAGCGCGAAAGCAACCTTGGTTCCTCCAAGATCTATTCCCAGTAATGCCATAATATCAGTTTTGAAGTTCCATCTTCCCGTCATAAAATATTCCCAGCAGCCTCAGGCTGTCGTCAGTCAGTAGCAGTTCAGCCCTGGCACCCGGGGCAATTATGCCCCTGTCGGTTGCCCCGATCAGCCGGGCCGGATAGAGTGTCGCCATCCTGATCGCTTCATATAGATCGATGCCGGCATGACTGACACAGTTCCTCACGGCATCAAGCATTGTCAGCCTTGCTCCGGACAGGGTGCCGTCAGGCAGGGTATAGCGGTCATGCTGCCTGACATGCTGGTACGCCCCGGTGTCATTCTCCTCAACGGCATCAGACACCAGGAAGAGCCTCTCTTTCATTATCTTCTTCGCAATGGCCAGCATGGTGTAGTCGACATGTATCCCGTCTGCAATGATGCTTGCGCAGGCAGTGTCAGAGTCGAAAACCGCTCCCGGCAAACCCGGGTCACGGTGATGGATGGGTGACATTGCATTGAAGAGATGGGTGGTGGTCTCAATGCCCATGGCAAAACCCCGTGATGCTTCACTGAACGTGGCGTTGCTGTGGCCCGCGGCAACGGTGATCCCACGCTCCTTCAGTAGGCTGATGATCTCAGCGGTGCATGCCTCCGGCGCAACGGTCATCATCCTGACGGTGCCCCCGGCACTGGAGAGAAGCTCAATAACTCTCTCTGTCGTGGGCGTCCTGATCAGTTCTTTGGAATGAGCACCTCTTTTGGCCATGCTGATGAACGGACCTTCAAGATGAAGACCCATCATGGCAGGGTGGGGGTTGTCCCGGACAACCCTGAAAGCCTCATTGTAGATCTCCGTGCTGTTGGTTGGCAATGCCAGGAGAAACCCGGTTGTTCCGGTTGATACTATCGATCGGGTAATGGCAGCAAGTGCATCTGCCGTCGGACTGCCTGAGAAAAGGTATCCGCCGCCTCCTGCAATCTGCAGGTCAACCAGCCCTGCCGTCACAAGATTACCCTTGCAGTCAATTTGTGTCACGTCGTCAGCAACAGCCGGGTGATCCTTAAAACCTGTAATATAACCGTTTTCGGTTAGCAGAACCTTGTCTCTGACCAATTCTCTCCCGGTGAAAAATACTGCATTGTAAAGGGCTGTACGCATATAAGTCTGCTCTGATCTGTTGATTCTTATCCTGAATTATTCAAAAAACCTTCTCAGCAGCTTCATGGATATGAGTGATCTCTTGCGGAATCGGGTCAGCAATTTATCATTGATAACCTGGATCCGCTCCTCAATGTCATCCACCCTGTAGAAACCATGCCGGCCGTTCTCACCAAGGAATGCTGACCCGTAAACACTGGTCACGGTTCTTCCGTCACTGAGCCTGGCAGGCATCAGCTTCCTCCTGAATCGTTTATATTCCGGAGCAAAGATCCTGAATATTTCCGATATGTCGTGTGCTGATGATATGTGATTACTGCAACTCTCACACCGGCAAGCTGAAAACCACCTGTTGCGGATCAGTGGCTTTGGTGCATTCGACTTGCAGAAGGGGCACTCAAGATCTGAGACCATTGCTTCAGTCGTTGTGTCAAACAGAGCTGAAAACCCGGGCCTGAAAGGGGAGAGGATGTTGCTGTACTGGACTATCTTGAGTGACTGGCTGATTATCAGGTAGAGATAGATCAGCAGCAGGAAATTGAACCATGGGCTGAAGGCCAGTGCATCGAAGAGTCCGTGCAGAACGCTGGCAATAAACAGGGCTATGATGACTGAGATGAAAGGTTTGTTCTCATGCTTGTACCTGTACCACGCATAACCAAGCAGCACACTGAACGAAATATGTGCCGGGGTGCTGATGAAAGCCCTGTAAACGAGGAGATACTGGCTGTTCTCTCCGGAATTGGCATAGAAGAAATTTTCTATAATCGAAAAGCCCAGAGCAACACATGACATATAAATAATGCCGTCGGTAAGTTCATTGAACTGTTTCTTTAAAAGGCCGTAGACAACTATTAACCCGACCAGCTTGGCGAACTCCTCCACGGGTCCTATCACCAGGAACGACCCTGTTGTGGTGCTGATGGCAGTGTCATCAATGCCGAAAATATGCAGGAATTCATAGATGCCGAGAGCTATCAGAACAGAGGTTGTACCGCCGGAGAAAAAGGCCCATAACATCGAAATTACAGTCTCCTTTTCATAGATGTCAAAACTCCTGATCCAGGCTATGATGATTAATCCAATGGCTGCCGAAAGAAATATGCTGAGATGAAAGAAGCTCATGTGTTACTTGATATTAGACAAACATTACGGTATAATTCACACTTGTTTACCGTAAGGTCAAGGTAATATATTTTTTCTTCTCAGGTCCAGGTCG
>JBGSLG010000090.1:0-7450 GCA_041740815.1 Bacteroidales bacterium
CCGCTGCTATCACTCTCCTCATAAATCATCTCCTTTGCCAGCAGCGCATCAATCGCTCTCTTCGTTCCGGCCGGCGTGCCAAGGGAATACCTGCTCAGGAATTCACCCGACTGAGCTCTGTAAACCTTACCCTCCTTTGCCACAGCCACCAGGACCTGCCACTGATTAACCGTCAGCAGGTGGCGGTACTGCAGGAAAGTCTTCTCCTGCTCTTCAAGAATCTCACTGCAGATAGCTTTCGCAGATTGAATATCGATCTCCCTGCCTCCGTAACTAAACAGGGTATTACATACTGACTGTGTATAATAGGTATGTCTGCGGGTCCAGTCGAGAACAAAAGCAATCGCCTCCGGAGATATCTTTCTCTTATATTCTGCAAACTTCTCAGCAATAAACCGACTGTAACTTTCCGTGGATATCACCGGCAGGCTCATAATCCTCGTGCTGGCAAAGAACGGTCTCTTTGAGCTGTGAAAAATCTCATTCATCATATGCTTATTGCTTCCACTGAAGATAAAATGAATATTGGTCAGTGGCTGAATCATAGTCCTGAGCATGGCTTCCGCATTTCCATCCTCATATGAAGAAATTACCTGGAACTCATCAAAGGCAAGGTAGACATCGGTTCCAATCTCATCCAGAAACTTAAGCAGAGCTGCGAGAGTAACCTCATATTCCGAAACGTCGGAGTATTCAAACCTGACCCCTGGTGCTCCGGTCAGAGGATCATATGTTATTACCGGTCTCAATCCCTTTAGAAATGAAATAAATCGGTTGCCTGTCCTCTTTTTCTTCGGGAGCACATTCATCGAGGCTGTCGCCAGTTGCCTCGTAAGATCCTTAATGCTTCGGGTGGGATAGAGGTCAATATACAGACAAACCGATTGCTTTTTACTTATTATTTCATTAAATACATGATGAATAAGTGCGGTTTTCCCCATTCTCCGGAGAGAAATAAGGGTTATGTTCAACCCTCCTATCAGATTTTTCGAAAGTCTTTCTGTCTCTTTATCTCTGTCGCAAAACGTTTCTGGTCCATGATATCCGACCACCGGAAAAGGATTTTTTGGTTTCATAACAACTCATTTTCTTTCCAAATATAAGCAATTTAAATACATAATGTATCATACATTTTGTATCATACATATTGTTGGATACATTTTACCGGCGTTCACCCCGGCGATCTATAATAATATAACCGCTACGCGGTAAGGGATTGCACGACTGCAGGACCATTCGACCGCACTGCTGGGGGCCTGCCGACTGAAGACTGAAGACTGAAGACTGCCGACTGAAGACTGAAAACTGCCGATTGAGAACCTATTGCCTACTCCCTATTGCCTATTGCCCTTTTAATATTATCTTTGACCCGTTATACGACGGTGGACAGATTTGCGCTGATTGCAACCACGGAAAAAAATGCTAAAACGGTTTTCAACCGCTGCTTTACAACAATCCGTCCCTGCCTTTGTTAAACTTAAAAAATTAACAGATGAGCTATCTATTTACTTCTGAATCAGTGTCTGAAGGCCACCCCGATAAGGTAGCCGATCAGATCTCCGACGCATTGGTCGACAACTTCCTGGCATGGGACCCCGACTCAAAAGTCGCATGCGAGACCCTCGTCACTACCGGACAGGTGGTGGTGGCAGGCGAGGTCAGGACAAAAACCTACATTGACGTACAGAATATTATCCGCGAGGTCATCAACAAGATCGGCTACACAAAGGCCGAGTACATGTTCGACGGCAACTCATGCGGTATCTTCTCTGCCATCCATGAACAGTCGCCCGACATAAACCAGGGCGTCGTCCGCAAGAAGAAAGAGGACCAGGGTGCCGGCGACCAGGGGATGATGTTCGGCTATGCCGTCAATGAGACGGAGAACTTTCTTCCGCTCTCACTTGACCTGGCTCACGAACTGGTTTACCAGCTCGCCGAGATACGCCGCGAAGGCAAAGCCATGAAATACCTCAGACCCGACTCGAAGTCGCAGGTCACAATCGAGTACAATGATGACGGCACTCCGAAAAGAGTGCATACCATTGTTGTTTCAACACAGCATGACGACTTCGACAAGGATGAGAAGAAGGTGGTGGAGACAATCAAAAAGGATGTCATCAATATACTCGTCCCCAGAGTGAAGGCCAGGTTCGGTCAGCAGGTGCAGAAACTTTTCGACGGCAAGATCAAATACCACGTCAACCCGACTGGCAAGTTTGTCATCGGCGGGCCTCACGGCGACAGCGGTCTCACGGGACGCAAGATCATCGTCGACACCTACGGAGGCCGCGGCGCTCACGGCGGCGGCGCCTTCTCGGGCAAGGACCCCTCGAAGGTCGACCGCTCGGCAGCATATGCAGTACGCCATATTGCCAAGAACATGGTCGCTGCCGGAGTGGCACGCGAGATGCTGGTGCAGGTTTCCTACGCCATCGGCGTGGCAGAGCCGGTGGGTATCTTCGTCAATACCTTCGGCACATCAAATGTGAAGATGAATGACGGGGAGATTGCAAAGATGATCGACAAGATGTTCGATCTTCGTCCTGCAATTATAGAGAAGGAATACGGTCTCCGCAAACCCATCTACAGCGAGACTGCTGCCTACGGGCACATGGGCCGCGAACCCAAAACCGTGGAGAAAACCTTCCGCTCATTCAACGGCCAGCCTGACAAAAAGATCACCGTCAGTCTCTTCAAGTGGGAGGAGATGAACAAGGTCAATGCCATCAAAAAAGCTTTCGGCCTCTAAGGAGAACCCCTGACCACTGCCGCCGGGCGGAATTTGCGCCTCTAGAACGAGGCTTTGACAATACGGGCAATATTATCCGATCTGCCGAGGGTATAGTAATGTATCCCCGGCACTTCGTTTTTAAGGAGGTCGCGGCTCTGCACGGACGACCACTCGATGCCAACCTCCCTGGCCTCCTCATCGGTGCGGCACTTCGAGAGCTCATGCACAAGCTCCTCGGGCATGTCGATATGGAATGTCTGAGGCAGCAGGTTCACATCCGTCATCGCTGACACAGGTTTGATGCCGGGGATCACCGGCACGTTGACACCCATAGACCTCAGGGCATCACGGAACGCGTAGAACTTATCATTGTCGAAGAACATCTGGGTGACAATATAACAGGCGCCTGCATCAACCTTTCGCTTCAGATTGATCATGTCGCTCTTCATGTTGGGAGCCTCGAAATGCTTCTCGGGATAGCCGGCCACGCCGATGCAGAATGAGGTTGCAGCCGTGTTCTTCAGTTCCGGGTCAAGATAATGCCCGCGGTTCATGCCGGCAATCTGCTCCACAAGCTCATTTGTGTTCCTGTGGCCTGCCGGGTCAGGGAGAAAGACACGACTGCCCCTGGGAGGATCACCGCGAAGAGCCAGCACGTCATTGATACCCAGAAAGTTCATCTCTATCAGCGCATTCTCTGTCTCCTCCTTCGAGAAGCCTCCGCAGAGGATATGAGGCACCACATTCACATTGTACTTGTACTTTACGGCGGCTGCCAGGGCAATAGTGCCAGGCCGCTTGCGGGTGGTGTGCTTCTCAAGCAGACCGTCAGGCCTCTCCGTCAGCACCACCTCATTGCGGTGCGAGGTGAAGTTGATGTATGCCGGTGCGTACTCGAGCAGCCCTTCAATTGTGTGATAAATGCGCTCAATGCTGTGCCCCTTCAGAGGCGGCAGCAGCTCAAAAGTAAAAAGCGGTTTCTTCGAACCGTTTATTAGATCAATTACAGTAGCTCCGTTCATCTGACAAATTTAAAGATTCGGGGCGAGCCATCGTGCCGCCTCCTCAACCATGATTCCGCTCCTTGCGGCATAATCCTCAAGCTGGTCCCTGCCAATGGTGCCAACGTTGAAATATGATGACCCGGGTGATGCAAAGATATAACCGCATACTGATGATACGGGTACCATCACAAAACTCTCCGTCAGGGTGACGCCTATCGTCTCAGGTGCCCTGAGCAGGTCAAATATCACCTGCTTGCCGGTATGGTCGGGACATGCGGGATAACCCGGTGCAGGCCTTATACCCTGGTATTTTATCTTGAACAGCTCCGCGGCAGTGAGCGACTCACCGGGAGCGTACCCCCAGTGCTTAACCCGTACCTCGCGGTGCAGCCACTCGGCGGCCGCCTCGGCAAAACGGTCGGCAAGGATCCTGAACATAATGGTATTATAATCGTCGCCGGCGATTCCTTCAGGCAACTGGCTCACCGGCCTCACCGTCACCACAAACGCCCCGGCATGATCACCCTTTTCTGCCACGAAGTCCGAGAGACAGAGGTTTCGCTGCCCGGGTTCCTTCTCCTCCTGGTTGCGAAGGAAGCGGAACCATTCCTCTTTATCTCCGTTACCGGGAAGCAGTTTCACATCATCGCCGTGACGCTCCGCCGGGAAGATGCCCGACAGTGCCTCCGCAACCATCAGATCCTCAGCGATGATCCTTTCAATCATGGCCAGTGCATCATCATACAGTTTCCTGGCCTCAGTGCCCTTGACCGGGTCATTGAATATGTCAGGATATTTGCCGTTTATCTTCCATGCGAAGAAAAAGAATGTCCAGTCGATATAATCAACAAGCTCCCTGAGGCTTACCGGCCCCGAGTTGATCACTCCGGGCATAAGGGGCGCCGGTAGAGGAGTATCGGTCCGGAGGCCGTTCCTTCTTGCGGCATCGAGAGTCACAAGCCTCTTTACTCTCCGTGAGGCTTCATGCTCTTTCCTGAGCTTCTCATATTTCTCCTTCAGTGATACCGCAAGTGATCCGCCGGCTGCCATCAGTCCCGACATGACAGGAACAGCCCTTGAGGCATCCTTTACATATACAGCGCTGAACGAATAAACAGGCGCTATCCTTACCGCCGTATGTATCTCCGAGGTGGTGGCACCTCCAATCAGAAGGGGAGTCTTCATGCCGCGCTCCTCCATGAGTGAGGCGATATGCACCATCTCTTCCAGCGAAGGGGTTATCAGTCCCGACAGCCCGATGAAGTCAACCTTCTCTCTCACGGCAGTGTCAAGTATTGTTGCCGCGGGAACCATCACGCCCAGGTCAATGACCTCGTAGTTATTGCATGACAGTATTACCCCTACAATATTCTTTCCTATGTCATGCACATCTCCCTTTACCGTGGCAAGGAGCACCTTGCCTGCCGACGATGCCTCGCCCGTCTTCATCTCCGCCTCTATGAAAGGTGTGAGGCGTGCAACGGCTTTCTTCATCACCCTGGCGCTCTTCACCACCTGCGGCAGGAACATTCGTCCCGACCCGAAGAGGTCACCCACCTCGTTCATGCCATCCATCAGCGGCCCCTCAATTACCCTCAGGGCCCTGTCATACTGCGGCCGCGCCTCCTCCACATCTTCCTCTATAAAGGTGTCAATGCCGTTAACCAGTGCGTGCTTGATACGGCTTACAACGTCGCCGTCACGCCACTCAAGGTGTTTTGTTGTCTCTTCCTGTTTCCCGCCCTTGAGGCCTGACGCGTATTGCAGCAGCCTGTCGGTAGCATCCTTCCTGCGATTGAGCACCACATCCTCTGTCAGTTGCAACAGCCCTGGCTCAACGGAGGTATAGACCCTCAGCAGGCCGGGATTGACGATGCCCATGTCCATGCCGCTCTTTATGGCATGGTAGAGGAACACCGCGTGCATAGCCTCCCTGACAGGGTCATTGCCGCGGAACGAGAAGGAGAGATTGCTCACCCCTCCGCTCACCCTTGCAAACGGAAGGCTGGCCTTGATGTACTCTGTTGCCTTGATGTAATCGACGGCGTAGTTGTTATGTTCCTCGATGCCTGTGGCTATGGCCAGGATGTTGGGATCAATGAATATATCTTCCGGGGGGAATCCTGCCTCTTCTGTCAGCAGCCTGTAAGAGCGGTCGGCCAGCTCCTTTCGCCTCTCAAGCGTGTCAGCCTGCCCGCGTTCATCAAAGAGCATGACCACGGCTGCTGCGCCGTAGCGGCGCACCAGCCGTGCCTTCTTCAGGAAATCCTCCTCCCCCTCCTTAAGGCTTATGGAGTTAACCACCGGCTTACCCTGTATGCATCTGAGCCCTGCCTCCAGCACCTCCCACTTCGACGAGTCGACCATAATGGGCAGTTTCGCTATGTCAGGCTCGCTCATCATCAGGTTGACGAACCGTGTCATGGCAGCAGCGCCATCAATCATGGCGTCGTCCATGCATATATCTATCACCTGCGCTCCGCCCTCCACCTGGTCGCGTGCCACGTCAAGCGCAGCCGCGAAGTTGCCGTCGCGGATAAGTCGTGCGAACTTTATTGAGCCGGCGACGTTGGTGCGCTCGCCGATGTTGACGAAGTTTGTGTCCGGCCTGAGCACCAGCGGCTCCAGTCCTGCCAGTGCCGTGATATGCTTTCTCTCAGGAAGCGCCCTTGGGGCCCGGCCCTCTGCCAGTGAAGCTATTACCCTGATGTGATCGGGTGTTGTGCCGCAGCATCCGCCAATGATGTTCACCCACCCGTTCTGCAGGAAAGTATTAATGATACTGCCCATGTAGTCGGCCGACTGGTCATACTCGGCGAACTGGTTCGGGAGGCCGGCGTTGGGATGTGCCGAGACAAAGAAAGGTGCCTTCGCCGACAGCTCCTCGATGAACGGCCTGAGCTGCTCAGCCCCGAGGGCGCAGTTCAGTCCTATGCTGAGGAGCGGATAATGTGCCATAGTGATGATGAACGCCTCGAGGGTCTGCCCTGTGAGTGTCCGTCCGCTGGCATCGGTGATCGTCCCCGAGACCATCACTGGCAGGTCGATACCCTTCTCTTCAAGAACGCCGCTTATTGCAAAGAGCGCCGCCTTGGCATTCAGTCCGTCAAAGACAGTCTCAACAAGCAGAATTTCTGCCCCGCCCTCTATCAGTCCGCGTACCTGCTCGCCGTAGGCCTCTGCAAGGCCCGTGAAGGTGACGGTACGTGCTCCCGGGTCGCTCACATCGGGCGACATCGAGGCGGTGCGATTGGTAGGACCCACCGATCCGGCGACCCATGCTTCGCGACCGGTCTCTGCCATATATGCATCAACAGCTTCACACGCAAGCTTCGCGGCTGCAACATTCATATCATGAACCTGTGACTCCATTCCGTAGTCAGCCATGGAGATCCTGTTGGCATTGAAGGTGTTGGTGCTGATGATGTCAGCGCCGGCCCTCAGATAATCGAGATGGATGTTACGGATGATCTCCGGCTGTGTCACCGACAGCAGGTCGTTGTTACCCTTCAACGACTTCGGGTGTGTGGCGAACTGAGTACCGCGGTACTGCTCCTCGGTCAGCCTGTGGCGCTGTAACATGGTGCCCATGGCGCCGTCGAGGACGAGTATCCTTTCGGCCAATACCTCTCTGACAGATCTCTTCAATTTGTTTCTGTTTTTCTGTTAAGCAAAAGTACCTCAAAGGGATGATAAATGAAAATCGACAATG
>JBGSLG010000091.1:0-3839 GCA_041740815.1 Bacteroidales bacterium
CCGAAGTGATGGTTAATGAAGGTGCCGAAGCACCTCATTGTGGGAGAGAGGTTCATGTATGCGTTGATCAGTGGCGGAATATTTTCACCCAGCTTGCGCACCTCCTGTCCGAGGATCTTCAGATCATCCCTGAAGGATTTCCCGGTAAAAACCTGCTTCATCTCTTCCCGGTGGATATCGATGACGATGGGGTCATCAGGAACGGCAAGCTTATCAGGATCGGGAAAATACTTGAGCATAAAATAGAGGATCATATTCCTCGCCTGCACATTGAAGTGAGTGTACATCGTCACCTTCCCGAAGAGATACCTGACCTGCCGGTTATCGATTATAATTGCGCCCAGTCCATCCCACAGGTTATCAAGTGAATACAGGCTCTTACGGCCCATGGCGGCGCTTTGATATTCGGGCTTGACGAAAGAGCGGCCCAGCTCCATTGTATGAGGCAGGTATTTTTTGATGAATTTTCGCGAGAAGGTGAAGTATGATGATGAGGCGAAACGGTCGACGGAAAAGTCTTTTTCCTTGTGTTCCGGGAAGATGAACCTATAGCCTCCGATAATCTCACGGTTGTCGGGATCCCAGATTATAAGCTGTTTCTGGGGATGGTCAGGATTGAGGTCATACTCATCAAGGTCGAGGGCCTTGCCTGTGCCGCCCCCGGCATGCCTGAAGGTGAGCTCGCGGATCCGGCCAATCTCTTGCATGAGGAGAGGGGAGTTGCGGTTGTCAAAGAGGTAGACCTCGTTGTTTGCGTTGTTGGTCTTTCTCAGACAACCAATCCTGGCAAGCTCAGCAACCAGTTCTTCCACAGGTACCGCTTCGCCGAGCGGTTCCATCACGTCATGTGCCATCTGATTCTCCAAAGCGGGTAAATAATTGTGGAATAAAATTAAGAAAAAAACAATCAACCGGCAGCGGATCTCTTCTGCAAATTGTAAGTTTTCTCGCGGACCATTTCAGCCCACTCCTGCGGACTCTTCGACTTATCGAAGGTCTGCCAGGGGATGACCTCGCCGAAATAGACGTCGATGTCCTTGCCCTTCTGTTTGTACATCTCGTCAGCCAGGTAGAGCATCTCGATATTAACCTTAAGACCAAGGAGTTGCCTCAGGTTGGCGAGGTTATAAAAGAAGTTGCTGTTGCGTCCCGCGAAGTAGCATGGGACTATATCGCGCTGGTGTTGCACTGCCTTGACAATGAAGCTCTTCTGCCACTTCAGGTCGGTGATCACTCCTTTGATTTTTCTTGAGCATATCCCTGCGGGGAAATTAAGGAGCTGGTAGTCGGAGGTATATGCTTCCTCCATAAGCTTTGCGGCCTCGCGGCCGAAGGTGCCAACCTTGTTCACGGGAAGGAATATGTCCGAGTAGTTCTCGATGTAAAGGAGGATGTCGTTGACGGGGAATTTTATTGCCGGGAAGTGTTTTGACAGTTCGCTCATGAAGACCATGCCGTCGAGACCGCCGAGGGGGTGGTTGGAGACGAAGATGTTACGTCCGCCGGAGGGAAGGTTCTCCACGCCGTGGGCGCGGTATTTGATTCCCATGAAGCTCAGGGCGCCGTCGTTGAATGCGGAGCCGCGGAGGTGTCCGTAGTTGCGGAGGATATCGTTTATCATGTCCTGGTGGACGATGCGTTTCAGGTAGCGGATGACGAATCCGGGAAGCATCCGGCGGATCTTCGGGTTCTTGTCGTTGAGGATCTTCTCCAGGTCCAGCTGGAGCGGGGGGTTGTTTGGTTCCATTTCTGCCACGTATGCGAGTGTAAATATAATCATGGGCTGGAACAGGCAGTAGGCAGCAGGCAACAATTTATAGGCAGTAGGCAGTAGGCAGCAGGCAATAGTGAAAATTTTTTGTGAGAGGGCATAAAGTATTGTGATACAGCGAATATCCAGGCATAAAAAAATTGCGAGAACGACATAATAAACCACGCTAAAACAAAGTTTTCAACAAAAGTGAAGAAAAATGGAGTGAAGTGGAGTAAAGTGGGAAAATTCTTTCTACATTAGCCCTCCGAAACAACAACTCTGATGGCCACATTTATCGGCGATTATTCATGCAGGCTGGATGCCAAGGGAAGAGTAATCCTCCCCTCCGCGTTCAAGAAGCAGATGCCTCCGGCAGCTGAAGATCGCTTCGTGGTCAAAAAAGACATATTCGAAGGGTGCCTGGTCCTCTACTCCATCGATGACTGGAACAGGCAACTGGAGAAGGTTCGCAGCAGGATCAACCCATACAACAGGGAGCACAATATCTTTCTTCGCAATTTCTTCAAGGGCACCGCAGAGGTGTCGCTCGACAGCAGCAACAGGCTTCTGATACCGAAGCGTCTTCTTGATCTGGCGGGCATAGCGAAAGACGTTGTTCTTGCCGGGCAGGACGGACGAATTGAGATGTGGGCTGAGGAGGTATACGCCCGGATCGACATGCCATCCGACGACTTTGCCAATCTGGCCGAGAAGCTGCTTGGAAATCCCGACACCGGTCCAGCATAATGGTCATATATCACCTCCCGGCATTGCTGACAGAGAGCATTGCAGGGCTTAACCTCAGGCCCGACGGGATCTACGTCGACGTAACCTTCGGAGGCGGCGGACACTCGCGTGCCATCATCGACCAGCTGACCTCAGGCAGGCTCATAGCTTTTGACCAGGATACCGATGCTGCAGCCAATACCATCAGCGATGAGCGGTTCACCCTCCTCAAGCAGAACTTCAGGTTCCTTAAGAACAACCTGCGTTTCCTCGGCATTAGCGCTATCGACGGACTGATAGCGGATCTTGGAGTCTCGTTCCACCAGTTCGATGAGCAGGAGAGGGGCTTCTCGTTCCGCAGTGATGCCGAGCTCGACATGCGCATGAACCGCCAGTCGACTGTCAAGGCTTCCGATATCCTTCGCACCTACGAGGAGGAGAAACTGGCAGATGTTTTCTACAAATATGGCGAACTGACCAACTCGCGTAAACTGGCCGCTGCCCTGGTCAAAGCTCGTTCCACGAAGCCTGTTAAAACCGTCAGCGAACTCATGACGGCTCTCACAGGGCTGGTTCCTCCATGGGAGGAGAATAAGTTCTACGCCAAATTGTTCCAGTCGTTACGCATAGAGGTAAACCACGAGATGGATGCTCTCACAGAGATGCTCACCCAGGCGCTTCTGATGCTCAAGCCCGGTGGCAGGCTGGCGGTGATAACATACCATTCGCTAGAGGACAGGCTTGTGAAGAACTTCTTCCGGAGCGGCAATTTCGAGGGTACAAGCGATAAGGATTTTTACGGAAATGTAAGTACTCCGTTCAGGATGATAAACCGCAAGGTGATCGTTCCTACGGAGGATGAGATAGCAGCAAACAGCAGGGCCCGCAGCGCCAGGCTCAGGATAGCGGAGAAGATATGAAAGGGATGGAGGAGCGCATGGATACAAATCTGCAAAAGATGGTACAGAGGGCGGTGGAGCAGTCTCCAGTCCACAGTCCACAGTCCTCAGCAGGCAGTAGGCAGTCGGCAGTAGGCAGTAGTCAGTCCACCGATGGCAGTTCTGAGTCAGTAGGAGTGCAGTCTGCTTCTGCACCGAAAACCTCAGGCAGGAAGGGTAAGGGGGGATTCTTCAAGGGGCTTATAAGCGGCACCCTCATCTCAGAGAGCTTGATTCTCAAGGATATGAAATACTCGGCGCTGATTGCAATGCTTGCCATAATCTTCATATCCAACAAGTTCAGCGCCGAGCGTGTAGAGCGTCAGATCATCGTCCTGGAGCAGGATGTGAGGGATATGCGTGCGGAGTCGCTCTCGGTCTCGGCAGACCTGGGAAGTGTAAGCCGCCAGAGTGAGATAACG
>JBGSLG010000092.1:0-34811 GCA_041740815.1 Bacteroidales bacterium
TTGCAGGGCCGGGACGGCTCGTGTTGCTTCTCAAAGCCGCAGGCCGGACAAACGCATATATCCACATTGCTGTGACGGGTCACAGGAATCGCCTCATCCGTAGGAACATAATTTATGATTTTGTCGCTTCCGCAAAGCGGACACTCTGACGGGGCGACACTCTTTTCAGGCTGGTTGAATAAACAGTTACATCCGCTGCATTTATACCACTCGCTGTCAAAATATATCTTCCCGCCCTCAATTATTATCTGCTTACCGGTTACAATAGCATCGGCAATCTTGGCCCTGGCCTTTGCGTATATTCGGGTAAGGGTCGGACGCGAGACATCCATCACCCGGGCAGCTTCGTGATGATTCAGATTTTCAAAATCACACAGCCTGATTACCTCATATTCCTCGAGGTGCAGAAATACTGACTGAGGATGTTCATCCCTGGCATTCCCGCCATATGGTTTGAAACCCGACACAAGTGGCGGATTACTTACTCTCCTTAATCTTTTCGGTCGTGGTGACACTTTATGATCATATGTTCATTACAAAGATAATGAACATATGATCAATATACAAGTAATTGTGGGACATTTTATGCCAACAGTCAGCAATCATCAGTCCTCAGTCGGCAGTCCTCAATTAATCAATAAGTTATTAATTGTTGACTGTAACTGTGGACTATTTCAGAAACCGGACGCAAGCCGGAGCGTTGAGGGGCAAAGCTGAAACAACCTCTTCAGAGATACTGCTGCCGGATAAAACGGAAATCTCATTTGATCTCTGGTTTGCTACCAGGAAATATTTGCCGGAACCAGTGACAGCAAAGTTACGCGGCCAGTTGCCGCCACAATCCTGATGAGTAGGAGACAACAATGTCCCATCGGCTCTGACTTTTAAAGTCACAATACTGTTATGTCCCCGGTTGGAACCGTAAATCTTTTTGCCGTTGTCGGACAGGTGGATATCAGCGCAGAAGCTTTTCTCACCGAAACCTTCCGGGAGTGTACTCACCGTCTGTTTTACATTCACTGTATCAGAAAGGATATTATAAACTGACACGGTTGAATTCAGTTCATTGATTACATAGAGATTGGCGCCTGCTTTGTCAATCGCCATATGCCTGGGACCGCTCCCCGGCTCGCTGCTGAACGAGGGAACAACTGCGTTCATAAGCAGGCCCAGGTCAGAATCAAGCTTTAACTGATGTACCTTGTCAAGCCCCAGGTCTGAGACATAATATGTATGTAACCGCGGATTGTATAGAGTCATGTGCGGATGCGATCTGTCACCGTAAAAAACCACATCCGTAACCTTCTCGGGAATGCCCTCGCTGCTCAGTTTTACCAATGATACGGATCCGCTGCCGTAGTTGGCTGTGATCAGGTATTGCCCGTCATGCGATAGTGTGATATGGCACGGCCCTCCCCCACCCTGATTGATGGAACCGATCTTTGTCAGGCTCTTGGTCTTCTTGTCAAACCTTAGCGTGGTGATACCTCCCCCTGCCTTGAGATCGAAAGAATCAACCTCGTTTACAACGTAGACCAGTCCTTCTTTCCCGAAGGTGAAAAACGAGGGGTTATCTCCTGCATGCATGCCTGTCAGAGCCTCTGTCTTGCCATCTGTGCCAAGTGAACACACTATTACATCATTCGTGTCATCCGAAGTATATCCGGATGCCATAAATATCTTTTCATTATTCAGGCATGCAGAGGTGATCATTGAAAGAGAAATTAGGGTTACTCCAATTCGTGTTTTCATGAGATGACTTTATCTGTATTATGATGTTCAAGCGGAGGCGGCTCCGGATTGATTGTTATTCTCTTTCTCCATTCCACAATTCCATAAACAGCCATGAACAGGAATAATATATACTGAATGGAAACCAGCATCACTCCCTTCATTGCATACATTGCGATGCTCATTATATTGACAAGGATCCACAGCACCCAGTTTTCAAGTTTGAGCCTGGCAAGAAGCAGCGAGGCAATTATGCTCATTACGGCAATCATGGCATCGGTAAAAACAAAAGATGCTTCCTCCGGGAACAGGTCAGGCAGCCAAAGATGAATGCGGCTCATCACCGACCCGAGACCGATGGCACCGGCAAAAAGGACAGCGGCCCAGATGACCCTGTGTTTATGTTTCATCAAGGTCACCGGCTCATCTCCGTCTGTCCTCTTCCTCCTCCAGTTGTACCAGCCATAGATGGCGTTGCAAAAGAAGAAGACCTGAAGGGACATGGCTGAATAGAGGTTCACCTGGTAAAAAAGGATAAAGAACAGCAGGGCATTGACAAGCGCAAAGAGCCATGTTACAATGTTTGTTCTGGCAGCCATCCAAACTGCCACCAGACCTGTGATTACCGCCAGCAGTTCAAGGAGACTCATGCGGTAGCCGAGGAGTTCGAAGAGGATGGTGTCTATACTGAACATAGGTCTGAGGGTCTGGGGTCTAAAGGTCTAAGTCTAATCTAAAAGTCAAAAGTCCATAAAGTCTGTAAAGTCAAAAGTACTAAAGTTCTTGCAGTTCCCGACGCACTCCGTGGTCGGGATTTGGCTTCGTCGAGCTCACCGCCAGCCGGCGGTTCGGTTCGTCGTTGCACTCCTCAACTTGCGGTCCGGTTTGTGTTTGTTTTCTTGGGGACAAAGGTAGTTAAAGAGGCGGGAAAGTGAGGTCGAAATTTACTGATGGTGCATACGTAACAGGTGAAATTTGCTGATGGTGCATGCAAATTTCAACGGCTTTTCGATTTCAGAACAGATTGATTAGCTTTAAACCTTGATTAAACGAGGATGTCACCACGCGATACTTATACTTCCCGAGAAGCTGAATTCAGTGCTTCTGCTGAACGGTTGAAGAAATTGTCAGACCATCTTTCAATAGTCCGGCTTGCAGTGTTTGTCGGAGCACTGATCCTTTTCGCTGTGCTCCTTTCTGTCTCCATCACTGCAGCCCTGACAGCCCTGGTACTGGTACTGATCCTCTTTGTGTGGCTGGTGATCAGATATGAGACGACGGAGAAAGACAGGAAGAGATTCCTTCACCTGGCTGAGATTAACAGGCTCGAGATTAAGTGCAACGACGGCGACTTTTCAGGATATAAGCCCGGTGAGGCATACCTCGAAAGGGATCACCCCTATTCCTATGACCTTGACATCTTTGGTAAGGCATCACTGTTTCAGTATATGTGCCGCACAACGAGTATGCCTGCTTCAGACCTGCTGGCTGAGTACCTGAAACAATCTGCACTACGGGATGAGATACTGAGGCGCCAGACTGCCGTTGCTGAACTGCAGCCACTAATCAGATGGCGTCAGGAACTGATGACCCTCGGTTATCTGAATACCGGAGCCGGCAATGATCCTGCACCCCTGATGCATTGGCTAAGGAGTGATAATATCTTCACTAAAACAAACCGTGAGAAGATTATTA
This sequence comes from Bacteroidales bacterium, assembly GCA_041740815.1. GTDB lineage: Bacteria > Bacteroidota > Bacteroidia > Bacteroidales > VadinHA17 > SR-FBR-E99. The sequence continues at coordinate 3,427 of JBGSLG010000092.1, forward strand.
TCGGATGCCTCAGCATTATGGCCCTGACATCAGTAATACTTGTAATTGCAGGATTGCCAGCGGCAATTCTATCACCGGTGTTCACAATCAACTTCGTTTACTACTTTACCCGTTTCAAAAAAATATCAAAGCTCCAGGAACAGGTGAGCCGGTCATCTGACCTGCTCAGATCATATTCTGAAATCATCCGGCTGATTGAGAATGAGAAGTTCTCCGCTGTCAAACTTGTGAACCTGCAGGGATCATTCAAAGACAGCAATCCTGCCTCATATCGCATCAGGCAACTCTCAAAACTTGTAGGCAGACTCGACTCGAGACTTAATGTACTTGTATCCATCCCACTCAACCTTCTTTTCTTCACTGATATACATTTTTGCCTCGCTCTTGAGAGATGGAAGCGTGAGCATGCCCTGCGGATCCCTGAATGGTTTGCCGCGATGGCTGAATTCGAAGTGCTGGCCTCACTTGGCAATATGGCTTTCAACAATCCCGGCTGGGTTTTCCCGACTGTGACTGATGACTACTTTGTAGTAAAAGCGGAGACAATGGGTCATCCGCTGATACCTGCAGACAGGCGGATCAGCAACGATTTTTCAGTTGAGGGTCCCGGAAAGGCGATAGTGATAACAGGGTCGAATATGTCAGGCAAGAGCACCTTCCTCCGTACCTGCGGGATAAATGCAGTGCTGGCTCTTGCCGGGGCGCCGGTATGTGCCTCATCATTCACAGTCTCGCATGTCAGGCTCCACTCCAGCATGCGCATTTCGGACTCGCTCGAAGAGAATATTTCATCCTTCTACGCCGAGCTGCGCCGACTCAGGGCAATCATCTCCGGAGCCGAATCTGACCCGAAGGCTATGCTCCTGCTCGATGAGATACTCCGCGGCACCAACTCAGACGACAGGTATACGGGATCGGTGGCGCTAATCAGGCAGCTTACCGGTTACAGTTCGGTTGCGATGGTGGCCACGCATGACCTGCGTCTCGCCGGGCTGGAGAAGGAGCTTCCGGATGCTATTGAGAACTATCATTTCGATGTGAAGGTGAGCGGCGAGGAGCTCTTCTTCGACTACAGGCTGACACCGGGGGTCTGCTCAAGCTTCAACGCGTCACTGCTGATGAAGAAGATGGGGATTAAGGTCTGATGTCTGAAGGTCAAGGGTCTTGCGGTCTTGCGGTCTTGCGGTCCTGCGGTCTGTCGCTGCGCTCCGTCTGAAGGTCACGGGGCCCTGCGGTCTTGCGGTCTTGCGGTCCTGCGGTCTGTCGCTGCGCTCCGTCTGAAGGTCAAGGGTCCTGCGGTCTTGCGGTCTGTCGCTGCGCTCCGTCTGAAGGTCGGAAGGTCCATTTTCAGTCGGCAATCGGCAGTCAGCAGTCGGCAGTCACACTAAGGCAGTAGGCAATAGGCAGTAGGCAGCAGAGGAATTTTCGATTTCAGATTTTCGATTGTCGATTTAATCAAAATTCGCAAATCGCAAATCTTTCTGACTTTACGGACTTTCGACTTTATGGACTTTACAGACTTTAACCTTTAACCTTTCTCCTTTAACCTTTAACCTTAAACCTTAATATTGCTTCTACCTTCTCATCATCAGGTAGTTGGCCGTCAATCCAGTTGATTGTTATGCCGCGGCGCTCCATGCCCCGGAACCAGGTCATCTGACGCTTGGCAAAACGGTGAATCTCAACCTCCAGCTTCGTCGCCATCTCCTCATAGTCCATCTTATTCAACAGGTACAGGGTGACATACTTATACTCCAAACCGTAGTAAAGAAGGTCGTCAGGATGCACACCCCCGGCCAGCAGCCTCTGCACCTCCTCAATCATGCCGCCCTCAAGCCTCGCCTTCAACCGTGAGCTGATTCGCTGCCGCCTGGTCTCACGGTCAAAGAAAACAGCAGTCACCAGAGGATTCTTAACAGGAAAAGGTTTCTCAACAACAGGATGATGTGTATAATATTCAGCTATCTCTATCGCCCGCACCGCCCTCTTGACTGTATCCACGTCAGTCCGGTTGTGGAGGCTCTTGTACTTCGAAAGCCTCTCCGTCAGCTCGTCAAGCGTCTGCCCGGCCAGAAGCGCCCGGAGCTGCTCATTCACAGGCACCTGTATCAGCCTGTAACCGCTGACAATACTGTCGACATACATCCCTGAGCCGCCGCAGACCACCGGAAAACGGCCACGCGAAGACAAACCCTCAAAGACCTTCAGGAAATCGCGCTGGTACTCATATACATTATACCTGTACCCGGCATCCGCTATATCCACAAGATGGACCGGGACACCCTGTCCGCCAACATTATAATCCGAGAGATCCTTCCCCGTACCAATATCCATGCCCCGGTATACCTGCCTCGAGTCCGCGCTGATGACCTCTCCTCCGAGCGACGCAGCCACCATCGCAGCCAGCCTCGTCTTACCGGTAGCTGTCGGGCCGGTGATAACAATGATATCATGCATCGGCTTGTCCATCAGAAATTAAAGATAGCCATTAAGGGTTCACAGTAATGCAATTTTACTTAATTTTGCCGTTCTTAACCAAAAAGTGGTCATGGACTTAAGGTTTCTGTACCATCGTACGAAGTATTTTATAATCAACCCCGGAAAAGCGTGGGAGGTGGTTCACCGTGAGGAGAGACCCATGAAGTTCATCAGGGGCAGTTTCTTCATGCCATTGATAATCCTGGTCTCCGTAAGCGCTTTCCTGGGCTCGATGTTCTTTATCAACACAACCCTGAAACCGATGTACTCGGTGCTGGCAGCAGTTACTACCTTCCTTCTTCTGTACCTGGGCGTCTACGCATCAGCTTTCGTCGTAAGGGAGATTACGAGGGCACTTGACCTCGGGCACGACTTTCTGGTAGCCTTCAAACTGGTGGCCTATCCCATGGCCCCGATCTTCCTTTCACTGACTGTCAGCCGTCTTTTTGAGTCGCTGCTTTTTATCAACGCACTCGGGCTTTATGGCCTGTATGTTTTATGGATCGGCATGGAGACAATGGTTAATCCCCCTGATCACAAGAAGCTTCCGATGATGATAGCCATGGTCGTCTCAATGCTTATAATATTTCTACTCCTGCAGGTCATTCTCTCTAAACTGGCCGAAGCGGTTTACTTTGGAATCTTTGCCTGACACCGGAGATGAGAAACGATACAAGCAATATCGTCATCCGGAACCGAAGGGCCTCACACGACTATGAATTCATTGAGAAGCTTATTGCAGGCATCAAGCTCACCGGTACAGAGATCAAATCGATCCGCGCCGGGAAGGCTACGCTGACAGACTCATTCTGCGCTTTCCGTAACGGGGAGCTCTTCCTGACCGGGATGCATATATCTGAGTATTACTGGGGTAACCTGCATAACCATGACCCTCTGGGTGAACGTAAACTTTTGCTGACGCGAAAGGAGCTCCGCAAGTGGGAGCGGAAGGTGAATGAGACAGGACTGACAATAATCGCCACAAAAGTTTTTATCAACAACAGGGGACTGGCGAAGGCTGAGATTGCACTTGCCAAGGGCAAGAAGCAGTATGACAAGCGTGACAGCATCAAGAAGCGCGACCATGAGCGCGAGATGGACCATCATGTAAAGGAGAGAAATAAATAATTGCACACCTCAAAGTGTACCATAATTCCCGGGTTTGGAGCCGCCGGGTTATCCGCTAAAAAAAATCAGAAGTTCGGGCTGAGCAGGTATCTTGCATAGAACTGGTCTATGTAAGCCACTGCCTCTTCAGGGGTATCCACTATCCTGAAGATATTCATGTCTTCCCGTGATATGTTGTGCTCTTCATTCAGCATCACATCGGTAACCCATTCAAAGAGTCCCGACCAGTATTTCTCGCCCACCAGCACTATCGGGAAGCGGCCGATCTTTTTTGTCTGTATAAGCGTGATTGCCTCGAAGAGCTCATCAAATGTGCCGAAACCGCCGGGCAAAACTATGAATCCCTGGGCATACTTCATGAACATTACTTTGCGGACAAAGAAATAGTCGAAGGTGATTAGCTTGTCGCGGTCGATGAAGGCATTGGGCTTCTGCTCAAACGGGAGGTCAATATTTATACCTGCCGACTTCCCGCCGCCTCGCTTTGCGCCCTTGTTGGCTGCCTCCATAATCCCCGGTCCTCCACCGGTGATCACACCGTAACCCTTATTCACAAGCTGGAAGGCGATCTCATCAGCCATCTTGTAATACTTGTTGTTGAAATGGGTGCGTGCAGAACCAAAGATGGCCACACTCGGGCCTATCCTTGAGAGTTTCTCAAATCCTTCAACCAGTTCTGCAATGATTTTAAAGACTCTCCATGAATCCATCGTATGGATCTCATGCCATGTCTTCGGTTCAAATGCATCCTTAATGAGATCTTTATCCTTAGCTTCGTCCATGACTAAATATTCAGGTTTTAAATATAATCTTTTCTATTGTTTCAGCACGGGCGCAAGAAACATGCCCGTATAATTATCTTTTTTCTTCACAATCTCTTCAGGTGTCCCGGAAAACATGATCTCTCCTCCTCCCCGGCCTCCCTCTTTGCCAAGGTCTACGATGTAGTCAGCTACCTTGATGACATCCATGTTATGCTCAATAACCATGATGGTGTTACCCCGGTCAACCAGCCTGTCAAGGACCTCAAGCAGAACCCTGACATCATCAAAATGCAGTCCGGTTGTCGGCTCATCAAGAATGTACAGCGTACGTCCTGTATCACGTCTTGCGAGCTCAGTGGCAAGCTTGACACGCTGTGACTCGCCCCCAGACAGTGTTGTAGATGGCTGTCCGAGCCTGACATAGCCCAGTCCCACCTCCTGCAGGGTCTTGATCTTCTGGTAAATCGAAGGAATGCCCTTGAAGAACTCCACCGCATCATTGATTGTCATTTCGAGGATATCATTTATCGACCTGCCTTTGTATTTCACCTCGAGGGTCTCCCTGTTGTAGCGTTTTCCCCCGCAGTCGGGACACATCACATAGACATCCGGCAGGAAGTTCATCTCAATTGTCTTGACTCCCGCTCCCTCGCAGCCCTCACATCTGCCGCCCTTGATATTGAATGAGAAGCGGCCGGAACTGAAGCCTCTCATCTTTGCATCGGGGGTCATGGCGAAGAGGTTGCGTATATCGGTGAAAACACCTGTGTAGGTTGCCGGGTTTGACCTGGGTGTGCGGCCAATCGGCGCCTGGTCAACCTCTATCACCTTGTCAATGTCATCAAGTCCTTCTATGGTGCTGTAGGGCAGTGGTGTCCTGCCGGCACCGTGTAGCTTCTTTGCCAGCGCGGGATGAAGCGTCTGGTTGATGAGCGACGACTTACCGCTGCCGGAGACCCCGGTGATGCAGATAAAGGTGCCGAGGGGTACTTTCATCTTAACACCGCGCAGGTTGTTGCCAGTGGCGCCGCTGATGCTCAAAAACCTGCCGTTGCCCTTTCTTCGCTTCTGCGGTACAGGTATCTGTTTCCTGCCGCAGAGGTAATCAGCCGTCAGTGTATCGGCTTGAAGGATGGCTTCAGGGGTTCCCTCAGCCACTATCATTCCCCCGTGTACGCCTGCTCCGGGACCAATGTCGATTATATGATCAGCACTCAGGATCATATCCCTGTCGTGTTCGACAACGATCACCGAGTTCCCTGCATCGCGGAGGTTTCTCAGGGCCTCTATCAGCCTCCTGTTGTCACGCTGGTGCAATCCTATGCTGGGCTCATCAAGGATATAAAGCACGTTGACCAGCTTCGACCCAATCTGTGTGGCAAGCCTTATCCTCTGACTTTCTCCTCCGGACAATGTCCTGGCACCCCGGTTAAGCGAAAGGTAGTCGAGTCCCACATCGAGCAGGAATCCCAGCCGTGAGCTTATCTCCTTGAGGATCTCGGAGGCGATCTTCTTCTGTCTGTCTGACATGTCACCCATGACACCGTCAAGGAAAAGCCGGAGCTCAGTGAGATCCATTCCCGCAAGCTCCCCTATGTTTTTTCCACCTATCCGGAACCAGAGTGCCTCTTTGTTCAGCCTGGTGCCATTGCACTCAGGACAGATATGATACTGGACATACTGCTCACGGCCTTTGGCGCTGGTCTTGCGGGCTCCTACGGCCTCCTGGTTGCCCACGTAGTTGACAACACCCTCGAAGGTCATAAAATAGTTCGAGCTGACGCCCAGTGGAGTATTTGACAGTTTGAGCACCTCATCCGAGCCAAAGAAGATCTTGTTCAACACCTCGTCGGAGAGATCCTTAACAGGGGTATCCACAGTGAACCCGTACTTTTCTCCAAGGGCTTCCAGCATCCAGAAGATCCATATGTTGCGGTATTTCCCCAGCGGCTCTATCCCGCCACGGCGGATACTCAACTCAGGATCCGGCATCATCCTTTTAATGTCTACCTCAGAAATCTCCCCCAGTCCGTTGCATTTGGGGCATGCCCCCTGCGGCGAGTTAAAAGAGAAAGTGAAAGGGGCAGGCTCATTATATGAAATTCCCGTAACGGGGCACATCAAATGGCGGCTGTAATACCTGTAACTTTTGTCCTCGGCATCGAGAACCATCATGATGCCGTCACCCTGGTCAAGTGCCAGGAGCAATGCGTCATGAAGCCTCTTCTCTGTCACATGACCTGCCTGGAATTTATCAATTACAAGTTCAATGAAATGCGATTTATACCTGTCGAGCTTCAGGCTGGGTGTGATCTCACTGAGCTCACCGTCAATGCGTGCCCAGAGAAATCCTTTACGCCTCAGCTGTTCGAAGAGCTCCTTGTAGTGACCCTTCCTTCCCTTGATAAGTGGCGCCAGAATATAGATCTTCTTTTCATTATATCGTGACGATACCAACTCAAGAATCTGATCATCATTATATTTTACCATCTTCTCACCCGACTCCCAGGAGTATGCGTCGGAGGCCCTTGCATAGAGCAATCTGAGGAAGTCATAGATCTCAGTGATGGTGCCAACCGTTGACCGGGGGTTCTTGTTGGTGGTCTTCTGTTCAATTGAAATTACAGGACTGAGACCGGTTATGCGGTCTACGTCGGGCCTCTCCATGCCTCCCAGGAACTGGCGGGCATAAGCAGAAAGGGTCTCCATGTAGCGCCTCTGACCCTCCGCATAAATGGTGTCAAATGCCAGAGACGACTTCCCGCTGCCGCTCAGGCCGGTGACAACCACCAGTTGATTTCGCGGCACTGTGAGGCTGATGTTACGCAGGTTGTGAACCCTTGCCCCGTAGATCTTTATCTCATCTTTCTGTTCCGGCATAGGGGAATGCTATATGCCTTCCGCTGTCCTTGCATCCTTTTCAGGGACCCTGAGGGTATATTCGCGCCCCTCGCTGTTTGTCAGGAACGGCTTACGAAGCCAAGGGTTGAGAAACTTCAGGAGCTTGTAGTTAGTTTCATATTGACGTGCAAACTGCTCAAAACCGGGAACAGGTGTATTAACTGTGACCTCTTTATAGGGGATGGGCCTGTAGAGATCGCACTCCCTGACCTCGAACCCGTACATGGAGGGCTCTGACATAATCATTTTAAGAGCAGCAATACGGAAGACGTACCGCGCTGTCTCCTCATTCAGGAGAAGATCATAGTAATTTGTCTCCTTCTGCAGGTTCACCTGCTCACTGAGTCCGCTGAAGCCGTTGTTGTACGAGGCGGCAGCCATGGTCCAGCTACCGTACCTGGCGTAGGCCCTTTTGAAGTATTCGCACGCAAAGCGAGTCGATTTCTCAAGGTTATAACGGTCATCAATCTCTTTATTGATAGTCATGCCGGCTTCCCTGCCGGTGCCTTCCATTATCTGCCAGAATCCTGTGGCGCCTGCCGGCGAGATTGCATTGCTGAGGTCACTCTCAGCGCAGGCGAGGTACTTGAAGTCGTCAGGTATGCCATACTCCTTAAGAATTTGTTCTATCTCCGGGAAGTATCGTCCGGATCTCTTTATAGTCAGGAGGGTCGAACCGTGTCTGTAAGCTGTGGCATTCAGTTCCCTGTCAAGACTCTCACGGGTGTCAAAATTATAGAGCGGCAGAGGTTCTCCGGCAAAAGTAACATTTTCAGGCAGGGCCCATGAGGCGAACGACGGCTTATTTTCCTCATTATCAACAGAAACAGATTGCCGGTTGTCTGCTGCAACGAGCAGTGTATAAACAAAACCTGCGCTAAGCAGCAGCATAATCCCGATGGCGATCTTCCCTATTGCTTCTTTCATAGTATGACAGTTTTTTTTCAAACTCCGAAAATAGGGTTTTTATTGCGTTCAGAGAAGTAAAAGAAGAGGCAGAATGAGATATGTCAGAATTTGAAGAAGAAGCCCGAAAAGACTCCGACTGAATAAGGTTTGTAGAGAGGACCGGAAATGTCACTCAGGGGTGTCATATAATATCTGAAAACAGGCTCCAGGTTGAAAGAGATTTTCTTTGAGATGTTATACTCCATTCCCAGTCCGAGCTGACTGCTCAGGCTATGCGGGTTGATTCCCTCGGTATAGCCTACAGTAATCATATCGGATCCCTCCCCTGTATATGCCATGTTATCAACCAGGAACCCGTATGCCACTCCTCCTGAAAGGTTGAGGCCCACTTTACTGTCAATAACCTTGTACCGAAGCACAAGTGGCAGTTCCAGGTAGCGGAACACCTGCCGTATATCATCTCCAACCTGTGTCAGCTGGTATTTTGACGGGTCAGCAGCATTACCCTGGATGAGCGTTCCCACCCTGTCTTTACTGTCGGCAAGGTAAAGGTCGGTATTTCCTGCAAGAATCAAGCCTGCAGCGGTCTCAACGCTGTAGAGGTAGCTGCTTTTGACAGCATAGAAGCCGGATAGGCCTGCGAACACATCCACACCGCTGATTGTCTGTCCGATTGAGGCGAGTCCGATACCCGACTGGATGGTGAGACGGTTGGAGATCTTATAGCCGAAGGTGAGACCGGTGGAATATGAGGGCCTTGATTTTTCGCTGTTCATCAGCTCTGAAAGTCTGATATCCTGTCCGCCGGGTGACAGTCCCATGGCAGGTGATACGGAGGCGCCAACCATGAACCTTTGTCCGGTCGTGACACCGGAGCCTGGCGTCAGCACTGTCTTGAGACCTTCATCCAATCCCGGCAGCCTGTCCGAAGCTATTATAGTAATATCATCCGGTGATAATGTAACCGATTCATCATTCTTCTCCTGTGAGGGAGGCATGTCAGCGGAGGCAAGCAGGGGCAGCGGTTCTTCTGCAGGCATTGAAAGAACAGCCTCATTGGCATGCTGAGGCGGAGCGGCCTGCATGGTGATTACCCGTGCAGATTCTTCTGCCAGCGTCGCATCAGCCGGTGTTGCGTTACCGTCAATAGTGACAGCCTGAAGCTCACCGCCTGCCATAATTAACTCAGTCTGGGTGTTACCGATTGTATTGGTGCGGATATACCATGTTGCAAGGAGTGTCAGAGATACCAGTGCAGCCACACCGGCGGCGATACCCGTAATGATCCGGAAACGCGAAGGCCTGACAGACATCGGCGGGATGTTGTCCCATACGTCAGCCGGTGGCAGGACCTCCATGTTTTTCAGTCCGTTACGGAATACAATATCAATATTTGGTTCCCTGTCAAACATTTACCAATCTTCTTGTGACACCCGTAAGTATCATTACCTTCTTCTGAAGGATTTCCCTCGCCCTGGAGAGATTCGATTTGCTGGTACCTTCCGAGATACCAACCATCTCTCCTATCTCCTTGTGGGAATAACCTTCAATGGCGTAGAGGTTAAAGACCATCCTGTACTTGGGCGGCAGTTCCATGATCATGTTAAGCAGATCAAAAGCTGCAAGCCCGGCAAAATCATTGTTTTCGGGGTCGGCTTCCGGCTCCGTGACCTCGTCAATATCATCAACACGGGTGAGGTAATACCTGTTCCGGTATCTCTCAAGGGCTGTGTTGACAATGATCCTCCTCATCCATCCTTCAAAAGAACCTTCATGGCTGAAGCGCGACAGGTTTTCAAAAATCTTTATAAAGCCTTCCTGCAGAACATCCCTTGCTTCCTCCGTGTTGCCTGCGTACTGAAGACAAACGGCATAGAGCCTGGGGGCGTACCTGCGGTATAGCAACTCCTGGTCGCGTCTGCTGCCTGACAAACAGCCACTGATTATGTCTTTCTCTTTATGCAAGCCCGGGTTTAAGACGAGTTATAAAGATAAGAAATAAAATATGACGTTGTCAATAGATTGATGCTAAAAAGGGGGTAAAGGTTGCGTCAAAAGTAAAATTCAACCTTATAATCAGCCGTGTATGGCTTCACCGTGAGCCGCAGCTGCGGCTTCCATGATACCCTCAGACATTGTCGGATGGGGATGGATGCTGAGCATAAGGTCATGAGCTGTGGCTCCCATCTTTCTTGCCACCACAAGGGAGGAGATCATCTCGGTTACATTCATGCCAATGAGGTGTCCGCCGATAAGCTTATCGTCAGCTGCATTAAAGACAAGCTTCACGAAACCCTCACGGGCGCCTGCTGCGGAGGCTTTTCCGGAGGCCATGAACATGAATTTGCCTGTTCTGGTCTCTATGCCTGCCGCTTTTGCAGCCTCTTCGGTCATGCCGCAGGAGGCCACTTCGGGAGTTGTGTATGTGCATCCGGGGATATTTGCATAATCAACAGGCTCAGGGTTTTTCCCTGCTATCTTTTCTACACAGACAATCGCTTCTGCTGAGGCAACATGAGCAAGAGCCGGGCCGGGGACCACATCACCGATCGCATAAACGCCGGAGAGGGAGGTCTGGTAGTATTCATCGACAATGATCTTACCCCTGTCAGTCTTCACACCGTTCTCCTCAAGGCCAATCCCTTCGATGTTAGGGGTGATGCCAACGGCTGACAGTACCACGTCGGCCTCAGCAACCACTTCACCCTTCGGGGTTTTTATTGTGACAATGCATTTTTCACCCGAGGTGTCAACCTTTTCGACCGACGAGTCAGTCATGATCTTCATCTTCGCCTTTTTGAATGAGCGTTCCAGGGTGCGCGACACCTCCTCATCCTCCAGCGGAAGGATCCGTGGCATGAACTCAACCAGTGTCACCTCGGTGCCCATCGACCTGTAGAATCCGGCGAACTCGCTGCCGATGGCTCCCGAGCCTACCACTACCATTGAGGCGGGCAGTGAGGGAAGGCTCATCGCTTCACGGTATCCGATAATCTTCCTGCCGTCCTGCTTGAGGTTTGGCAGTTCACGCGACCGTGCACCGGTGGCAATTATAATATTCTTTGCTTTGTATGTCTCTTTTGTGCCGTCGGCAGCTTCAACCTCAACGGCGCCTGCACCCTTCAGTCGACCTAATCCGTTGATTACATGTATGTTATACTTTTTAAACAGATACTGCACGCCTTTACTCATGGCGTCTGCCACTCCCCTGCTGCGGGCAATGACGGCGCTGAAATCGGGTGCCGGTGCCTCGCCTGCAATGATGCCGAAATCAGCTGCATGGCGGGCATAAATAAGTACCTGGGCGCTCTTCAGCAGTGCCTTTGTGGGAATGCAGCCCCAGTTGAGACAGATGCCTCCGGTCTCAGCCTTCTCAATAACGGCCACCTTCATGCCGAGCTGTGAAGCCCTGACAGCGGCAACGTAACCGCCCGGTCCGCTGCCAATTATTAAAATATCAAATTCAAACATATTCTTACTTTTTCATTTTTTCGATCCTGTTGCTCCGCTTCAGGCTTCTTACAATACGTGCCACCAGCCAGAAAAACACCAAGACTGTCACAATTGTTGCGCCGGTAGGCAGGTTCGTGAACCATGAGATGGCGAACCCGGCGCTTATACTCACGAAACTTACAACCGTGGAGAGTACAATTATGCGCAGGTATTTCCTTGTAAAGAGCATGATGATGTTTGCCGGGATGGTCAACAGGGCAATTATCATTATCACTCCCGCCATCCTTATATTGAGCACAATAGCAAGGCCTGTCAGACCTACAGAGACATACTTGAAGAGATCAACATGCCTTGTAAATGTGCGGGCATAGTGCTCATCAAAAGAGATGTAAAGCAGTGTCCTGTAGAACAGTGCAGTGTATATTATCAATACCGCCGAGATTATACCCAGTGCAATCAGGTCGCCGTTGGTGACGGTGAGTATGCTGCCGAAGAGGTAACTCATAAGGTTGGGCGCGTAACCCGGCGTCAGGTATATGAAGATGATGCCGACTGCCATCCCCAGGGCCCACAGGATCCCGATGGCACTGTCTTCGCGCATCTTCCCCCTGGCAGACATGTATTCCATGCCTAATGCTGATCCCAGACCGAACAGAGCCGCTCCAACAACCGGGTTTACGCCGAGGTAGTAACCGAGCCCTATCCCCCCGAACGATGCGTGAGTTATTCCGCCACTAAGGAATACCAGCCTCCTGGATACGATATATGTTCCCGCCAGTCCTGCCGTAATGCTGGCAAAAAAGGCACCGAGGAGCGACCTTACAACAAACGAATATTCGAAGAGATTATCCATTAACTGTGCTTGTGGAGTACTATGTGTGGTACATCGCCGTGGGTGACCAGTTGTATCGGGCATCCGTACAGCCTCAGATCCTCATCGGTTATCTTGCTGTGCGGGTGATAGAACAGAGAACCGTTAACGCAGGCAAACGACTTGACCCAGGTGGAGATGGTCCCGATATCATGTGACACCATCATGATAGTCATCCGGCTGTTGAGCAGCCTGAGCTTATCGTAGAAATCAGCTTCAAAGGATGAGTCCACGAACGTGGCAGGCTCATCAAGAAGAAGAAGTCGCGGAGACCCGCTCACTGCCCTGGCGAGGTAGACACGCTGCAGCTGACCTCCCGAGAGCTCGTTCAGAGCCTGGTGAGCCAGCGGGGTTAGACCCAGCTCATCCATCACCTCCCTTGCATGTTTCTTTTCCTTCCGCCCCATCCGGCCTGTGGCGCCCATGCCGTGCATCATCCCTGACAGCACTACATCCTCCACTGTGACGGGAAACAGGATGTCACCCAGAGCAACCTGGGGCATATACCCTATCTGATTGAGAGTCAGACTACCCAGAGTATAGTCAACCTTCCCGGAGAGCGGCTTCAGGAGCCCCAGAATCACCCTGAGAAGAGTCGTCTTCCCGCCTCCGTTAGGACCGATTATACCTATGAAATCGTTCTCCTCAACGGCCATTGTGATGTCTCTCAGGACCACCTTCTCCTCGTACCCGGCGGTCACGTTGTCTATTGTGAAAAGTACGCTCATCGTATATTGTCAGTTCTGTTTACGTCCCCAGCTTTCAGTCCTCAGTCTTCAGTCCTCAGTCTTCAGTCTTTAAGTATTGCCAATCTGATAGTTAACTATTTTTGACTGTGGACTGCCGATTGTGGACTGCCGACTGCTTTGGCTACCTCAACAACAGCCTCCGGCCAGTTTCTGTTCATCGGGTTTATAACAATCAGTTCTGCGCCGGTCTCTTTTGAGAGCGACTGGGCATTACGCAGATCGTACTCCGCCTGTATGAAGATAGTCTTTATTTTCTTTGCCCGCGCAAGGTCAATCAGCTCTTTCATGCGTGCCGGAGAGGGACTCTTCCCTTCATCTTCAAACGAGACCTGTTCAAAACCGTAATCGCGCCCCATATAAGCCAGCGCCGGATGATAGATCATCACCGTCCTGTTGGAAGCTGTTAACATCGCCTGCCGCACCAGCGAATCCACCTCCGCGATCCTCTTGTTCAGGATTACCAGGTTTGCCTCGTATTTTACAGATGAATCAGGATTTAGTTCAGTAAGAAAATTTTTTATGTCTTCAGCAAAGATCCTGGCAGACAGGGGCGACATCCAGTAGTGGGGATCCGGTCCGCCGTGACCGTGAGTGGCGTGTCTTTCTCCCTCGTGATTGTGCCCATCATGGTCTGGATCCCCCGGATTTTCTCCCTCGCGGCTCTCTGCATCTTGCCCGGCCCCATCAGGAATTTCGCCTTCATTGCCGTCTGCATCGTGCCCCGCACCCGTGTGATCATCGCTCGCACCGGCATGCATTCCTTCCCCGGTCTCAGTGTCACCTGCCTCAATGAGCTGAATATTGCGTGAAAGATCAAGGATTCGCATATCAGGACTGACCTGTAAGAACCGGTCCATCCACGCCTCCTCGAAACCGAGCTGGCCATTCATTATAAATGCTTCAGAACCGGAAAGTGAGTTTATCTGAGCTGGCAGGGGTTCCCAGATATGATGGTCGGCACCGGCAGGGAGCATCACGTTCACCCTGAAATCGTCGCCGGCGATAGCCTCAACGAACCATGCGAACGGAGGAATGGTGACAGTGATCACCCGTTCACCGGCTCCTGCTCCGGAACGGTTGCCGCATGATGAGATGAGGAGCGCCAGTATAATAAGCCATAAAGCATGTCTTTTCATGAGTGTCAGTTTTTCTCATGCAAAATTAACAATATGGCAATTGAGGGCAAAAAATGCAATTAATAAAAGCTGCCGCCAGGTTAAAACAAACGGAGACGTTGCCTGCAACGTCTCCGGTGATTGACTACAACCGAATTGTAATCAATTAATTGAACCAACAAATAAAGCAGTTAAACAAATTCAGTTCGAGCTCATTGATATATGCAAGTTACCCGTGGCCTCTCTGGCCTTTATTTTAAAAACCCATTTCCCATTTTTCCATCCGTTATTTTCACCAGCCTCAAAGTTCTTCCTCCAGTTGAGGCTGCCATTCTCATCAAGTATCACCTCAGACAGCTGCTTCCCGTCAGGCATTATGATAGCAACAATCATCGATCCCTCGGCACAGTCGCCTGAGACCGACAGGTTGACACTGCTCTCATCGGCCGCACTCATTGTAAACTCGTTGGTGAATGTTGCCTCCATCACCTGGCGTGAATAATTCCATGATGATCCGGGTTTGCTTTTGTGGCCGGTACCGCTGAAGATATATACATTGTCACGATCCGGAAGCCCGTACCTGAGCATACTGCCGTCTGGTACCACCATCACCGGAAGCTCTTTTGAAATTTCACCAGCATGTTTGCGCAGCTCCTCGGCATTTCTGAACTGCCACTCAAAATCCATCTCTCTGGCTGCTGCCGCTGCCTCTATCTCGGCGATCTTCTTCTGAATATCCTCTTCGGAAATAATCCTCTTTTTGGCATCAAGTTCTGCCTGTTTCACTCTTTGCTGCTCCTCTTCGGTAAGGGTCTGAATCTTCTTCTGTAACTCAGCCTCCTTCTGCTTCTGCTGACCAGCAGATAGCTGGGTACCCTGTCCTGATACCGTTGTTGCCGACAATATTATGGCAATGGCACCGATTGCGATTGAATAAACTGTTCTTTTCATCCGTGTACGATTTAATTTTTATAGGTCGGATGGAACCCACATGTTCCAGGGTAAAGTTCCAATATTTGTTTTGGAGTTCATGTGGGTTTCATGACTGCCCTTTTAAATGTTTGACAGTGTAAAATTACACCTCATATCCGCAGCTTCAGGTTAACGGGAGGTTAATACAAGGTTAATCCTTATTTAATTCCGCGACATTATCTATTTTTGATTCAAAATCAACGCAATGAAGCGACAACTCCCTCTTGTTGTATCTCTTGCCGCACTGCTGCTCTTCGTTGCCGTTCAGATGTTCATGATCCACAGTATATGGCGGCAGAAGGAGGAGATTATACTCATGAGGTACAAGAGCCTCTCCAGGGAAGGACTTTCGATGCTTCTGTCAAAGAAGAAGAGCAACGGTTTCGAGAAGGCTATGGAGGTGACTGACAAGTTTGCCTACTATCTGATCTCTGAGGAACTGAGTAAGCTCAGTAATGCCCATGATTCCTCGGCATTAGGCAGGCTGGCATTGAAGGAGACATATTCAATCATGTACAAAAATGAGAAGCTCACCTCCATCCTGCAGTCATATATAGGAGAAGCCGGATATGATAATGATTTCAAGTGCACCCTGGCAATTGCCAGGCTGGAACTCCTGACTCCTGAAGGCAGCCTGGTTGTTGCTGATACAATCTATTCAAAGGCAAAGAAGAACCTTGTTGTCGTCAACTCATTTAAAGAGGAGCATAACCAGTTTTTGATTGAATATTATTACCTCATCGATCTGACTCATAAGAACGGTATGGTACTAAAAGAGGCGCTGATCTCTTTCATCCTGATTATTTTAAGCATACTGATTGTATTCTTTGTATTTGGCATAACATGGAAAAACCTGATGGAGGAGAGACGACTGTCAGATCTGAAGAGCGATTTCATCAACAACATGACCCATGAGCTTAAGACCCCGCTGTCGACAATTACAGTCGC
The DNA here is from genome assembly GCA_041740815.1 of Bacteroidales bacterium. Classification (GTDB taxonomy): domain Bacteria; phylum Bacteroidota; class Bacteroidia; order Bacteroidales; family VadinHA17; genus SR-FBR-E99. Next base: position 19,715 of record JBGSLG010000092.1, read on the forward strand.
CGGCAGGACACTTGAGAAAGAGCAGATCCTATCAGACAGGAGCAAGGTGCTGGAGACAGCGCAGCTGATCGGAAAACAGAGCATCCATCTCAATCAGCTAATCAATACTATTCTTGAGGTCAGTTTTCTGGAACGGTCGGAATTTGAGCTCGACAGGCACAAGGTGACGATTGATGAACTGATGCACCAGATTGTAACCTCATTCCTTACGTCCTGTGACGGTTGCGCTTTGATAGAAGAAGATTACAGGACCAATGGCCTGTTAGTGTCTGCTGACATTGTCTATTTTACAACGATGATCAATAACCTGCTTGCAAATGCCGTAAAATACTGTGATAAAGACCCTGTCATCAACGTTGTAACCGCTGCCGACAACTGCAACCTCGAAATAACAGTCGCTGACAATGGCGTGGGCATCACGCGCGAGCATCTTGACCATATCTTCGAGAAGTTCTACCGGGTTCCCCATGGTAATATCCACAAAACCAAGGGGCTGGGACTGGGGCTGTACTATGTTAAACGTATTGCCGTTGCGCACGGGGGAGATGTGTCAGTCAGCAGCAAACCGTCCAAAGGAACTACTTTTAAGATCAGAATACCCTTATAAATACTATCATGAAACTCCTGCTTGCTGAAGACGATGTTGATTTCGGGAACATACTTTCGCAGTATGTAACCCTGAGCGGATTTGAGGTGGCACTGGCCCGCAACGGCCGCGAGGCCTGGGACCTCTTCCACGAGTCACGACCCGACATATGCGTTCTCGACGTCATGATGCCCGAGATGGACGGCTTCACCCTCGCTGAGAAGCTGCGCACCGAGGAGCCGGGCATACCGTTTATCTTCCTCACAGCCAAGAGCCTGAGGGAGGATATAATTAAGGGGCTGAAACTGGGGGCAGATGATTATATCACGAAGCCCTTTGACCCGGAGATGCTCATGCTTCGGATAAACAACATCCTTAAGAGAGTATATTCAGCTGCAGAAGATGAGTATACAATCGCAGGGACCACCCTTAAGTACAATTCCCTGGAACTCATCACTCCTGCCGGGAAAGAGAGGCTCACGCTTCGCGAAGCACAGCTGCTGAGACATCTTATGATCAACAGGAACAAGACCCTGACACGGGAACAGATCCTTACCGAGATATGGGGACAGGATGATTATTTCCTCGGAAGGAGCATGGATGTCTTCATCAGCCGTCTCAGGAAATATCTTTCAGGCGACCGTGGCATCACTCTCAGGACTCTGAGGGGTATGGGATTTGTTCTTGAGGAGGTTAACTAGTCATCACTCTCCGCCTCGCGGATCAGGAATTCAGTCAGATTGACATCATGACTGAGGTTAAGTTTGGTCCTGAGCCGGTAACGGCCAATCTCAACCGCACGTGTTGATATATTTGTGAGGTTGGCAATCTCCTTTGTGGTGAAATTCATGCGCAGGTATGAACATAACCTCAGATCATTCGGCGTAAGTGTCGGGAACTTATTCTTGAGCTTTCGGAAGAAACCCTCCTGCGACAGCTTCAGGTTCTTCATAACATTCTGCCACTCTTCGGTCTGACTGTCAAGGCCGTGGTCAATGATCTGTTCCATCTCCCTCACAAAACGGGCAGGCAGTTTTGCAGACGATTCCTTGAGAGACTCCAGCTTTTCACGCAATTCTCTCAGTGTATCTGTTTTCCTGATCAGATAGCGCATTGTCAGCATAAGCTCATAGCTCTTGTAGTCAAGTTCGCTTTCGAGCCTGTTCTTTCCGACCTCATATTCAATCATCCGGCGGTGTCTTTCCAGGGACATCCGGAATATCCGGATCCCTGCTGCAATCAACCCGGCGGCGGTCAGAACATACAGTATCCAGGCCCACGCGCTCAGGAAGAAAGGCCTTTTGATTGTAAAGACCGCCTCAGCCATCCCGGGGCCTTCTGCCTCCCTGACCTGAAGATGATACTCACCGTGCCTCAGGTTGAGGAGTGAGAAATTATCGGTGGCAGTACGATACCAGTCGTCGCCAAGTTCAGTTATCCGGTAGATGTACTCCATGCCTTCCCGGTCAAAGCCGGACGGATTGGAAATAAACACTGTAAGGTTGTTTTGCCGGCTTGGAACCGGAATGTCATATTCCGTTCCGGGGGAAAGGGTAGTAGTGTTATTGCCGCCACTGAACACAATCCGGCTTACAGTCAAAGCAGACCGGCTGCCGTAACTGCCGAGCCGCTCCAGGTCATATATGCTAAATGCCTGACGGGTTGGGATCATTAGCCTGGCAGAATCAAGTGACATAATCTGCTGCTCACGCCATGGCAGATCAGCATATTCGTGAACAAACTCCAGCAATTTTTCAGCATTCAGATCACGGGTGATATTAAACAGTGCAATCCTGTTATCGAGTACAAACCAGTAACTGTTCCGGCGATAGTGTATTATCTGCGTGGCACCGACGAATTCACCCAGACCGGGTTCCAGTGACGTGACCTGGTAAAAATCCTTATTCTCATAATCAAATGACCAGATGTGATCAGAAGCCATGAAGACGACCTGGTTGTTCAGGTTGGCCATCGACAGAATTTTTGTGCTGTCAGCCAGTGAACTGAAATACAGCGAGCTGATAATTGAGTCAGCCTGGTCATTCAGTTCCAGGCGGTATATACCTTTCTGCGGATGAACAGCCCATACGTATCCCAGGTAATCAATCTCCACAAACCTCGTCGGTTCAATGTAACCTTCGATCCTGTTACGGTAGATCCACTTCCCGAATCCATCCTTCCTGAAGGAGACGATGCCGGTATAGGTACCCTCCAGAAGAAGGTCTCCATAGGGTGTGAAGGACCACCCCCCTGTCACATCCGAGATGAGGTTTGCCGTCTCTCCTTGGATGAGGAACGTACCGTCGTTATGCCCGCACAGGATCTGACCGTCATACTCGGCGAGCTTCCAGACCTGACCCTGTGTATTGGGAATTATACGAAGGTCTGAGAACCGGTAGTTGCCATCATCATCGGAAATGTCTGCTGCAAACAGCCCGTGGTTGGTTCCGAGGTAGAGGTGGTTCTGGTCCCTGATGGCCGTGTAGATAGTTCCCAGGTCACCGCTGCTGTTTGCATAATAAGTTACGGGAGAAGAGGTCTTTATATAATTCGCTCCGTCATCCAGACCTGCCCATATGCCCCCTTCAGAATCCAGGCTGAGCGAGAGTACGGTATTGTTGTTAAGTCCGTTTGAATAATCAAAGGTTTCAAGTATGTTGCCGGATTTGTCACAGAAAGCAACTCCCTTCAGGATAGTGCCAAATACAACCAGGGAATTGTTAACCGCCAGCCCGGCATTGCAGGTGGCTTCCTTAAGGTATCCGGAGATTTCATTATCCAGCGGGGTGAAATCTTTGCCGTCAAAGATAAAAATCCCGTCGTTAGCGGTACATATCCACCGTTCCGCCGGGCCGAAGTCGATCAGGGCATGTACTTTAAGCGACCCGAATGGCTCACTACCTTCAATAAACCGGAATTCCGATCCGTCAAACCAGTACAGGCCCTCACCCAGCGACTGCGCAATAAACCTGTCGCCCACCCTGAAGAAAAAGAGCATGACAGAAGGGGCTTCAACCTTGCGCACACCAGTGTAATCAAAGATATAAACTGCTGTAAACGACTGGAAATAAATTGTGTTATTCAGCTCAAAGATATTCCAGATCTCGTCATTCTTTGATATGCCGGCACCCTCCTCCAGTGAGAAGTAAGTCAGCTGCCCGGACCTATCCTTCCGCCAGTAGCCAAACTCTTCATATGAGCCGGTAAATATCATACCATCAGTGTTGACATAGACAGACCTGACTCCCTGTCTGTACGGAACAGCATAGGTCCGGGCAGTAATACCGTTATATTCAATCAGGCCTGCAGAGTTGGCAAAATAGACGTATCCGCTGACAGGATCCCTGGAAATTTCCCAGTTCTGACTTATTACTGGGATGTTGCCCGAAATGAACTTATGAATCCCATTCTGTGATCCGCTATACTGACCAGTGGCAGCCGGAGAAAAGGAGATAAACCAGACCAATAAACACAGTGATCTGGCGTTTTTCCATCCTGCATTACCTGACATTAGACCGGATAAATACATCACTTCCTGATACCAGCAGTAAATATATTAAAAAGCCGGATTCCGGAAAAGGATAAAGGAAACAGTTTAAAACATGCCCTAAATGTAAATATCAACCTTGTTGTCCGGCCTGTCAAGCATCTCCGAAAACAGGGATACCGGAATAACGGCACCTCCCTGCCGGTAAGGATTATCTTCGGTTGACTGACCTGCATCCCTGCCGTTGATGCTGATTCTCTCCGGACCGGATGTATTTACTCTGACTTCATATCTGAATGAGACGCGACGGCCCATGAAATTCATGGAGACAATCAGTCCGTCCAGTGCGTATGGCATTACCGGATCAATTATCACATTGCCCCATTCAATTCTCAGGCCGAGAAGACGGGTCACTATGATGCCGATGTATATTCCCGGACCGCTTGAATAAACCCGCCATCCTCCCCTCAGGGTCACAGAGCCGGTCTTAATCTCAGAGTACAGCCTGTCAGCCTCATAACGGTTCATGAAGATTACATCAGAGCTGCTGTAATATGTATTTGACTGTCGGATATCACCGCAGGGGACTGCCTCCCTGTAGCCGGCGGGGATTGCCTTACGCAGGGCTGTAATGAACGCCTCAGCCTGCCCCGTACGGGAAAGGGACTCCGCATAACGGATATGTTCATGCACATACATGAGTCCTATCTCGCGTCCAAAAAATGTGCTGCTCTCTGCTCTCTGAAAAAGTGTCTGAATGCCACCGCTGTACTTAAGAGGCCGGTCCATCAACCGGGCACCGTCAGGACCGGTGAGGTGCTCTTCAATGAGAGTCTGGTGCCTGCGTGCCTGCTCTGCAGTGAAGATCCCGCTCAGGATACCCCTGTTCATCGGCAGGATGCTGTACTTAATACCCGTTCTCTCATCAGTTGGATGAAGCAGCAGGCTGAACCGCCCTTTACCCTCTGCAAGCCCGTATCCTGCAACCACTCCGTCTTTAACAAGGTATGTGTTGAAATCTGATTTTATCCGCTCACACAGAGTATTAATCTCACTTGCTTTGACGGTATCACCCATCATCAGACACACTTCGGCGTAATCCCTGAAGGCCTGGTAATTCATCTCCACCGTCCAGCTGGATATCATTCTCCTGGCAAGGTTCTTATTGACCGGCTGGAGCGAATCATTCCAGTCTCCTCCGCCGTACTGAACCAGGGATGTGCCGGGGGAAAATGAACGTGTCACCTTTTTAACCAACCGGTTAAGATGTTCTTCGAGTGATTTTTTAATTGTTTGCGACGTTTTTCCCTTACTGTAAAACGGGAGTTTTTCATGTATGAATCCATAATCGCCAGTGACCCTTATATAGTAGCACAATGCGATAAGACACCAGTAGACTATATCTCCGTGAGCACTGTCAGCCCTAACCTCCCTGTAGCTGTCGAACATCCACCACTGAGGCCATCCGCCGTCACGGTTCTGGTTTGAGAAAATAGTATGCAGAACCTGCTTTGCCTCAGCATGCTTTTGCATTGCCAGGAGGAGTTCGATCGGGCCCTGAGCCACATCGCGCGTTCCCCATGCCGCCCCGCTGAACTGTTCCAGCCCGTAGGGTGTGAGATAATGGGTAAGGGCATTCATGCCATACCATGGCAGGATCTGCCGGATGGCGGCAATGTCAGCCTGCTCTCCCTCCATTGACAGTCCCTGGCTGAGATCATTCCACCTCGCCCGGGCATCAAGAGAGTCAGCCAGCCATTGGGTCTCAGCGTCATCAAAGTCAACAGCCTCCTCAGCACCGCAAACCTCACCGGTTATGCTTATGTGAAATCTGGCAGTCTCCGCAACATCGAGAATAAAAAGCTTATCTTCCTGATTATCATTACTGCTGTTTAGAATTTCATCACCGCAAACCCTGTATCCGTTACCTGTTGTCCGGACCGTCAGCCGGAAGCTGGCTTCTGGAAACCTTTTTGCTATCATGCTTTCCGGATCAGAAATGGCAATATGGCTACCTTCCGTTTCTCCCGGAACCAGCCTCCAGCCGTTGAGAGCATCAAAATGATGGGTTACAAGCAGCCTTCTCCCTCCACCGCTTAGTACCCTGAAGTCCATGTTCACCCGGGGTGATTTGATAGAAGTCCAGGTTCTCACCTGAAACCAATTGTCGCCATGCTTGTAAATCCACCGGCAGCTGTTGAGTCCTGTCTCAAATGCTGAAGGAACGCCAAGAAGCATGAATTTGCCGTCGATTTCTATGAAGATCCTTTGCCCGGTCTCAGGTGAAAGGTTAAACTGGCTGTTGCAGACAGATAGGAGCGTGTTGAAGTTGGTGTTGCCCTGGGTGAGATGAGAGTTGAATACTCCAAATGCGAATGACGTCGTCGACATGATCCTCTCATCAGGTGTAAATCCGGCTGCAGCCTGCATGATGTGGCCATGGGGCCGGTCAACCAGGCTCTCTTTGTCACGCAGCATTATGTGATTGTCATCACCGCTGAAAAATGAGATCAGTTTACCCGCATGGATCTCACGGTGACGTCTCTCACTGCCGAAAAATCTGTCAAGCTCTGCCTCATTCAGCTCCTCAGCCTGCAGGAAATCAGGGCGATTGAACAGGCTGGTTACCGGTTTCATCCAGTCACCTGTATCCTCCTCATGCACTTGCCGACGGGTAAATTCACGCAATAGCCCGGGAAGCCTGCCGAGGTCGGACATGGAGGTGGCGGGACGATGGTTGCGCAGAAACTTTGCCACAAAGGCGCTCCTGTGCTTCGCTCCGGCAGGCAGCTCAAACGCCACCTCCTGGAGGGCAACCACAGAAGATTCCCCGGCATATTCCCCTCCCAGACTGTCTGACACAACTCCTTCCGGGATACCTGCATGGCGGTATGTCTTGCCGTAAAACTGCATTCCGTCAGTGCTTGCGGCAACAGCACCGTTGACACATGCGATCAAAAGCCATGGGTGGCCACCGTCCTCCTTCATATTCTGACGACAGCATATGACAGAACCGTACTTAGGGTCTTCAAGTATCCTCCGCTCCAGGTACTGGCTGACATAATACTCATTTACCGTTCCTGATCCGGCAACTTTAAGGCCAACGTCCTGAACATAGATAAGATCAAACACCCGGCCTTCACCTGAGTTATTCGTGATATTCACGCTCCACTCCCAGCTCATGCTCCTTTCAGACAATCGAAGCAGACATTCATATTCCAGTCCATCCCAGTTGCCGACCACAATGAAATAATTTTCCCCGGCACGAAACCTGGTATCACTGCCCGGACCCATCAGGGGCCGATACTCAATCCGCCTGCCTCTTTTCCTCAGCCAGATATTTGCGGAGGCTCCTGAATATATGGAAGATTTCCGGAGGCTTATCCTTACAGGATCAGCATCAATTGCACTTACCAGACCGTTTTCCAGAATGCCGGCTGACAGCCCGATGGAGTTACTTATTTTCATTAACTGATCCTGATTTTAAGAACCATTTCTTTCTTGTGTTCATGACTGTATGTCAACGCAATACGATCACCAATCCGGGTAAGTCCGACATGTGTGCCACCTATTTCAGCTGACCTGATATTAACTGCACTGTGACCTTCGAATACCGTTTCACCTTTAAGGTCGCGATCACCGCAGATTGTTAAGCAGAGTTCGTCCTCCTTCATTTCGTGGCCGAGGATATCTGAAGTAGAGTGCAAAATATGCAGTCCTTCGGAGATTTCCAGGCACACCGGGGTCAGCACGCTGTATAAAGGAGGCCAGATGATCTCTCCGCCTGAGAAGGGCATATTTACATCCTCCCCGGATTTCGGATGGGTGTAGGTGATCAGCCCGCTTCGCTCCTCATTAAAATAATTCGCAACAAAAAGCAAGGCCGCAGAGCTATCGGCAAAACGTTCCCTGACAGTCAGATATTCATTATCTGACGATGCCTGTCTCAATATTGCTCCGGATCTTTTCAGGAGCGCTTCATATACCGGTTTGTGACCCTCCGTGTCGAACCCGAGCCAGGTGCCGATGTATGTCACAATTCCTTTCCCAACGTTCCTGGTCAATCCGCATGGAGTACCGCTGATGGTTCGTGCAATTATCTCTGTACCGGCCAGTGACTCCTCTGTAAAGGTCATGATCGGATTGCTGCACTTGATGTCCCTGAAACCGAGGATATCTACAAGCGGTGAATCAATGATCTCGCTGGCCGACGGTGACAGGCCCAGAGCATCACGCAGCACCGTGCACTTTTTCTGAGACTGCTCACGGTCAGGCAGATACGGATAGATGACAGCATTTCCGCCGCCGGTGATGTAATCGGCTATTGTCTGCTGCGCCGGGGCATCCATCTCATCGGTGACGAAGGCCCATACCTGTTTGTAACGGCTTAGTGATGCCGCCGTATCCCTGTTCAGGTCAGCCATGTCATAGTCTATGTTGAGAACCTGCAGCACCCTAAGCAACCCGTCAAAGTAAGCCGGTCTGCGTATTGCAGAGGGAACAAACCTGAGGCCGCTCGCGCCGGCAGGCCGCTCAAGTTCAGTGGCATAGGCAGGCGGGTAAAAGAGTACGCACACCTCTGCCCTTCGCTGTGCTTCAACAATTATGTCTGCTGACACTTTCAGTATCCTGCTCATTCTTTCCACCGAAGCGAAAAGGCTTGTTCGCTCACCTTCGGCCGTCAGGGGCGTGAACCAGTAAAAAGTTTTTCCCGAGTACCCTTTTCTCTCTGGATTCTGTCCCTGTGAGAACATATAATAGTCCCATCCCGTCAGGCCGTTGGCAATGCTTGCCTTATAGAACAGGTCCATCTCGCGGGGGTTCGTCACAACGTGGTATTCGCGTGATCCGCTCTGGAATTCGGCGGCAAAAAGCGGCCCCCTTCCCTGCATCGCACCTGTTATGTCATTGACAATCCGGTCGTCATGCATGTTACGGAATGACACGAATTCGGGAATATGATCGACCCCAAAGATGATCTCACTCTTCTCATTGAAGAGATCTTCATACATTGTGTTATTGACCGGAAACTCATATCCACTCCCGTATATCCATCCGGGCAGATTGTGGTAGAGAGGAACCGTAACGCCTCTCTCTCTGGCCATTCCGGTCAGCATCCTCAGGTAGTCACCGTAGTATCTCCTCCAGAACAGGTGCCATTCATTGTCGCGTCCCCGGTCTCCGGGTGAAGCATACGGTGTATGACCGTCAGGCGGGAGCTCAATACGGTCAAAGCCGGTATAATCCGTTCCCCAAAGCTCATTCACCTCACTGATGGTTCCGAACCTCTCCCTGAGCCACAAGATGAACCTTTCTCTCACGGTATTGCCATAGTCTGCCTGATGCGCAAGCCATGAGAAAACGCCTATCTCATTGCATATCTGCATCATTATTACCGGTCCGCCGGATGAGGCTTCGTTCCGCCGGATCAGAGGCATTACCCTGTCATACCACAGCCCCACCTTCTCCCGGTACTTTTCATTGAAGAGGCTGACTCCGTCACTCATTACCCTGCCGCCACTCCGGTTACGCATACGAACCTCCTCTCCGTACTTTTCAATGAACCAGTCAGGCAAACCGGCTCCCCTGAACTCGGCAAGTATGAAGGGACCGGGTTTTACGATACATGTCAGTCCATGTTCATGGCAACTGCGGAGCCATCCTTCAAGGTCTTTCTCAGCGCATGTTGAGCCGTCCAAGTCGAACAGGCCCTCCTCTTCCTCATGCCAGGCCCAGGGGACATATGTGCTTACTGTTGTGAGGCCGGCGTTCACGGCCTCATCAAGGTGCTTGTTCCACAGTTCGCGCCTGATTCTGAAATAATGTATCTCTCCTGAATTGAGAAATACCTTTTTTTCATCCTGAATGAAATTACGTCCTTTAATACCGAAAACCATAGCAGTTTAATTATTTCCCAGACAACCGGTAATTCTTCCAGCTGCACAACTAGTTTATTTTCCGTACAACCGGGCAATTCTTCCGGCTGTATAATACTTTTGTTTTTCAGACCATCGGCAGGTCCTATGACTATCCGTTGCCGTCATTATTGTCCCTGTCATTATTCTTCTGCCTGAGCAACTCCTTGATCTCAAATGACCGTTTCTCAGTCAGGGTATAACGCACAACGAAGAAAAGAGCCAGAAGACTTAAGAGCAGCGGCAGCCCTATCTCAACAATCCTCATCATCAGGAGAGTATACGGCGACTGCTTCTTTAGAGGCTCTATATCCTCCTCAATGGCTGCCAGTTCCCGGTCAAGTGTTCCCGGCGGGGATGCAGCGCTCAGGGCATTAACCCGGTCATGAATGTCAGAGATGTTTTGTGTCAGCCAGGTGGTGTGCTCAATGCTTTTCTCATGCTGCTTTATCCTGGCCTGCAGGTGTGCCAGCAGATCATAGGAATAGATCCTTGCCTTCGTAAGCCCTGACTGCATTACAAGCGGAATTGCTACCCTGAGAAGTGAGTCCGCCTGAGCCGGTGCTGCCTGAGTCAATGCCCTGTCAACGGTTTCGAGCTCCTGAATCAGAGAACCGGTAACTGAAGAGGCATTCAGCAACACATCTTTTCTCCGTGAATCATTCTCCGCCCTCCCTGATTTCTTCTTCTCAGGTTTCTTGGCAATCTCATTATCAAGGTATGCTTTATAATCCCTTGATTCCTTGAGGGCTTCGGCGGTCTGCAACCTCACGGTCCTGAGTCCGTCCGTTGTGGCATCGCCACTGCCTTCGTAGCCCTGCCAGTACTCGATTTTGCTTTGCATTTCGCGGATGCTCCCCTGAAGGCTGTCGACCTTTGTGACCTGGGTCTGATCAAAGAGTGTCAGCGTTATCAGTATTCCGGCCACGAAACTTGCGAAGGCTGTCCCCAGCTTTATGAACCACCAGAATATTGAGTAGTAGCTCCCTTCCGACCTGCGGCCGGTACTCAGTTCATCCTCATCGCATATGTCACCTACCATCGAAGCCCCAAGTGTGAAGAAGAAGAGCATGCCGGCTGAAAGCATAACAGTTGGGATCAGGACGAGGTAAGGATGCTCAGGATTATAGCAAACAATTTTTGAGAGCTGTGCAAGGCACATCAGCAGCATAGCGATAATCAGCGTATTTCTTTTACCAAGCCTCGGGCTTATGATGTTCAGGGGAAACACAGCCAGCACGCCTGTTATGGCCCATACAGTGCCGTTTATGCCCAGCAGTCTTGCACCCTCAATCTTATCACCGCCAAAGACATAAAAGATAGGAATATAGGATCCGAGGAGATTGACAAAGTTAAAGCCCATGGCCAGGGTGAAAATGGTAAGGACCAGGTAGATGAAGTTCTTGTTGGTGCCAACCACCTTCATGTCAGTCCAGAAATGAGTCTTTTCCTGTTTGACCACCTTAACAAACCCCGGTTCACGCAGTTTGGCCGTCCACCAGAAGGAGAGAGGTATTATCACGGCTGCTATGAGAAGGGATACATATCTCATTCCGTCAGCCTCATTTCCTCCGGGACCCCTGAAGGCCTCGAGGTTGGCCAGGGCAAAGAGCCATGGAGTACTCATTGCAAAGAGGTTTCCGATGAAACTCTTGCCGCTGAACAGACGTGTACGTTCATGAGGGTCAGTTGTCATCTCCATTCCAAGAGCTCCGTGAGGGATCTCGAAGACGGTGGTGGCAGTGAAAAACAGCAGCAGGGCAAGCAGGATATAAGCGAGCTGAAACCGTTGAAAACCGGCTTCACTTGGGAACAAGGCGTGAACGGCCTCCCCCTTGGGAATCCACCACATCACAACAAAGAATACTGCTACGGCTATGCCGCCTATCAGGAGGTAAGGACGCCGGCGTCCCCACCGGGTCCGGGTGTTGTCAGAGAAGTGACCCACAATCGGATCGGAAAATGCATCCCACAACCTTGGGACAATCATTATCAGTCCCAGCCAGAAGGCACTCAGCCCCAGGCTTATATTGCCCATCAGGCCAACCAGCTGCCCTGCAATGTTAAACAGGGCGATGGGAATTATTCCTCCTGCCGAATATGCAGCGAGCTGACCAAAAGATATGTGATCATTGCGCCCGGCGGCCTTAAGAGTAGTCGTGTCTCTCCCTTTCATGAACGTATCTGTTTTTCAACCGTCAATAATAAATCACCAGATTTGCCGGTAACTCCCTTACAGTAATCTCCCCGGCACTGAATTCAGAGTACTCATTCCCGTTTAACGTCATTGCGGAAGGCACTCGTTTGCCGTTGAAATTCCTTATCCTGATGCCCCCTTGGGGCAGTTCTGCATCACCCGTTATGGAAATGGTATACCCTCCGTCATCCTTTTTAACAGAGTATGAAATCTCCCCGTAATATGTAGGCATATTTTCAACGGACATCCCCCCCGGCGAGTCTATCCAGTCCTGGTATAAGGCAGATGCAATTACAAGGGTCTGGTCATCTTCATTTTCATATACAAACATGGACCTTACGGCATTTATGAAATCGCTTCCGCACCATGTATGAGGCATATCTCCTATAAAACCCGGGTGCCGGTAGTCATTCCACACCACCTCTGCCCAGTGATTCCACCTGCCGGTCTCCGGACGCTGGTCATTGAGGAAGTATTCAATCAGTTCATGTGCCCTGTCAGGCTGGTCAAGCATGATGAACGAACCTATCAGGCGGTTTTCATACGGAGTGTAATTGACCCATTCGGTTTTGCCATCCCTTCTGTTAGTGAAGAAGGTGTAATACTTTTCAAAGGTGTTGTACACCTGTGGCACGGGCATATTGGCAAGTTCATTGCACGGCGTCAGGGCAATGGTGGTTGATGTGGCATCAAAATCGCCAAGCTCGACGCAACCCGGAATGTAATCGATGTTCCGCACCTTCATGGCGAGATCGATTGAGTTGTACAGGTTTGTACGGAAGGTGTCACGGATAGCGGCTATCCTGTCGTAATAAGCGGATTCGTCAAGGATCTTCTGTATCTCTGCCGCATCCTTCAGACCCTTGATTGTAAAGAAGTTATCCCAGTATGAGTGCATCGGTTTCGCGGAATATCCTTCATGGCTGATAGACTCGGGCACCAGTCCGTAATAGGCCCTGATACTGTCATTTCCATCGCGGAAATGCTCACCGGACCTTTCGGCAATAAGTGATTCAATGTAGTCAACCGCCCTCAGAACATTGTCGTTTTTTGATCGCAGGAAAGCGGTGTCACGAGTGAAATTGAAATATTCTCGGATGAGATAAATAAGTTCACCGTGACTGTCATGCTCCGGCACCGGGTCCGGACCTCTGAAGTCCACAACACACGGAACCTTGCCGTTCTCAAACTGATGCGATGCATACCAGTCGATAAACTCCCTCACCTCTGTTACAATTCCCGACTTGAGCAGTGCCGAGGAGGTGAGCGCACCGTCACGGATCCAGCTTCTGTCATAGGAACGTGACCCGGGCTGGATGCCGGCGTTATCCCTATTTATCAGGATATATGCCAGGTTGGATCTCCAGGTATCGATAAGCCTGTCTGCCGAAGGAGGAAGATTGAACCGTATATGGTCCGTTCGATCATTCCAGTAAGCTACCGGTTCCAGGAACCGTGCGCGGGCCTCGGCAGTTGTCTCTGGCAGGGAATAGGATTCGCGAATATCAGCAGATGTCTCCGAAGAAGATTCCTGCTCCTTCGCCCCTGCCGGGACATCCCGGAGGGAGACCGGCTCAGGATTATCTGCAGCGGGTTCTGCCCCTGATAAGGATATGTGGTTGTGATAAGGGATAATGGCATAGATATCTTTTGATTGGCCGGCATCAAGATGCACCTTGTATTTTACGACCCCGCTGACCATCCCGGCCGGGTCACTTGCCTGTGACCCGGAAGGCATCTCCCCCGTGCGAATCATGTCAACGACATTGCCTTCATCAAAATTCATGGCTCCGAAGGAATCATAATTCTCAGTGAACCGGACCGGTTTGTCGTCAACAATTATAATCCCGTCCTTCGCCTCCCTCGCCGTCAGGATCTTTCCGGTGCCACCGGTGGTGTTCAGGAACTGGTAATAGGGATTCACCTGGAACGGGCGTATCAGCAGATAAAACTCGAAATCGATAGGAGCACCGGTGATGTTCTCAAAGTAATAACCGATATACAGCATCGAGTTGTCATTGGGAGTTCCGCCCGAGGAGACTCCGGTCACAAACCTTAGTCCATCCTTTTCCCACTCAACGGAAGGCAGAAAGGCAAATCCGCCGGCCAGCCCGGGGAATCCCATCCCCTGTATTGGTTCCACATTACTGTGGTTTAGGAGGGTCTCCCCTATCTTCAGCATGGGCTCGATCGAGAAGTGCGCTTTTTCCGGCTCTACGGTCCCATCCTCACTGATCAGCGCCTCCTTTGTATCACCGCTGACCCCGGTGACAGTCCAATACACGGCTTTCTCACTGAAGTATGCCGGGTAATTACCTGCAGGTGAGTTTGATGCCGCATAAATGATAAAATCATTCGGGGTGAGGGTGCTTTTTACATCAGGGAATAAGACCTCTCTTATACCAAAGTTCTTTCCGTTTGCCGGTGTCAGCATGTCAATCCTCAGGTATGCAGCCTCTGCCTCCGGAAGCCTGATCAGGCTGACTTCGCTGCGATTCAGGTCAGCATGGTGAACCTCTTCCCAGTTCTTACCGTCATCTGAGAGCAGTATGTTAAAGGCCGACGCACGGCTGCCTTCGAGCCATTTAATGTGTAATCCTCCGAACTCCCTTTTTCCCCTGAAATCAAAGACAAGGCTCTGCCCCTTGCTTCTTTTGCTCTTCCAAAATGTCTCAACCGACCCGTCGGCCGCCATCAACGGTCCGTAATTACGGGCTGAGGATGCCGCCATCACCTCAGGCGAAGGCCAGGTATAGGTCTCCGGAGGCAGAGGCTCGAACTTCAGGTCATCGATCATGATGGCACCCTTGCCGCCAACAAATGATGCAACGGTGAACTCTATCCTGTCAACTCTGGTCAGATCCTGCCCGGCATCCGGCCCCCATGCAAATTCGATATGGCGCTTTTTGATG
>JBGSLG010000093.1:0-60188 GCA_041740815.1 Bacteroidales bacterium
GCCACGGCTGTTGCTGGGCGAGATGAACCGCACCACAACGATCCTCAGGGATATTCTCAGTACCGACTTCAGCAACATCATCGTTGATGATGAGATGATAGCCGGCGAAGTAAGAAGCTACATCAGGGAGATAGCCCCTGAGAAGGAAAAAATAGTAAAGGTATACAAGGAGCAATACCCCATCTTCGATCAGTTCGGTGTCAGCCGTCAGATTAAGGGGCTCTTTGGACGCACCATATCATTCAAGGGCGGCTCATACCTTATTATAGAGCATACTGAAGCACTGCACGTCGTAGACGTCAACAGCGGCAACAGATCAAAAACGGGCTCAGATCAGGAGTCAAACGCCCTCTCCGTCAACCTCGAGGCTGCCAGGGAGATAGCCAGGCAGCTACGACTGAGAGATATGGGCGGTATCATTGTAATCGACTTCATAGACCTCCAGTCGAATGAAAACCGTCAGACTCTCTTCGACAGGATGAAGGAGCTGATGACCGATGACAGAGCCAAACACAACATTCTTCCCCTCAGTAAATTCGGACTGATGCAGATCACCCGCCAGCGGGTGAGGCCGGAGATGACAATCATCACTGACGAAAAGTGTCCGGTATGCAGGGGAGAGGGTAAAACGGCATCGACCATTCTCCTCACCGACGAGATGGAACGGACACTTACAACAATACTTGAGAAGGTGAAGACCCGGAAGTTCGTGCTGCGGACCCATCCGTTCGTAGCTGCTTACCTTAAGGAGGGATTGTTTTCCCTGCTTGGAAAGATAAACAAGAAACACGGTGTGAGTATCAAGGTGCAGTCAATTGAATCATACCATTTCCTGCAGTACGATTTCTTTGACCGTGACGGGAATGAGATTGATCTCACTTAGCATTGCTAATGAATAAACGACAAGAGGCGCATCACCGTGCGCCTCTTGTCGTTTTATAAATGGATCTGCAAAATCATGTCTTACAGACTGATGACGCGCCCCGATCCTGTACGCGTAAGGCTCACCGCCGGGTCGCCACGAAGGTAGATGTTCCCGCTTCCGCTTATCACGGCATCAAGCCTGTCATAGATGGTAGCATAGACCGACCCTGACCCTGACATCGTGACAACGGCTGACTCCATCCGGAGGTCTACGGAAAAGACCGATCCCGATCCTGATACCACATACCTGCTGCTTACGGCTTCACCGCTGAGAGTGAGATCTCCAGAGCCTGAGAGTGTAGCCCTTAAGGTTGACGTGCCAATCTCCCCGGTCATTATGTTACCTGAACCCGATACAACCACTGAGAGATCTTCGCCCCCTACAGTACCGGTGAAGATGTCACCCGAGCCGCTGGCAACAATCTTTACCTCTTCACCCTCAAGATTGCCTGCCACGATGTCACCCGATCCGGCATTGACCAGCTCGCTGACGAACGGAGCCGTGACAGTAATGACAGGCTGGGTCAGGTACCTCAGACACTGTGTGCCTTTAATTGTGCTGACCTCCAGCGCCCCGCCGCGGATATCAGTTTCAATAAATGGCAGAATATTGCTCTCTGCCTCAACAGTGATGCTGTATTCATTACCCTGGATATAGACTACATGAAAGGATGTCTCATTTGCAATGGCATTGAATGTGACGGCCTCCCTCTCTTCTGTCCGGATGTTACCGTTGCCTTCAATGCAGTCATCTATTAAAGTGCATGATGAAAGTGCAGCCAGTACCGGCAGAATTGTGATAATTCCTGTTTTCATTTCTCTATATTTTGTCGTTCTCTTTTAAAGGACCAAAAACTTTTGCACAGGTTGCACGAATGATGAAAATTATTTCTGCAGCACCCTTACCTCACCTCTTGTGGCTTCAATTTTTATCGCTGACCGGCCTGAGCCGCTGCCAACAACGGCTCTGGTGAGAAATATTTTATCCTGGGCGCTTATCTCGGTACGTTCAGGCTCCGGTTTGATACCCGGCAGTGATACAAAGGCGTTTGTATGCCTGATCTCAAGGTCGTATGCCGCCCGCTCAGCCAGTGTCAGGTCTATGTCAGTATAGGAGGTGCGCAGATCCACCAGTGAAAATCCCGGATCAATATTTCCGAATGAGAGGTTGCCATATTTTGCTGTCATGTTTATCTCACCTTCCAGGTTATCGGCGATGATATCGCTGAAGTAGCTGGCGCCTGTTATCACCCCTGCGGTGCCGATATTTATGTCGTCACGCTTTGAGTCGAGGTCAAGCGTCCCGCATTTATCTATCCAGACCTTTGATGATACTGAGGTCAGTTTGAGCTTTCCCGTCTCCCTGGCCCGTAATTCGCTGAACGAGAGCGTCAGTTTGCCCTGGTCAATGCTTTTCACATTCGCCTTGCAGAATGTAAGTTCCATCAGTTGCGCGTTCCTTACGGCAGCGGCGTCAAGGGTGCCGTTTGACAAGACGAGTGTCAGCTCGGGCGACTCGTCACCGATGTATACATCGCCGTAACTGTTTGTGATCCTCAGCACTGTCAGCGGGGGACATTCAATGAAGTAGTCGATCTTCAGCCTTGAGTCAAAGTTTATGAGGTTTTTTGTGAGTCCCTTGACACTCTCAAAGAGAGGCGTTATACCCTTCGCGAATGAGGTGTGAGCCCTGACGGTTTCATTTGTCATTGTGAGGCTGATCTCCACATCGGACATCATTGCATCAAGCTTCTCGCCGGTATTTGAGGAGGCGGTGACCTCAGCCGTGACGGTGATGGAGTCACCGCGCGAATGGCTGATATGTATGTCTCCGTATTTGTTGGTCACCTCAAGTATTGCATTGCTGCCAACCCTGAACGTTTTTCTGAGGGTCTTGCTGTCAGTGTAGTTCTGCCCGCACAGGCTGATGCTCAGCGGCAGCATGACCATGACGGTGAAAAAGAGTTTATAATTCATTTTCTGGCGTTTTTTCCGGTCCCTCATCATTCTCTTTCATGAGCTGAAGCATGTCTTCAAGCAATTCAATGCGAAGCCTGTAGTTTCCTATCAGTGCCTCCAGAACCTCTCTGCTGGCAATATTGTCATTGAGATCCTTAATGATCTCTGCCGATAGACTGTCAAGCACATCCATTCCCAGCCTGAGCTCGGTGTCAATATCCGGGTTGGCGGTGAGGAGCGGCTCCGCCTCCTCGAAGAGCATCTTTATCTGGCTGTCATAATAATAATAGGTCTCCCTGACCTCCGCAACCTGCGGATCATCGACCCTCTCCTGCAGCCTGATGACACTGAAGACGGCTATCATGGCCGTACCGGCAATGATAACCGCAACAGCAGCACGCCACAGCAGGTCCCTGAGGCGTCTCTCCCTTCCGGGAAGACCCTGTTCAATCCTGTTCCACAGTGAGGGATCAGGCTCATGGACATCCATCTCCTCCCTGTGATCTCTTATATGTCTTTCAAGTTCATCCATCTCTGTGCATTGATGATATTATCTTTTTAAGTTTATCCTTACCCCTTGAATACTGTGTCTTGGAGGTCGACTCCGATATCCCGAGTATCTGGGATATCTCGGCATGATCATATCCTTCCAGGAGGTAGAGGCTGAGCACCACCCTGTAGCCGTCGGGGAGCTTCTCCACCGCCCTGGCTATCACTGACATGTCAGGCCACGGTGTCTCACCCGGCTGCTCCTCCTGCATCTCGTGGCGGCTGTAGTCGCTGACCAGGACCAGCTCGGCTTCCCTCTTTCGGAGCCTGCTTATGCACCTGTTTATGACTATCGTTTTAAGCCATGCACCAAAAGTCGAATCCATCCGGTATGACCCTATGTTCCTGAAACAGTCGGTGAAGGCCTCCTGAAGCATGTCTTCGGCCTCCTCCCTGTTGCCTGTAATGCGGTATGCCGTGTTGAACATCGCTTTTGAATAGAGTTCATACAGCCTGAACTGTGCTTTCCGGTTCCCCCTGCGGCACTCGTTTATCAGATTATCATGTATGTGCAAATCCGGTGTCTGCAATTTTCATGTGATATTTACAAATGACGCACTAAATTTACGTTAGTTGCATCAATCGGGTGATCATTTATTGAACTGACTATTTTGCCCTTTATAGTTCCAAAGGGTAAACTTTTTTACTATATTTGCACTAAGTTGATGATGAAGTAAGTTACTATACATACAGAGTCGTAAGACTTTAAAGATGCTTTTTACTGTCCAAAAGCAATTTTTCCATTCTTTTCATGGCTGCCCCCGACTTCATCGGGGGCTTTTTTTTATGGGTAAGCTGTCATATTATTTAACCTTTTTTAATTTTTCTCCCCACCCAACCTGATGACAATCAGTTTGTGATATGCGTATCTTAGCGCAGACAACAAAACTGATCCTTATGCTGACAAGATATATTCTGGTAACCCTGTTCCTGGCAGCTGCAGGCTGCGTCTCAAGTGAGGAGAAGATCTCACGCAAGGCCGACAAAATGCACCAGTCTATGCTTTCCGTTGACACCCACTGCGACACACCCATGCGCCTCTACCGGGGCGGCTTTGACCTTGGTGTCCGCAACGATAAGGGATGTATAGACTTCCCCCGGATGAAGGAGGGCGGACTTGATGCCGAGTTCTTTGCCATCTTTATTGGCCAGGGACCCCGTACCCCCGAGGCTTTGGAACTGGAGCACCAGCACACACTGGCCACATTCGACTCTGTCAGAAACAGTGTCGGGCGCCACCCGGGCATGGCAGGGATAGCCCTGACACCTGACGATGCCTACAGGCTTAAGGCGGAAGGTAAGATCTCTGTTTTCCTGGGAATTGAGAATGGCTACCCGATAGGAACTGACATCACGAAGGTTAAGCAGTATTATGACCTGGGAGCACGGTACATCACTCTCTGCCATTCATCCAACAACGACATATGCGATTCATCCACTGACAAAGCCGGCCCTGAGCATAACGGTCTCTCAGCCTTTGGCGAGGAGGTAGTGAAGGAGATGAACAGCCTGGGTATGATCATTGACGTGTCTCACATTTCTGACGAATCATTTTACGATGTACTAAAGGTCTCAAAGGCTCCCGTCATAGCCTCGCACTCATCCTGCAGGGCTCTCTGCGAGAGTCCCCGCAACCTGAACGATGAGATGCTGCAGGCGCTTAAGCAGAACGGCGGGGTGATACAGATATGTATCCTCAGCGACTATCTCAAGCAGCCCGAACCCAATCCCGAGTTCGAAGCGAAAGCCACGGAATTGCGTGAGAAGTGGAAAGCCATGGGCACGGATCTGACCGATGCGCAGAAGGAAGAACGCTGGAACGAATACACCACACTGAAGAAACAATATGTAAAGCTGGCAACGGTAGCCGATGCCGTTAACCACATCCAGCACGTGGTTGACATCATAGGCATTGACTATGTGGGCATAGGGTCAGACTTTGACGGCGGCGGCGGCATCGAGGGATGCACTGATGTCTCGATGATGAAGAATATTACGAAAGAGCTTATCAGGCGTGGCTACAGCCGTGACGATATAGTCAAGATCTGGGGCGGCAACTTCATGCGCGTGATGCGGGAGGTACAGACGATTTAGCGGTCCGTAAAGTCGAAAGGATTTGCGATTTGCGATTAAATCGACAATCGACAATCTGAAATCGAAAATTCCTCCGACTGCCGGTTGCTGATTGCCGGCTGATTTTGACTGCTGATTGCCGGCTGCTGACTGCCGACTGATTTTGACTGCCGATTGTCGACTTTTTTTATATTGCCTACTGCCTATTGCCTGCTGCCTGCCCCAGGCTTCACCCTCGAGAACCTCAGCGATTTGATCATCCATGCCGGGAGCGGCTTGTGCGGGTCACGCTTGCGCAGGTCGATATACCATCCCAGCTTCTTGATGATGGGCACCTTATGCGTCTCCACAAACTCAATCAGCGTGCCGTCAGGGTCTTCAATGTATGCGAAGTGGCCTGCCGCTTCCCCCATGTCGAAGCTGCCACCCTCACGGCTCTCCTGGCTGTCGACGGTGAACGGGAAGCCTGCTTCCTGGCAGTACTTGCGCAGGTTGTCCATCCCCCCGATGTCATAACAGAGATGGATGAAACCGGGGTCACCCCATATTCTGCCTTCAAAAATACGGGAGGGAGTGCGGTCAGTCGACTGAACGAGCTCGATGACGCTCTGCCCGAAGAGGGGATTGAACCCTCCGTGGAACGGCCTGGTGGGAGCCAGAAGAACCCGCCTGAAGAGGCCATTGCCACCGGGCACCGGTGACAGATCGTCAAAGGTGCCGGAGACATCATAGACAACCCTGTCATACCCAAGGATGTCAGAATACAGTTTCATGGCCTTTTCAATGTCGGTAACACCAATGACTGCCCCGTATGACCCGCCTGATATCTTCCTTAGGTTCATGAACCAGTCGGTGGCCCCGACGATATGAAAGATATTTCCGAAGGGGTCTTTTACGAAGAAGCTCTTTTTCCCTGAGGGATCGTCGGCAGGCCTGCCCAGGACCTCCACCCCGGTATTGGTCCAGTACTGCCATGCGGCCTCCACATCCCTGACCTTCATCTTGCATGCGAAGATACCGAGATCGCCGAGCCTTGTCTCGCGGTGGCTGTACTCCGGCTCTTTCCCCTTATGCTGCCACACCTCAAACCCGCCGCCGCTCTGCAGGTTCATAGCCAGTACGGCATGCCTGCTGCGTGTTTCACCACCGGTATAGGGAAGCATGAGCCTGGCCTCTGCCTCTTCCTCAAATATCCGGCAGTCCATCCCGAAGGCTGTTATATACCACTCCCAGGCCTTTGTGAGGTCATAGACCCCGACACCCATTTGCTGTATTCCGCTGACAGTATATCCCTTGATCTTCATTGAACATTACATTGGTTTGATCCTCCCCGCAATCCTGAAGAACAGTGCAGGCATGTATTTTCTTATCTTAAGCATAAGCAGCTCACTGCTGCCAACCAGGATCTCTCTCTTATTTCTTCGCAGGCCCCTTATTATCTGCTGTGCTGCTTTTTCTGCCGTGACTCCGCCGGCCTGACCGTCGTCCATCTTTCCATGTTCAGCGCCGGTGGCTGTCAGGGCGTGGAACGAGATACGGGTCTGTACCCTGCCAGGAATGATTACTGACACCCTGATGTTGTCTTTGTTGTGCTCAAGCAGCAGGGTCTCGAAGAATCCGTGCAGCGCCTGCTTTGATGCGGAGTATGCTGAACGGAGCGGAAAGCCGAACCGGCCTGAGATAGAGCTTGTGGCCGCTATCTGTCCGCCCCCGCTGCCTATCATCCGTGGCAATACTGCCTTTGTGAGGGCTATGGTTCCGAAATAATTGATCTCCATTATCTTACGGTCAAGCCAGAGGGGTGTCTCCCTTATCAGGGCTCTCTGGCTGATGCCGCCTATGTTAAGCAGGATGTCAATTTTTCCTTCTCTCTCAATCACTCCCGCAACCAGCTCCTCAATGCCCGACATATCGCTAAGGTCAAAGGCAACCGGGGTGACGCTGCCTCTCATCGAGGCACATGAGGCGGTCACCTCTGTGAGCCTGACACTGTCATTTGATGAGGCTACCACCCTGCTGCCGCCTTCGGCAAAAGCCCTTACAAGCGCCTCACCAATGCCTGAGGAGGCACCGGTGATCCAGACTACCTTTCCGGTGAAGAAGTCGTTCATTGTCAGAGCGAGGTTATCCGGCTGATAAGTCTGCCGTATGTGTCATGAAGCCTGATGTAGAGCGGGTTTTTGTCCCTGATGAGGCGCCAGATCCTGAAGCCTCCTACAGTCCTGCGGAAGAGCAGGAACCAGTTCCAGGCCATGATCCCCAGCACGGGGACCATCAGGAAAGCAATCACCGCCAACCACCATGGCTTGATGAAGATGAGGGCCAGTATCAGGTAAATGGGCCCGAAGATAAAACTGAGCCCCACGAAAAAACCGTACCGGGCAGTGCTTATAAAGGCAGGATCCTTTGATTTGATTGACTGGATGTATGAGACCTGGAAGGTGAGTATGTTGAGCAGGGCTCCGACAAGAAACAGAGGCAGGGTGATCAGCAGCAGGAGCGATGCCGGGATCATCCACCCAATGGGATGCTTCTTCTTCCTGAGTTGCCTGTAAGTCAGCTGCAACTGAGTGGCAAGGTCCCTGACAGAGATAGTGTCATTGCATATCTCCCTGTAAGTCTCCGGATCTGAGGCATGCAACTCGTTGACCTTGCTTACCAGCCTCTGGTCACGGAAGAGCTTCGGATACCTGATGCTGTCACTGTACTTTTCATTGACGATGTTCCTCAGCTCGTTGATGGCTTCATAGTCCTGCTCCTCATCGATGTGCACCATGACCTTCTTCATCTCTGCCGAGAGCCTGTCACGCAGCTCCACTATCGCCCTGTTGGGGTTCTCCCTGTAGGAGTCATAGTATTCTGAGACGTGGATGGCATGGCCGTATACCACGGTGAGCACCTGCCTGAACCTCCAGTAGTGTGAGTACTCAAGGCCGACGGGCACAATGTTTATCTCTTTGCTGAAACCGGAGGCTTCTGCCGTCTGGAAGGCTATCCGGCATATGCCCTTCTTTAGCTGCCTGAGCTTCCGGTAGGTGGCGTGGTTGCCCTCCGGTAGTATCACAACGCCGTTGCGGTGCTCCATAACCCTGAGCGTATCGCGGAAGGTGTCATCGTTCTGTTTCAGTTGATCGAAGCCGTCTCTTAACCGGTATACAGGCAGCATCTTGAGGAAGAAAAGCAACCGCGCCATCATCTTTTTCCGGAAGATATCTGCTCTTGCCAGGAAGATCAGCTGCCTGTCGAGTGTCCCGTTGAGAGCCATGGCATCCATGAGCGCATTCTGGTGGTTGGGTGCAAATATTGTCGGTACCGAGAAATCGATATTGTCCTTACCGTAAGCCAGGACCTTACGGTAAAAGATATAGTTATGCCAGAAAATAACGTAATTTTTCAGCAGTTGATAGAAAACATCATACTTCTCAATATTATTCTTACCCATTCCGCAACCAGATTTAGCTACTTTTCCTATGAAGAAAGCCACGGGCTTCCGCGCTGACTAAGTTAGAAAAAGTTCATCCCCATGAACTCAAATTTAAAGATTCTTAATTGTGGGAACCTGCTTTTTAGGTATTTATACCACCCTGCAGGATAAGGGCCGGGGGACTTAACTGATGAAATCCTCCAGGTCTCTTCTTTCCCTCTTGGTGGGTCTGCCGCTTCCCCGGGGTCTGAATCCGAAAGCTGTCTTTGCAGCGATGATTTTGTTCTTCTCCTCATCCGGTGTTAGATCACGGATATAGTCGGCCACCAGTTTGGCGCCCACTCTGCTGGCGGGTATGTCAGTCACAAGGTATGTATAAGTCACGGGCGGCTTCCTGACCAGTACTGTTGTGCCGGGTGCGACGGGGTGGGCGGGCTTGACCGGGGCTCCGGCTACTGTTACTCTTCCCAGGCGGCATGCCTCGGTGGCATCGCTGCGCGATTTGAAGAGCCTGACGCTCCAGAGGAACTTATCTATCCTTTCCCCCTTCAGTGCTGTCATCACTCAGTTTTTTGCCGGCCTTGTTGAATGCCGTCATCGTCAGCTCACATCCGGCAGTGACAAATGAAAGTATGAAATCAACAGCAAGCGGTAACCGCCGGGTGAGCACGGCGAGCTCACCTTCTGTCCATTCGCCAAGCACATAGTCTACCTGCCTGCCGCGGGGAAAGTCGTCGCCGATACCAACGCGCAGCCTTGCATAATCATCCGTTCCCATCACCTCGCTGATGCTGGCCAGGCCGTTGTGGCCGCCGGGGCTGCCCTTGGCCCGCAGCCTGATGCTTCCGGTAGGGATGGCTATATCGTCAGTTACCACCAGCAGGTTTTCAGGCGGGATATTCTCCTTCTGCATCCAGTAGCGCACGGCGTTGCCACTTCTGTTCATCAGGGTGGATGGCTTGAGCAGGATCATCTGTGCATTTTTGTGGCGCATCTCTGCCACCAGACCGTAACGACGGTCCGTAAAAGAGATACCGGACGCTGCTGTTGCAGCATCCAGTACCATGAACCCGACATTATGCCGTGTGTTTTTATACTCCTCGCCTATGTTGCCCAGACCGGCGATCAGGTATTTCATTATTTCCGGGGTACTGCCTGGGCGTTATTCTGCAGCCGGAGCCTCAGCTACGGGAGCCTCAGCACCCGGAACAACTGCTTCTCCTTCCTTGATGGAGACCCTCGAGACTTCTACAGATACAATCATTGCACGCTTGAGATCAATGATCTCGAGCTTTTCATATGAGAGATCACCTATCTTCACCGACTGACCGATCTCGAGGTTCGAGATATCAATGGTGAGATGCTCGGGAAGGTCCTTAACCAGGCCTTTAACCTTGAGGTTTCTGCGTTTAACCTTTAGTTTACCGCCGGCTTTCACACCGGGAGATACTCCCGTGACCTGCAGCGGGATGTCCAGTATAACAGGCTTGTCATCATATACCTGCATGAAATCGATATGCAGCAGAAGGTCACTGACCGGGTGGAACTGAAGGTCCTTCATGACGGCATTATAACTCTTTCCGTCAACTATGAGGTTAACAAGAAATACATCAGGGCTGTAAACCAGTCCGCGGAACGCATTTTGATGTGCAAAAAAATGCAGATTCTCCTTCTCCCTGTACATGACACAGGGTACATTACCCTCTGCCCTCAGGCTGTTGGCACCTTTTTTACCGAACTGATCGCGTGAGACGGCTTTGATCTCAATAGTCTTCATTAGTCTTTAATTAGTTGTGTTACTCAAGGTTACTTGCCCGGCAACCTCCCATCACACGTTTGACATTTTCAAAAAAATTGGCCTGCAAATATAGTAAAAAAGGTTAGAAAACAAAACCTGAACTGATAGAGCTGTTTGTATACACCGCTTTTATTGCCCCGGCGAATATCTCTCCTACCGGCAGGATCTTGATTTTCGGCGATTGCCTGAGTATGGGGATGCTGTCCGTTACGACCAGTTCCTCCAGGGGTGAGTTGTCAATTCTGTCTATGGCGTCTCCTGACAGCACGGGGTGTGTCGCCACCGCCCTGACGCTGAGGGCGCCGCGGTCTTTCATCACCGTTGCGGCAAAGGTGAGTGTGCCTGCAGTGTCAACCAGGTCGTCAATGATTACAACGTGCCGTCCCTCAACCTCACCTATAACCGAGATCTCCTCAACCACATTCGGTTTTTTTCTCAGCTTGTAGCATAGCACCAGCTCGCTCTGGAGGTAGCGCGAGTAGGCATTTGCCCTCTTTGATCCTCCCATATCGGGAGCCGAGACCGTCAGGTTGGGCAGGTTGAGGTTCCTGATGTACGGAGCAAAGAGCGCCGAGCCGAAGAGGTGGTCTACCGGTACATCAAAGAATCCCTGTATCTGGTCAGCATGCAGGTCCATTGTAATGATACGGTCAACACCGGCTTTGGTGAGCAGGTCGGCTGTCAGCTTCGCGCCGAGCGACACCCGCGGCCTGTCCTTGCGGTCCTGCCTTGCATAACCGTAATAGGGAATGACTGCATTGACCTTGTAGGCTGATGCCCTCTTGGCTGCATCAATCATCAGAAGGAGCTCCATCAGGTTCTCGGCAGGAGGATTGGTTGACTGTATAATGAATACATGACACCCCCGTACTGACTCATCAAAACAGGGCTGGAACTCGCCGTCACTGAAGCTCAGCAGTGAGCTCTTGCCAAGAGCTATGCCTAGATGTTCTGCTATTTTTTCTGCTATGTTTAACGATGAGGTGCATGAAAAAATCTTAAAAGGAGCTCTGCCGATCATACTGGGAGATTTAAGGTAGGTTTCACTGAAAGATGCCGCTAATTTAATATTAATGGCTAAATCATTTTTCTCTTTTAAAAAATATCATGTTCTCACTGATATATTCAAGCAGTTCCTCCCTGCCTGTACCCTTTGTTGCTGAGGTGATGAAAGCAGGAGGGAGGCTCTCCCAGCTGCCCAGCATGGCCTTGTCATGCAGCGCCATGTTCTTTTCGGCCATGGCCACTGATACCTTATCCGTCTTGGTGAAGACCCTGGCAAAGGGCACCCCGCTAAGGGCCAGCCCCTCCATGAAGGCCAGATCAGAGGCCATCGGCTCATGGCGGGAGTCAAGGAGCACAAACAGGGAAATAAGATTTTCACGGTTGGTGACATAGGTGGTGAACAACTTGTCCCACTCGGCCCTCATCTTCTGTGACCGGCGGGCATAACCGTAACCGGGGAGGTCGACGAGATACCAGCCCTCGTTGATCAGGAAATGGTTGATGGTCTGAGTCTTGCCCGGGTTGCCTGAAATCTTGGCGAGCCCTTTTCTTGATACAAGCATGTTCAGCAATGACGACTTGCCGACGTTTGAGCGGCCGATGAAGGCATACTCCGGCAGGTCCGGCGTTGGCAGCTGGTTGAACTTGGCGCTGCTGGTGACGAAGGTGGCTGACCTGATGATCATACCCCCTTGATTTTTGAGATGAATTTTTCGTTATCGATGATAAACCTCTCATGATGGCCCTCGCCGATAATTCCCGTTTCGTCGCTGGCTTCGACATGGAAGAGAAGTCTCCTGCCGTTCACCTCCTGGAGGGTGGCGGTGCAGGTCACATCTTTACCGACAGCCGTGGCCCTGACATGCTTCACATTGATCTCTGTCCCGACAGTTCCTTCCCCTTCATTGAGGCAAGCTTCCACTGCTCTCATCGCCGTCTGTTCCATGAAGGCAATCATGGCAGGAGTGGAGAAGACATCATGGAGACCTGATCCGTAAACGGCGGCAGTATCACGCTCAGTGACCGTTTTGGAATTCGAGAGCCTTATGCCCGGTACCAGTATCTGTGACATTATACTTAATTAAGATCTTTATATTTAAGGGGAATCGCCAGGCGATAGTACAGCCTGTTTCCATAACCTGTCAGGTAGGCTGCAATTACAACCACCGAATCTGCATGGTGCCCCTGCGTCTTCAGCAGGTCGAGATATCCCGTTGTGGCTGTCTGGAGCAGAGGTTTGACCGAGTCAAGATCAACCAGCCCGTCAACCAGGTCTCCCCTGTAATACTTCACATTCTCAGACAGATCGGTCATCTCTATGAAGAGCTTGAACATCCCTCTCTCCTCATACCGGTCGTTGGTCCTGAAGACTATGCCCGGATAACCGGTCACCTTCTCGCCGTTCATGTTGTACTCCTCCAGCCCGGGCAGGCGTTTGCCGTTCATATAATCAAGCTTTGCCTTCACGCGTCCGCTCTTGTAATACTGTACCTGGGCACCGTGGATGGTGTCGTTCACATAAGGGGTGACCCTGAATAGCTTGCTGTCAGGATAATACCACCTTGCTTCACCGTTCTTCTTTCCGCCGGCATAGGGTATCTCCTGTTCAATTACCCCGCCCTTGTAGAAGGTGCGGGTCAGACCCTCCCTGATACCGTTTTTGAACTCCACCTCCCTGACTTTCACATCATCCCTGATATAACTCCGTACGCCGGTGTAGCCTGTATCAGCTACATGCCCTGCCTTCTTTCTGCCGCCCCCGGCATCACCGGTTCCGCCGCCGCATGAGGCGGTGATTAAAATTATCAGTGTAATACCAATGGATGTCAGTTTGTTCATCTCAGATTTTTTTTTGTGGTACAAATACTTCAAGCAGTGTTGCCGTCCCCTGAGGGATCAGCACCACGCTGTCTGCCGAGGCAGGTATCAGCAGGGTCTCCCCGGCCCTCAGCTTCTCCTGATGACCGAAGCATTCAATAACGGTCATGCTCTCGAGGCCGATATATATTATAAATGAGTCAGTCAGGCTGTAATCTTTTATAACGGGCTTGTCAACCTGCAGCAGGCTCGTGTGGAACCAGGGGCACTCGGCAAGCATCACAGGCTGGTTCATCACCGGGTTTTTTTTGATCAGGTTGGTGCTGTCCAGGCCGTAGTTTATGGCATCAAGAGCCAGTGTGGTATGCATCTCGCGTGGCATGCCCGAGGCGTCAACCCTGTCCCAGTCATAGATCCGGTAGGTGACATCTGAGGTCTGCTGTATCTCTGTGAGCAGCACCCCTGCACCTATGGCATGAACCATCCCGGCAGGGATAAAGAATACATCGCCGCGGCTCACCGGCGTGACGTTGATAAGATCCTCAAGCTTTTTGCCTGCGAGGTGGGCGAGGAACTCCTCTTTGGTTGTCTTCTTTTTGAACCCGGTGTAGATCACTGCTCCGGGCGTTGCATCCATGACATACCACATCTCGGTCTTGCCCCAGGCGTGGTGTCTCTCTGCTGAGAGCCTGTCATCAGGGTGCACCTGGATCGACAGTTTGTCACGGGCATCGATGAACTTGACAAGCAGGGGGAACTCAATACCGTACCTCTCCCAGACTGCGTCACCCACCAGGTCGCCCATGTATATCTCAGTTATCTCCTCCAGGGTGTTCCCCTTGAGAAACCCGTTGGCTGCAACGGAACCCGCTCCCGGCATGCCGCTTATCTCCCAGCTCTCACCGACGGTTGTCCCTGCTTTGGCTCTCTTACCGAATCGCTCTCTCAGGGCACTCCCTCCCCAGAGGGTCTCTTTGAGCACGGGTTTGAAACGTATCGGGTAGAGTGAATCCATCATCAGATGAGATAATCAACAACCAGTTTTGCCTTCTTTACTGTCGCCGCCAGTGAGACCGCATCACGGTGCGGTTCGCTGTTCTGGTACCGCCGCAGGTCTTCAACAGAGGCAAAGGTGGCGTCAATGACGAAGTCGCCCGCATGATCGGCCTCAAGTACGTTGGTACCTGTCCGGTACTCAATAATATAATTGAGCCTGTTGCCTACCGGCCCGAAGGCCTCCTTGAGTTTTCTCACTGATTTCTCCTTCTCTTCAGGAGTGTAGGGGGGGGAGAGCTTAAAGATCACGATATGTTTTACCATACAGATATTTTGCTACATTTGGTACAAAAATAATCATTTTATGCTAACTGTCGGGATTGCCGGAGGAACAGGATCGGGAAAGACCACCGTTGTACGAAAACTTATTGAGATGCTCCCTCCGGGCGAGGTGGTGATACTTCCGCAGGACAGTTATTATAAGGACAACAGCCAGATCTCCATTGAGGAGAGACAGAAGATAAACTTTGACCACCCCGATTCGGTTGAGTGGCCGCTGCTCATGGCCCATCTTGCGGAGCTGAGAGCAGGCCGTCCGATAGAGATGCCAATCTATTCCTACCTTACCTGCCTCAGGTCGAAGGAGACCATCCTGATCAAACCCGCCAAGGTGGTGGTAGTAGAGGGTATCCTTATCCTTGTTGACCCCGGACTGAGGTCAATGCTTGATATCAAAGTCTTTGTGGATGCTGACGCCGATGACCGTCTGGGCAGGGTTATTCAGCGCGATATTGTTGAACGCGGGCGTTCGGTGCTCGCGGTGCTGGAGCGCTACAACGTCACGGTCAAGCCCTCGCACCTTCAGTTCATCGAACCCTCAAAGAGATACGCCGATATCATTATCCCCGGGGGAGGGGAGAACCTCGTAGGTATTGAAGTCCTCAGGACCATAGTTGAGAAGCATCTCAGGTAAAAGCTATTCTGCTCATCCACACTCTGCAGTGCGTCTGCATCTCACCGCGCCCCTCAGGTGCGCCACATCTCGCTCCCCGTCGCGGCCCATTGCACATCTCAGCTGCGCCTCAGCTCGCGCAGGTACATCTGAATTGTATTTTCCAGCCCGTAATAGATTGCGTCAGCGATGAGGGCATGCCCTATCGACACCTCCATCAGCCAAGGGATATGACTGTGCAGCCATGCCAGGTTACTCAGGTCGAGATCATGTCCGGCATTGACACCCAGTCCTGCCTCCCTTGCCACCTCTGCTGCCCTGATGAAGGGCGCTGCCGCCGCTACCCTGTCAGTGCTGTACATCAGGGCGTACGGTTCTGTATATAGCTCGATCCGGTCCGTGCCGGTACGGGCAGCATACTCAATTATCTCAGGATCGGTGCCGGTGAAGATGGAGGTGCGTATACCCTTCTCATGGAACCGGGCGATTACATCGGAGAGGAATGCCTGGTGGGCTTTCGTATCCCATCCGGCATTGGAGGTGACGGCATCATGAGCATCAGGCACCAGCGTCACCTGGTCAGGCAGGGCATCAAGCACCAGCCTGATGAACTGTTCCTCCGGGTTACCCTCGATATTGAACTCCGTGGTGATAACCTCCCTGATCACATGCACATCACTGTACCTGATATGCCTCTCGTCAGGCCTGGGATGAACAGTGATGCCTTCAGCCCCGAAGCTCTGACACTTTATTGCTGCCAGCCTGACATCCGGCACATTGCCACCGCGGGCATTACGAAGAGTGGCAATTTTGTTGATGTTTACACTTAATCTTGTCATGGCTTCTCTGGCTGTTTATCACCGCAAAGTTATAACGATACGTAGTTTTTTGTACTTTTATTCGGTAATTGAATGACCCGATGCTTGCAAAAGAGATGATATCCGAAGTGGTTCCGGCGCTGAAAACATCTGATACAGCGCAGACTGCACTGAACTGGATGGAGATATTCAGGGTCTCACATCTCCCTATTGTTAACGAGAATGATTACCTGGGACTGATTTCTGACAGCGACATCTATGACCTCAACCAGCCGGAAGAGCCCATCGGTAACCATCCCCTCTCCCTGCCACGTCCCTCGGTCAGGTTTCATCAGCATATCTATGAGGTTATTGCACTGGCTGCCAGGCATAAGCTTACCGTGGTGCCCGTGGTTGACGATGAAAACCACTTCAGGGGCGTCATCACCCATAATGAGATTATCTCAGGGATTGCATCGTTCTCCTCCATTGAACAGCCAGGCGGAATGATAGTTTTGCAGGTGCTGTCACGTGACTACTCCATGAGCCGCATCTCGCAGATAGTAGAGAGCAATGATGCAAAGATCCTGAGCATGCACATCACATCAAACCCTGACTCCACCAGCCTCGAGATAACGCTGAAGGTCAATACTACAGACCTCACCTCAATCATCAGAACGTTCGAACGGTACTCGTATGAGGTGTCAACATGGGTGACAGACAATGATGAGCTTGACCGCTTCTATACCGACCGGTATAACCAGCTCATGAAATATCTCAACATGTAACTTCCCGTCGCGATGTCCCAAAAGATTGTCCTTTACAGCAAGGGTCTTACCGAGAAGACCATGGCCGGCCTGCTGCGGCTTATTGATGCGCTTTACAGGCGTGGGGTCCATATCTTCCTTAACATCATGGAGCCCGGCAGCAATCACTTTCAGACTGATAAGAGAGTCAGTCTGTTCAACGATATCACTGAGCTTCCGGATGACATCTACCTGATAATGAGTGTCGGAGGCGACGGAACCTTTCTTGAGACAGCCATGAGAGTCCGCTCCACGGGGATCCCCGTTTCAGGTATTAACACCGGCCGGCTGGGCTTCCTGGCAAACATACCTGATAATGACATAGATACTTCAATTGACCTCATCTGTTCAGGCAAATTTGAGGTCATCAGTCGCTCCATGCTGGAGATCACCTTCCCTGAAGGCCTCTTCAGCAACGGCAACGGCATGGCTCTAAATGAGATCACGGTACAGAAAGCTGATCAGAGCATGATCACAATTACAGTTAAGGTTAACGGCATATTTCTCAATACATACAGTGCTGACGGACTGATCGTCTCAACGGCTACAGGATCAACTGCATACAACCTGAGCGTTGGCGGTCCCATACTCTCCCCCTCGGATGAGAGCATAATCATCGTACCCATGTCGCCTCATAACCTTACAATCAGGCCGATAATCGTCACCGGCGGCAGCACCATAACCCTCATCACAGGAGGCAGAAGCAAGGAGAGCCTGGTGACCTGTGACTCAAAAGGCGTAAGAGTACCTGTCGGATCCATGATCGAAATACGTCAGGCAACCTCCAGGCTCAAGACTGTGACCCTGGCCGGAAATGATTTTTTCAGCACTCTCAGGAATAAGCTCATGTGGGGCGCTGACCCCCGTAACTGACAATAATTAAGGAATATTTAAGTTTTTAATATTGTACATTCCTTATATTTGTATCCTGAACTGCAAAGCAACTGATGATTAAACGTCTGATACTGGTGTGCATGGTGGTGCTTTTATCCGCACCATTCACCTCTGCACAGCTATGGAAGATGAAAAGATACGAAGCTGCTGCAGGATTGGGTACCTCGCAGTTCTATGGTGATGTCGGGGGGTTTACAATCGGAGAGAACGCCCTTGGATTCAAGGATATAACATTTAAACAGACCAGGTTCAACGTTAACGGCTCGTTCAGGTATTTCATTACCGATGCGGTTGCCGCGCGCTTATCCTTCTCCTACCTGATGCTTCACGCCACCGACGAACGGGGCAACAACCAGGGCAGGGGGTATGAGGCCGGCGTGTCTCTATATGAACCTGCCCTCATTGGTGAGTATTATTTCGTAAGAAACCGGGAGCGTAACAGCTTCCTCTTTCAGACCTACAGAGGCAGGTCGAGAAACAGGGTCAAGGACTTCTTCCGAAGTATTGACGTATATGCCCTTACCGGAGTAGGTGGCGCAGGCTTCAATGTTCGCGGCAACGACCTGCTGAAGGAGCGCTGGAGCGAGGAACCTGCACTGAAAAGCAGCGGTTTTGCCGCCGTGATACCCCTTGGCGTGGGAGCAAAGGTGGCCTTCGACCCGAACATACTGTTCGGCGTTGAGTTTACAGGACGATATGCATTCTCTGACTTCATTGACGGGTACACTTCGCAGTGGTCAGAGAGAAATGATGTCTATCACACCTTCAGCCTGACATTTAATTACCGGATCAAAACGGCACGGAACGGACTTCCTTCGTTCAGATGATGCTCAAATGACCACATGGAATGAAAAAATCAATAATAATTATATTTCTTTTTATTGTATCACTGCCGGTAATGTCACAGCGCACCGCTGACTATGGATTATCCCTCGGGATAGTCAACTACATAGGTGAGGATAACCCGCTGAACGTATTATATAAGCCCGGCCCGGCTGCACAGTTCTTCTACAGGTACAACTTCAATCCCAGGCAGGCAGTAAGAGCCAACCTGATGGGAGGATACCTCACTCCCCTGGGAGCAGCTATAGGTGAACTGGGGGCAACATATGAATTCAACTTCTTCCCATACTCCACATTCAGAAGCAGGCGTGTAGACTACTCTCCGTATATAGCCGCCGGAGCCGCATTTTCAACTGTGTTTAACCAGGTTACAATGGCTGACGGATCCAAAAGCTTCCACCCTTTCTTTTCCATACCATTCTCTGCCGGAATCAAGGTAAATGTGGCCAACCACATTGGCGTTGAGTTCGAATATGGTTTTCGTAAGACTTTTTATGATAAATTTGACGGCCAAACTGATGTCATGATTCCCGGGGATGCACCAACCCCCGTAGACCGTACGTGGCTTCATAACAATGATTGGTACAGCTTCATGGGGATCTCGGTCACCTGGAAGATGTACAACAAGCTGGCTGGCTGCCCGGCTTTTGCAGAAATGGAGAAAAGTAAAAAAAGAAAGAGATAACACATTGACTTTTAAAGATCAGATAGATAAGAACAGGCTGCCAGGGCATGTTGCTGTTATTATGGACGGCAACGGACGGTGGGCGCACAGGAGAGGCCAGGAGAGAATCTTCGGCCATAGCCACGGCGTCAGGTCCGTACGTAAAACAGTGGAGGCCGCTGCAGAGCTGGGGGTGAAATATCTGACCCTTTACGCTTTCTCAACCGAAAACTGGAACAGGCCTGACGATGAGGTCTCGGCCCTCATGGATCTTATGGTTGAATCACTCAACGATGAGACAAAGACCCTTATTGAAAAAGAGATAGCACTCAGGGTCATTGGCGATCTGGACCGTCTCTCGGCAAATGTCAGGGAGAGACTCTTTGAAACAATGCGTATTACCTCGTCAGGCTCACGCATGACACTGATAGTGGCCCTCAGCTACTCATCACGGTGGGAGATCTGCGAGGCTTGCCGCCGTATAGCCACAGCGGTGCAAGAGGGGAAAATCAGCGTCGGTGACATCACCGAGGAGACCATCAGCGCTAACCTGGAGACCTCGGGCATACCCGACCCGGAACTTATGATACGAACCAGCGGAGAGAAACGCATAAGCAACTTTCTCCTGTGGCAGCTGGCTTATGCAGAACTTTATTTTACAGAAAAACTTTGGCCCGATTTTGGTAAGGAGGACTTTTACAAAGCAGTGGCAGACTTCCAGAAAAGGGAAAGGAGATATGGTAAGACCAGTGAGCAGATCGCTGATAACAGATGAGATGATGAAAGAAAGACCCATGCGGATAGTTTCCCTTTTTGCTTTGTTGCTTACAGGGTTGATTGCCACAGCCCAGACTGACGAGAAGTATGTCAATTACCTCTACCCGGAAGAGTATACCGTTGCCGGCATTACCATCTCCGGGGTCAAATTCCTGGAACCGAATGCCCTCATTGGCATCTCGGGACTTCGTATCGGCCAGAAGGTCGAGATTCCCGGCGAACAGATCACCTCAGCGGTAAGAAAACTGTGGGACCAGGGACTCTTCTCCGATGTCAGGATCACCGTGACCGGCAAGGAAGGGGAAAACGTATGGCTGGATATCTACCTCCAGGAAAGACCCAGGCTCTCATCGCTTAAATTCGAAGGGATAAAAAAATCGGAGGAGACCGACCTCAACGAGAAACTGAGCCTGCCCAACGGCTCACAGGTCACTGCTCACCTGCTCAACAGGGCCGAGCGGACCATCAAGGACCACTACATAGAGAAGGGCTTCCTCAATACCGAGGTGAACATCGTTCAGAAGGATGACCCTGACATGCCGAATAACGTGGTGCTCAATATCATTATCGACAAAAACGAAAAGGTCAAGATAGAGCAGATCCAGTTCGCGGGGAATGAATTCTTCGACTCCAAGAGACTGCGGCGCGTGATGAAAAACACCAAGCAGAAAGACCTTAACATATTCAAGGGCTCGAAATACATAGAGGGCAAATTCGAAGAGGACCGCAGCAGCCTGGTGGAGTTCTACAATGAGAACGGGTTCCGCGACTTCCGCATCCTGGGAGATTCGACCTACAGCCTCGAAGACGGCAAGATGGTCCTTGTAGTGAAACTCAATGAAGGCAACCAGTATTACCTGAGGAACGTAGACTGGGTGGGTAACAGCATCTATTCGAAGGAACAGCTTAACAGGGTATTCAACTTCCCCTCTGGCGAGATCTATAACCAGACAATGATCAGCAAGAGGCTCACCGATGATGAGGATGCCGTCAACTCACTCTACCTCAACTACGGTTATCTTTTCTCAAGGCTTACACCCATTGAAAAGAATGTGGAGGGCGATTCAATTGACCTCGAGGTGCGCATCTTCGAGGGAGACCCGGCCAACCTGAATAATGTGGTCATCAGCGGCAACACACGTACAAATGAGCATGTGGCACGGCGTGAGCTCTATACCAATCCGGGCGACCTCTTCAGCAAGGAGAATATCATCCGCTCGGTAAGACAGGTGGCAGTGCTTGGTCACTTTGACCCTGAGAAGATCAACCCGCAGCCCATCCCTGACCAGGTGAACGGCACCGTTGACCTGCTCTATGCACTTGAGGAGAAGGCAAATGACCAGTTCGAGATCTCCGGTGGCTGGGGGGCAGGAATGCTCGTCGGAACGGTAGGGGTGAGGTTCAATAACTTCGCAATGCGAAACTTCTTCAAATTGAGTGAGTGGAGACCATATCCCTCCGGCGACGGTCAGTCGCTGCAGATCAGAGCCCAGTCCAACGGACGCGTCTACCAGTCGTATAACGTATCATTCATCGAACCGTGGCTCGGCGGCAAGAAACCAAACACCCTGTCGCTGTCAGCCTTCCGCTCACTGATGACCAACGGGTCCAAAAAGGGAGAGGATGACAGGCAGCACATGATCATCGACGGCGGCTCAGTGGGGTTCGGCAAGAGGCTGGAGTGGCCCGATGACTATTTCTCTGTCTTTTATGAGGCCAGCTATCAGAGGTACAGCATGTACAACTATACATACTACCAGTTCCTCTTTGACAACGGAACCTCAAACCTCGCATCACTCACCGCAAGGCTGACCCGCTTCTCGGCCGGACCAAACACCATCTTCCCGCGCAGCGGCTCAACATTCTCTCTCTCGCTTCAGGCAACACCCCCCTACTCATCAATAAGCGGCAAGAATATGTCAGGCATCTCTGATGAGGAAAAATACAAGTGGATTGAGTTTTATAAGGTAGTATTCAAGGCCGACTATTATTTCCCGCTTTCAGGCAATGACAAACTCATCCTTAACGCCAAGGCTGCATTCGGGTATCTCGGTTTTTACAACAAGGACATCGGTCCCTCACCGTTTGAGAACTTCTACGTCGGAGGCGACGGTATGACCGGATATAGCTTCTATGGCCGCGAGGTCATCGCCCTGCGAGGATACACCAACGGATCGCTTACCCCCACGGTATTGAAGGAAGGCAGGGTTGTTGAGGCAGGTAACGTCTATTCAAAGATGACGCTCGAGCTTCGTTACCCGATCTCCCTCAACCCACAGGCAACAATCTACGGACTCGCATTCCTTGAGGCCGGGAAAGCCTGGTATGACATACGCGACTACAATCCGTTCAAGATGAACCGCTCCGCAGGGATAGGCCTGAGAGCGAACCTGCCGATGTTCGGACTCCTGGGAATTGACTGGGGCTACGGGTTTGACCCCGCGGTGTCCGGAAGGGCAGATGATTCAGGCAGCCAGTTTCACTTCGTAATAGGTCAGCAATTCTGAGTAAGATAACAATCAAATAAAAATGCAATGAAGAAGATCATTATCATGACAGTACTGGTGCTCACCGCCTCATTCAGCGGTATGGCACAGAAGTTCGCTTTCGTTGACAGCGAATATATAAGGAACAACATACCCGCCTTTACGGCAGCCCAGCAGCAGCTTGACAAACTGTCAGAAGGATGGGAGAAAGAGGTAGCTGACGGCTATGCAGCCGTTGAACAGTTGTACAAGGATTACCAGGCAGAAGTGGTACTTCTGTCACAGGACCAGAAGAAGAAAAGGGAAGAGACAATCATTGCCAGGGAGAAAGAGGTGAAGGACCTCCAGAATACCTATTTCGGCATGGAGGGCGAACTCTACAAGAAACGCGAGGAGCTGGTCAAACCAATCCAGGACGAGATATTGAAGGCCATTAAGGAGATATCCGTAGAGGGCAGCTACGCAGTCATCTTTGACACCTCGGCAGGGTCAAACATACTGTTTGCCAACCCCAGATATGACCTCTCCGACCAGGTATTACAGAAGTTAGGTTATAAGAATTAAATAATTACATTTGCACGATTAAATTGAAAAACAAGACAATGAAGAAAGTATTTGGTATACTCCTGTTTGCTGCACTGTTGTTTACAGCACAGGAAGGATTTGCGCAGTCATTCAAGACAGGCCATATCAACAGGGATGACATCATCATGACTATGCCTGAGTATGACACAGCTATGAAACAGTATAATGCATACGGACAGGAGCTTACAAATGCTTTGGAGCTGATGCAGGTTGAGTACAACAATAAGCTCGACCAGTATGTTAAGGACAGCAAGAACCTCACTGACCTGGTTAAGGCCAACAAGGAGCAGGAACTGGCTGACATGCAGAACCGCATCAACAACTTCCAGCAGCAGGCACAGGTACAGCTTCAGGACAGGCAGGCAGAGCTTCTGAATCCTATCATCGAGAAGGCTACACAGGCTATCAATGCAGTTGCAAAGGACGGAGGATACATATATATATATGATGTCCGCACCCTTGTATATGTTGATACTGTGAAGAGCACTGACATCACACCGCTGGTGAAAGCCAAGCTGGGGGTCAAGTAATTCAGACTGAACAGTAATAATATGGCTGCTCATCTGAAGGGCAGCCTTTATTTTAAATAATTATGGAAGCCAGGAACCGCCCAATCGGCGTATTTGACTCAGGTGTGGGAGGCCTCACGGTGGCACATGCCATCAGGCAGACCCTGCCGGGTGAACGTATCATCTACTTCGGAGATACAGCCCACCTGCCATACGGCGATAAGTCTGAGGAGGCAATCAGAAGCTACTCGAGGCGCATAACGGAATTCCTTATCGGGTATGATGCCAAGCTGGTTCTCATAGCGTGCAACTCAGCCTCAGCCTCGGCCTATGAGAGCCTGCTGGAGGAGTTTGGCGACAGGATACTCATCCTCGATGTCATCAACCCGGTGGTTGAATATGTCTCCGCCCGCAATTACGGGAAGCTGGGAGTCATCGGAACCAAGCGGACAATCAGCTCAGGCACCTATGAGAAGAAGATTCACGCGGCTGCCCCGTCAACCGCTGTGGTGTCACTGGCCACCCCGCTGCTTGTTCCAATGATTGAGGAGGGATTCATCTTTGATGACATCAGCAACGCTATCATACGTACCTATCTTTCAGACAGCAGGTTGCATAACCTGAACGCACTTATACTGGGATGCACCCATTACCCCATTATCGGCAACCAGATCAGCAAGTTCTTCAACTTTGACGTTGAAGTGGTTGACTCTGCACGCATCGTGGCTGCCAGGCTGAAGGAGACACTCATCAAGCATGACCTTGTCAACAACGGTGTTACCGGCGAGGATCTCTTTTTCGTCTCTGACTACACCGAATATTTCGAGAAGATCGCAAGGATGTTCTTTGAAAGTACAATCAACCTTCAGAAGGCTGACATCTGGTCATGATACCGCTCAGGCAACCGGGGATAGTTATACCGCTCAGGCGACCATAGGTCAGGATACCGATCAGGCAACAATAGGTGGTGATATAGCTCCGGCAACCATGCAATGCCACTCTCCGGTGCCCGGATATCTGCCTGCTGATAAATCATTTAACCGGTCACTACAAACATGACCAAAATCATACAGTTATATCAGTGTATTACTGAACTTCGCTTCATCAAACCGGTTATTATTATATAGTACTAATCAAAACAAATACGTGGCTAACATCATGGGAAAAAGATCAAAAGTCATTGAGAAAGATGCGGTGGTGATCAAGTTCTCAGGCGACTCCGGAGACGGGATGCAGCTGACCGGCACCCTCTTCTCCAATACGTCGGCCCTGTTCGGACATGACATATCCACCTTCCCCGATTATCCGGCAGAGATAAGGGCTCCGCAGGGTACCGTGGGAGGTGTCTCCGGCTTCCAGGTACACATTGGTCATAAGCTGATCAACACACCCGGTGACTTTGCCGACATCCTCGTGGCGATGAACCCTGCTGCCATACGTGCCAACGCACGCTGGCTCAAGAAGGGCTCAACAATTATATATGACTCTGATAATTTCTCGGAAAAGCATATACAGCGTGCAGGTTACAAGGAAGATCCTTTTAAAGAGGACAAGCTTGATGCAATGAACCTCATAGCTGCGCCCATAACCTCACTGGTGAAGGAGGCACTCAAGGATATGGATATTGATCCCAAGTCAGTGCTCAGGACCAAGAATATGTTTGCTCTCGGAATAGTCTACTGGCTCTTCGACAGCAAACTCAAATACACTGAAGACTTTATTGAAGAGAAGTTCGGCAAGAAGCCTCTCGTGGCTGAAGCCAACAGCAAGGTGCTGAGGGCCGGCTACTACTATGCCGAGACCATTGAGGCGCTCACTCCCTCATATCATGTCAGTCCGGCTCCAATAGCAAAAGGCACCTACCGTAATATCAACGGCAACCAGGCTACCGCATGGGGCCTGCTCGCCGCTGCCGAGAAGGCTGGTCTCAAGGTCTTCATAGGCTCATACCCCATCACCCCCGCCACCGGCATCCTTGAAGAGCTGGCTTTGCGGAAAGACCTGGGTGTCAAGAGTCTGCAGGCTGAGGATGAGATTGCCGGCATCTGCACGGCCATTGGCGCCAGTTTCGTCGGCCGCCTTGCAGTGACGTCCACCTCCGGACCGGGTCTCGCACTCAAGTCCGAGGCCCTGAACCTGGCAGTGATGACCGAACTGCCACTGGTAGTGATTGACGTTCAGAGAGCAGGTCCGTCAACCGGACTCCCCACCAAGACCGAGCAGTCTGACCTCTGGCAGGCCCTCTATGGCCGTAACGGGGAGAGCCCCGTGCCGGTGATCGCCGCAGGTACACCCCGCGACTGCTTTACCTTTGCATTCCAGGCAGCGAAGATAGCCGTTGAATACATGACACCGGTGATACTTCTAACTGACAGCTACCTGGCTAACGGATCGGAGCCGTGGAAGATCCCCTCAATGAAGGATATGCCTCCCGTTACCGTCCCATGGGCCGTCAAAACCGACAAGGAATACCTGCCCTATGAAAGGGACCCGAAAAACCTCGCCCGTAAGTGGGCAGTACCCGGAACACCGGGACTCGAGCACCGCATCGGCGGCCTCGAGAAGACAATCAAGGGCAGCGTCTCGTATACACCCGAAAACCATGAGTACATGGTCAGAATGCGCGATGAAAAGGTTGAACGCATAGTGACAGATGTGCCTGACCTTGAGGTAC
Source organism: Bacteroidales bacterium (assembly GCA_041740815.1). Classification (GTDB taxonomy): domain Bacteria; phylum Bacteroidota; class Bacteroidia; order Bacteroidales; family VadinHA17; genus SR-FBR-E99. The sequence continues at coordinate 26,534 of JBGSLG010000093.1, forward strand.
ATGGAAAGAAGACCGGCGATCTGCTCGTCATCGGTTGGGGAAGCACCTACGGACAAATCTATACCGCAGTCAGCGAACTGCAGGACGAGGGATATAAGGTATCGGCAGCACACTTCAACTATATCAGACCACTGCCTAAAAACACCGCCAAGGTGTTCAAGGCTTATAAGAAACTGGTTGTATGTGAACTGAACACCGGACAGTTTGCCAACTACCTGCGGATGAAACACCAGAAGTTCGACTATCATCAGTATAATAAGATACAGGGACTTCCATTCACAATCGGAGAGATTAAGGATTATTGTAAAAAATTGCTGGAGGGTAAATAACATGGCTGATACAACTAATAACCACTACGTTGCAAAGGATTTCAAGAGCGACCAGGAAGTAAGATGGTGCCCGGGCTGCGGTGATCACGGGATACTCTCCTCACTGCAGAAGACAATGGCCGAACTGGATATTCCCAAGGAAAAATATGTCTTCGTCTCCGGAATCGGATGTTCGTCGCGCCTGCCCTATTATATGAATACCTACGGCTTCCACGGCATCCACGGCAGGGCAGCTGCCATAGCCACGGGCGTAAAGATTGCCAATCCCGACCTCCAGGTCTGGGAGATGACCGGTGACGGCGACGCGCTGGCTATCGGGGGTAACCACTACATCCATGCGATAAGACGCAACATTGACATAAAGATCATCCTCTTCAACAATGAGATCTACGGACTCACCAAAGGACAGTATTCTCCTACATCAAAGAAGGGTCTTGTAACCAAGACATCACCCTACGGAACCATCGAGGAGGCCTTTAAGATAGGCGAACTGACAATCGGTGCCAACGGACGCTTCTTTGCCCGCACCGTTGATTATAACCTGCAGCTCTCCAACGAGGTATATAAGGAGGCAGCAGCTTTCCACGGCACCGCTGTGGTGGAGGTCATCCAGAACTGCGTCATCTTCAATGACGGAGTCCATGATATCATCACCAACAAGGAGACAAGGGATGACAATACAATTGTGCTCCATCACGGCCAGCCGATGATCTTCGGCAAAAACCGCGACAAGGGCATCATACTGGTGAACCTCAAGCTGAAGGTGGTCACACTGGGCCAGGGAGGCATTACGGAGAAGGACCTGCTTGTTCATGACGCCCATGAACCTAATCCCGGAATCCACTACAGGCTTGCCGGCATGACCTATCCTGAATATCCGGTGGCCCTGGGTGTGATACGGGCTATCAATGCCCAGACCTATGACGGAGCCATGGTTGAACAGCACACAAAGGTTCAGGCAGCATCGAAAATCAAGACAATGGATGACCTGCTGATGAGCGGACCAACCTGGAAGGTTAAGTAAAAGGAGCATTACCCTGCCGGGGCTATCTATCTTAATCTATTTTGCTAATTTTGGCACCTGTAATTATCTGATGCCTGAATGACTGAACACCCTGATACCGGGACCGGTTTTGTCCGTGATATACATGACCAGGAAGAGCGCCTGAAGGAACTGGCTTGTATCAACCGGACCACACAAATACTCAAGGAGCGAAAACCCCTCGAGGAGACCCTCATGCACCTCGTGCTGACGCTCCCCGGAGCATGGCAGTACCCTGATTATACAACGGCCCGCATCAGGTACCTCGACAGGTCATTTGAGTCGCCGGGATTTGTTGAGACAAACTGGAAACTGATACAGGAATTTACTACAATCGACGGCAAAGGCACCGTTGAGATATACTACACACGTGAGTTCCTGAGTGAATTTGAAGGCCCCTTCATGAAGGAGGAGCGGGACCTGATCAATAACTTTGCAGGATTGGTGACCGGGTACATTAACAGCCTGGTGGCAACCGAATCAGAGCTCAGGCCTGATGACGGGTCCGACGATCTGGAGGATATAAAAGGCCTTTCAAGCCGTAAGCTGCTGCAGAAGTTTCTTGACCGGCATAATGCAGAGAGAGATGTTTTCCATGACCTTATGCCATTCATGGTCAGGGAGATACTACTTGTTGCCAGCCTCTATGACGCATACTCAATAGAGGGCGAGGGCCGTTTCTCAGATCATATGCTCGGCGAGTATTACCAGATGAGCCTCACCACTCTCCCCAGGATAACAGGCGTTTCGGGTGAGGATGAGGCCTTCTCACGCCTCGGGGTGCGTCACTATGACATGATCATCATAATGGTGGGCGTTGACAAGAGCAACCCCATGAGCCTCTGCCGCAAGATAAAGGAGAGATACCCCTACATCCCAACATTCCTGCTCCTCAATAACCCCGGTGACATCCCCTTCGTCCAGGAACAGAAGGTGCTCGGTGTTCCCTTTGACAATTACTTCGTCTGGACAGGCGAATCAAAGGTCTTCTTCGCCATGGCAAAGCTGCTGGAAGACCAGGTAAATGTGGAAAACGATACCAAAAAAGGCCTGACGGGGGTCATACTTATAATTGAGGATGCCGCAGACTACTACTCCACCTATGTGCCGATGCTTTACACCCTGGTGCTGGAACAGACACGCATACTTATCGAGGATGTCTCCTCTGACGAGCTCTATAAGGTCCTCAAGCTCAGGGCCAGGCCCAAGATCCTCCTTGCAACCACATGGGAGGAGGCAATGTCAATCTATGCCAAGTACAAGGACAGGCTCCTGGGAGTCATCTCTGACATGCGGTTCCCGCGAAACGGTGTTCTCAATGACAAGGCCGGTTTCGACCTCATAACCCACATACGCGGGGAACAGGCAAACCTGCCTACACTGCTGCAGTCGTCAGACCCCGGCAATGCCGTCTATGCCGCACAGCTCAAGGCGAGCTTCATAAACAAGAACTCCGAGACACTGCTTCAGGACCTGAAATCGTTCATTACATACTACCTCGGGTTCGGCCATTTTGTCTACCGTGACACCAAGGGGAGACAGATAGCTGTAGCCAAGTCGATGAAGGAGTTCGAGGCGTTCCTCAAGACAGTTCCCGAAGACTCGCTGGTCTATCACGCCATGAAGAACAGCTTCTCACTCTGGCTCATGGCCAGGGGAGAGGTGAAGATCGCCAAGATCATCAACCCCGTCAGGATATCCGACTTTCGCAGCCTGAAGGATATGCGCGAGTTCCTCATTGACGTCATCCGCAAGCGGAGGAGGGAGATGAACAAGGGCAAGGTGGTCAACTTTGATGAGTCCGTGATGATTGATGAGTCCAACGTGGTCAGCCTTGCCGGCGGATCACTCGGAGGCAAGGGCCGTGGCCTGGCATTCGTCAGCACACTGATACACAGCTTTGAACTGGGGCGCCTGCTCCCCGGCATCAATATCAAGACACCCGTCACAGCAATCATCGGCACTGACGAGTTTGACCACTTCATGGAGAGCAACCATATGTGGGAGGTGGTGAACAGGGAGAAGGACTTTGACGAACTGCAGAAACAGTTCCTGGCAGGCAGCCTCAGCAGCGCCCTTGAGCAGAAGCTAAGGGTCTTCATCAGACTCTTTAGCCAGCCTCTGGCGGTACGGTCATCAAGCCTCTTCGAGGACTCCCTAAGCCAGCCCTTCTCGGGTGTGTTCGGTACATACCTTCTGCCCAACAACCACCCTGACCCGGAGGTGAGGCTCAGGCAGCTGATCGGAGCCATCAAGCTTGTGTTCTCTTCAATCTATTCAGATAACTCGCGCATCTATTTCGAAGCCATAAACTATAAGATCGAACAGGAGAAGATGGCTGTGGTGATCCAGGCTGTTGTGGGAAAGAGGTATGATGACATCTTCTATCCCCATATCAGCGGGACGGCGCAGTCATTCAACTTCTATCCCGTCGCCAACATGACGCCTCATGACGGTTTCGCCGTGGCGGCGGTAGGACTGGGGCAGTACGTGCTTGACGGCGAGAGGGCCTTCAGGTTCTCACCCTCATTTCCGGCCCTTGACATTGTGTCAATAGATGACCTGATACGTTATTCGCAGGTCGAATTCTACGCAATCAACCTTGGGAGGAAGGATATTGATCTCCTTCAGGGAGAGAATGCCGGCCTGGTGAAGCTTGACATCAGCAGGGCCGAGGCTGACGGCGTCCTAAAACATTGCGCCTCGGTTTTCAGCATGGACAATGACACAGTCTCACCGGGGCTTGATGTAGCCGGACCCCGCGTGATCAACTTTGCCAACATCCTCAAGTATGATTATATCCCACTGGCCCCAACCCTTAAGAAGGTGCTGGAAGTGGTCAGAGAGGCTTTCGGTGCCCCCGTTGAGATAGAGTTTGCCGTCGACCTCACCAGGGATGAGAATGACAGGGCATCGTTCTACCTGCTGCAGATAAAGCCTCTGGTTGGCAGCGGCGCCGGTTATGCAATTGACCCTGAAACAGTCTATACCGATGACATGCTGCTGGTCTCCAGGAAAAGCATGGGCAACGGCCTTGTCAGTGATATCACCGACATCATTTATGTAGAACCGGAAAAATTCGATAATCTGAAGACTAATGAGATGGCAGAAGAGATTGATGCCATCAACAGGCAGATGATGGCTGAGGGCAGGAAGTATGTTTTGATTGGTCCCGGGCGCTGGGGTACCAAGGACAGGTTCCTTGGCATACCTGTTGCATGGCCCCAGATATCCAATGCCAGGGTCATCGTTGAGGTCAGCCTGCCTGATTACCATGTTGATGCATCACAGGGCTCTCACTTCTTCCATAATGTGACATCAATGAATATCGGTTATCTCTCTGTTAACCAGTATACAGGCGACGGCACTATTCTGTGGGACAGGCTTGACAGGCAGAAGACAATAGCCAACGGAAACTGGTTCAGGCATATAAGGTTTGACGAGCCGCTTGTTATCAGGATGGACGGCAAGAAGGGTATGGCGGTGATATCTGTCAGTGCTGAGCCGGGGACGCCTTAGTAGACGACCGTAAGTGCTGATGTGGCGACTCCAGGGTTTACCTTTTTAATCAGACCCTGCAGCACATTGCCCGGGCCGGCCTCGGTGAATGATGCAGCACCGTCAGCTATCATCCTCTCAACTGTCTGCGTCCACCGTACCGGCGAGGTGAGCTGTGCTACCAGGTTATCCATTATCTGTGCGGGGTCTGTCACCGGCATGGCTGTCACGTTCTGGTAGACTGGGCACACCGGGCGGCTGAAGCGGGCTTTTCTGATGGCATCTTCAAGCTCTTCTCTTGCGGGCTCCATGCATGGCGAATGAAATCCTCCGCTGACGGAGAGCGGAACGATCCTCCTGGCACCCCGCTGTTTCAGTTCTTCTGTTGCCAGCCTGATGCCCTCCACGGTGCCGGAGATGACTATCTGTCCCGGACTGTTGTAGTTTGCCGGCACCACCGTCTCCTTCACCGAGGCGCACACCTCCTCAACCAGCTCATCAGGCATACCGAGTACGGCGGCCATGGTGGAAGGGTTGATGCCGCATGCTCTCTGCATGGCCGCCGCCCTGGCGGCAACGAGCGTCAGGCCGTCGTCAAACGAGAGGGCGCCGGCAGCCACGAGTGCCGAGAACTCACCAAGCGAGTGGCCGGCAACCATGGCAGGAGCAAAGGCATCACCTGCCACTGCAGTCAGTATCACCGAGTGCAGGAAGATTGCAGGCTGGGTCACCCTCGTCTGCCGTAACTCCTCATCAGTGCCGGAAAACATGATGTCAGTTATGCGGAAGCCAAGCAAGCCGTTGGCTCTTTCAAATATCTCACGCGCTGCCGGGAATTTATCATAGAGATCTTTTCCCATACCGGGGTATTGCGCTCCCTGTCCCGGGAATACGTATGCTTTCATAAACCGTGTAAAAAAAGATTCGTGTGTTACTGTTAGTGCAGCCTGGTACCTATCAGATGAATGAACTCCTCACGGGTGTTGAGGTTAGAGAGGAAACATCCGGTGAAGGCTGATGTGGTGGTGACCGAGTTCTGCTTCTGAACACCGCGTATCTGCATGCACATGTGCTGCGCCTCAATTACAACAGCCACACCAAGCGGCTTAAGGTTATCCTGTATGCAGTTGCGTATCTGTGTCGTAAGCCTCTCCTGCACCTGCAGCCTGGCGGCATAGGTCTCAACCACACGTGCTATCTTGCTCAGTCCTGTTATGCGCCCGTCAGGGATGTAGGCCACATGCGCCTTGCCGTGAAAGGGCAGCATGTGATGCTCGCACATAGAGTAGATATCGATGTCCTTAACAAGCACCATCTGCCTGTACTCCTCCGTGAAGACAGCGCTGCGAAGTATCTCCTCGGGATCCGACTGGTAGCCCCTCGTCAGGAAACTGAGCGCCTTGGCAACCCTCTCGGGCGTCTTGAGCAACCCCTCCCTGTCTGGATCCTCTCCAAGGAGCCTCAGAATATTGTAGTAGTATCCGGAGATCTCATTGATGACCTCAGGGTTCCATTTCTCGATCTTGTTGTATCCGTTTGACAGCTTTCCGCTGCCATCATTAAGCTTTTCCATATTATCCGTAATATTCAACATAATTGTTTTCCGTCTCCTCAATCCTGACACAGTGCAGCATGGCCCCCTCGGCTGCCAGTGGCTCAACCAGCTCCTTCCAGATGGCTATCGCCAGGTTCTCCGTGGTGGCTACCAAGCCCGACATGAAGTCAGTCTCAAGATTCATGTTTTTATGGTCAAGCTTGACCACCACTCTTTCGTTCATTATCTCCTTCAGGCGCGTGGCATTCATGAAGAACCCCGTCAGCGTATCAATTTCGCCCTTGACCGTCACCTTGAGCTCATAGTTGTGACCGTGCCACATCGGGTTGGAGCACTTCCCGTAAATCTTCATGTTCTCCTCATCACTCAGGCCGGGGCGGAACATTCTGTGTGCAGAACTGAACCGCTCTCTTCTTGTCAGGTAGATCATACTGCTAAATTAATTGGTTGACAGGAATGAGCACTATATTACTCAAAAATAATATATTTATCAGTCTAATCACAGACTTAACTGATGGATTACAAATCGGGGAATATTCTTATTGCCGTGGCACATCCCACAGAGGAAGAGGCTGTCCGGCGCGCCGTTGACGCCTCGCGGTGCAGCTGTGAGATAATTGTCACAGGGGTTGGCGGTGCCGCCGTGTCATGGGCTCTTCAGAAGAGATTCTCAGCAGGACCACTGCCGGCACTGGTGATAGGAGCCGGCATTGCCGGCAGCTATGTCTCTTCTCATGCCCCGGGAGATGTTGTCCTTGTACGGTCTGACTGCTTTGCCGATATGGGTGTTGATGACAACGGCGATTTCCGGTCACTCTTCAGGGCGAACCTGGCTGACCCTGACAGCCCGCCCTTCCGCGGGGGGAGGATTCACTGCGGAGGCAGATGGTTCGACCTGCTGGCCGCGACACTGCCCTCCGTCACAGGCGCCACGGTCAACATGTCTTCCGGATCGCAGACGGTCATCGACCGTATACGGAAGGCATGGGACCCTGACATCGAGACCATGGAGGGAGCCTGGCTGGCCTATGCCTGCGAAATCTCCCGTATCCCGTGGCTTTCAGTGCGTGCGGTCTCAAACATGGTTGAGCCCCGAAACCTGAAGAACTGGGACATACCCCTGGCTCTCCGCCGGCTGCAGGAGGAGATGACACGGATAACAGGTTTAATCACGGAATGATGACCCTCCTGATCTGCTTATCCGCCGATGAGATGACTGTGCTGACCAACTTAATCATGATGCCATGAAGCTTACGCTTGGATTTTCGCCCTGCCCCAATGACACCTTTATCTTCGAGGCTATGGTGCATGGCAGGATAGATACCGAAGGACTGGAGTTCGACTGGTTCCTTGCTGATGTTGAGGAGCTGAACCGCAGGGCCATTGAGGGCAGCGTTGATATCACCAAGATGAGCTACCACGCCTATGCCCGTGCTGCGGCCGGCTATCTCATCCTCGATGCCGGCAGCGCCCTCGGCCGCAGCAACGGCCCGCTGGTGATAAGCAAACACAGGATGTACCCTGATGAGCTGGATAACGCGTTGATAGCCATCCCTGGGAGATACACCACCGCCAACCTGCTCTTCAGTATCTTCTGGCCGGCAGCAACAAACAAGCGCGAATACCTCTTCTCTGACATACCCGAGGCTGTGCTCTCAGGTGAGGCTGACGCAGGCCTCATCATCCATGAGACCCGGTTCACATACCAGGCAATGGGACTGAAAAAGGTGGCCGACACCGGCGAGAGGTGGGAGGAGCTCACCGGAATGCCTGTGCCCCTCGGGGGAATAGTGGTCAGTCGCACTGTCGATGAGGTCACGGCCGCCAAAGTGAACAGGGCCATACGGCGAAGCATCGAATATGCCGGAGCCAACCCTGCGGAATCGGTCGGTTTCATCAGGAAACACGCCATGGAGACAGACGCCGTCATAACGAGAGAACACATACAACTTTTCGTGAACAGCTTCAGCCTCTCGCTGGGAGAGGAGGGAAGGGCGGCTATTGAACGGCTCTTTACCGTGGCCACGGAGAGAGGAGTGATTGAACCCCTTCCCGGCAGGATATTTCTGCTCTGATTGTTACGGCGGTTATCTCATTTTAGTATCTTTACTGATAATCCAATTAATCTGACCAGATCATGAAATTCGAACTAACCCCCCTGAAGTACGGTACTGATGACCTCGCACCCATGCTGAGCGCCGAGACTCTGGCGTTTCATCACGGCAAGCATCATCTCGCCTATGTCAACAACCTCAACAACCTCCTCCCGGGATCACCCTTCGAGGATGCCTCTCTTGAGACCATGATCAGGAAAGCTGAAGGCGGCATCTTCAACAACGCTGCCCAGGTATGGAACCACACATTCTATTTTGAAGCCTTCTCACCGGCCGGCAAAAAAGCGCCATCGGGCACCGTGGCAAAGGCAATTGATGCCGAATACGGCTCGTTTGATGCCTTTAAGGAAGCATTCACCAAAGCCGCCTCAACGCTCTTCGGGTCAGGATGGGCATGGCTCTGCATGAAACCCGACGGGAGGCTCACAATCACCCAGGAGACAAACGCCGGCAATCCTCTTCGCTCGGGTATGGTTCCGGTCATGACCTGCGATGTGTGGGAACATGCATATTATATTGATTACAGAAACAAGCGCCCTGACTACATCAAGAACTTCTGGGAGCTGCTCGACTGGAAAGTCATCGGCGAACGCTATGACGAGGCGCTAAAAAAATAGGTATCGGTTTTTTCTCTATCTTTGGCCAAAATTTCAGAGATGAACATCCGACAGCTAATAGAGAAAAACAGAACATACCGCCGGTTCGACGAAAAACACGAGATAACAAAAGAGGCCCTGGTCTCGCTTGTTGACCTTGCGCGTCTCTCAGCCTCAGGCGCCAACCGCCAGCCCCTGAAATATATTCTGGTGACCGAGCCCGACATGCGTGCTGCCGTCTATCCCTGTCTCGCATGGGCAGGATACCTTACCACATGGGAGGGTCCGGACCCCGGCGAGAGGCCCACGGCATATATTGTCATCCTGGGCGATAAGGAGATATCGGATTCATTTGGAGTTGATCATGGTATTGCAGCCCAGAGCATTATGCTGGGTGCTACTGAAGCCGGTCTCGGTGGGTGTATCATTGCATCCGTGAAAAAGGAGAAATTGAGGGTGCTGCTTGACATCCCGAAGGACCTGGAGGTGCTTCTTGTACTGGCACTCGGAAAACCGGTAGAGAAGGTGATCCTCGAGACCCTTGTCAATAATAATGTGAAATACTGGAGAGATGAAGAGCGTGTGCATCACGTTCCAAAGAGGACACTTGACGAGATCATCCTTCGCAGGTAAGTCGGCGGTCCTTCCCGCAATACTTTTTATTCTTCTTGCATTACACCCGCAGGGTACTTCTGCACAGCAGGCTGCACCTATACTTTTTCACGGTGTCATACTCGATGCCGAAACGCGCCAGCCGCTGACAGGGGCTCATTACCAGGTCATGGGCCGGACCACAGCCGCCGCCGGGGCAAGAGACATGGGCAGCGGCGCTTCCGGAGAAAGGATCAGGAGCAGCGGCGCTTCCGGAGAAAGGATCAGAAGCAGCGGCGCCGCCGACAGCAGGGGCATGGTCTCATTCTATGCCCGCCACCTTGACACCGTCATCTTCACCTGTGTCGGCTACAAAGATTATAATATGCCAGTGCACGATAGCCTCCGTGCACGGGAATACGTTGCAGGGATCTATCTCACCAGCGACACACTCATGATGGCTGCAGTAGTGGTCATACCCAGGATTGGCAATCTCAGGTCAGCCATCATGTCTGAACCGCCGGCAACGAACCAGGAGCTGATCAACGCAACAAATAATCTGAGACTGTCTGCTTACCAGGGACTGACGGGCGCCAGCAAGCTCGGCGATCCGGCCACCAATTATGAACTGCTGAGACAGAAACAGCGTTCTGAAGCCTATGAGAAGGGTCAGATACCCTCAGACCAGATGCTGGCTGTCAGTCCGCTTACACTGATTCCGCTGATCTATCTGCTTGCTGTCGGTCCGCCCGAAGTACCCGAGCCACCCGTGCCCTACATCTCCGCCCGCGAGATGGATAACCTGCGGGCATTTCATGATTCCCTCATTTACCGCGTGCCGCGGTAAATCGAGGCAGTAGGGGGTAGGCAGCAGGCAGTAGTGAAAAATTAAGAATTAAGATGTAATAATCAGTCTCTTAGACTTTAGGTTTGGATTTTAAGACTATTGCCTATTGCCTATTGCCTATTGCCTCCAGACTGCCGATTGTCGATTAATCGAAATCCTTTAATCGCAACTCGCAACTCGCAAATCCTTCCGACTTTACAGACTTTATGGACTTTCGACTTAATCGCAAATCGCAACTCGTAAATCCTTCCGACTTTACAGACTTTATGGACTTTCGACTTAATCGCAAATCGCAAATCGCAAATCGCAAATTTTTACCCTTTATAGAATATTGCTTTGATGATATGCTCCGCCATCTTCGGATTCTCCTTCAGCCTGCGGGTTGAATAACCAAACCACTTCTCGCCGAAAGGAACGTAGACCCTCATGACGTGCCCGGCATCAACGATGCTCTGCCGCAGCTTCGGGGTGACACCGTAGAGCATCTGGAACTCGTACATGTTCTTCGGAACATTGTATTTCCTGATGAGTTCATACGCCCCGTCTATCAGCGGCCTGTCGTGCGTGGCGATGCCCGCATATATCTTGTTCCTGAACATGAACTCCAGGTCCTCGAGATAATGCTTGTTGATCTCCTCATACTTCTTGTAGGCAATCTCGGGTGATTCAACGTAGATCCCCTTGCAGAGCCTGTAGTTGGTCGGTATCTCCGGAGTATTCATGTCCAGCATGTTCTCCAGGTCGGTGTAGGTCCTCTTCATGTAAGCCTGCAGCACCAGTCCCACGTTCTTCGGGAACTCGGCATGGAGACGCCTGTAAAGCTCTATCTCCAGGTCGGTGCATGGCGAATCCTCCATGTCTATCCTGCAGAAGTTATTGTGTGAGGCGGCTTCGGCCACTATCTCCCGCATGAGCCTGTAGCATACCTCCTTGTCTATCAGAAGGCCAAAGCTGGTGGGCTTGAGCGAGTAGTTACCGTTGATGCCCTGCTTCTCTGTCTCGGCGATCAGATCCATGTACTCCTGCTTGTTCGCCTCGGCTTCATCGAGCGACTTGATGAACTCACCAAGAACATCGAGGGTCACCCTCATGCCCTGCTGGTTAAGCTCCTTAGATACGCGCATGGCATCTTCCATCTTCACCCCTGAGATATATGCACGTGAGAATATCCAGACGAATTTCTTCGGAAAATATGGAAGAATTGAGGCAATGAACTTATTGAACATGATCCTGTATATTTGACTTTTATAGATTTCAAAGTTATTACCGAATATTTTTGAAACTAATGACGTTTATCATTAGTTAAGGATGCTTAACTTAAATTTCAGTTATTTTAAAGAAAATCCTCTTACGGTGCAACCATTTGACAATGTCTCAGGTCTTGTTACTGTGCTCAGCTGATGATGAGTGAACAACATATCATTGAGGGCTGTATCAGGCACAACAGAAAAGCACAGCAGCTGCTCTGGAAACAACATTCAGGTTACCTGCTGGGCGTGTGCATGAGATATGCCACCGACAGGCCTGAGGCTGAAGATATGTTGCAGGAGGCTTTCATGAGGATATTTTTTAACCTCGGGGAGTATTCGGGCACGGGTTCTTTCAGGGGCTGGCTCAGGAGGGTGACGGTGAATACGGCCATCACATACTATCATAAAAATCTGCGTCACAAGCATCACACTGACATAGATGATTATGTCAGTGCAGAGACGGGGACAGCGGGTTTCGAGGAGGATTTTTATACCGCCGAGGATCTCTACAGGGTGCTTGCCGAACTCTCTCCAGGCTACCGGATGGTCTTTAACCTTTATTCCGTTGAGGGCTACAAGCACCATGAGATAGCTGAGATGCTGGGGATAGATGTAAACACTTCAAAATCGCAGTACAGCAGGGCAAGGGCCATTCTGAGGAAGAAACTTGATGAGCTGGCGCACATGAAACGAAAATATACCTGAAAAGGTGATGAGAGACGAAGAGAGAGATAACGGTCTTGAGAGTCTCTTCCGCAATAAGCTGGAGGAGAACGAGCTGGTTGCCGGTAGCGACCTTACCGGCCGTCTCATGCAACGTCTCGGACGCAGGGAGTTCTTCAGATTCAATCCCACCCGCTTTAATATATGGTATGTAACGGCAGCCGCTGCGGGCCTCATGGTGGCAGGGATCCTTCTTTTCAGCCCCTCACGGGGCGAAGCTGAGCCGGTAACGCCCCTGCAAGATACATCACAGGTCAGCGTTTCCGGGGAAGAGATCGTCACGGAAACTCCGGTAACACAGACTATTGAAACAGAACCTGTTTACGTACAGGATTTTCCTGCCGTATCTGAGACAGGCGATGCCGCCAAAGAGAAGGGGCAAGCTATCGTTAGGCATGAGCCGATAGCCACGAATGACAAACAGGGGGAGACCATAGCCCTGAACAGGGGAGGAGCCCAGGGGCTGTCAGTGTCCGCACCCCTCTCCGATGCCTCCATTGAGCCATCGGTCACCTCCGGATGCGTTCCGCTTCACGTGAAGTTCAGCTGCAATGCCGGCGAAGGTTACACCGTCTCGTGGAGCCTGGGCGACGGTGGTACATCGTCAGAGCCAGGTCATGACTATATCTATGATATCCCCGGAACATACCGTGTCACACTGACCCTCACCGATGAAAGACGGCGGGTCAGCACTGCAACAGAAATCATAGAAGTATGGGATAACCCCAGGGCTGCCTTTGAGGTACGGCAGAATGACCCCTCGGGTGAAAATGACAGGGTCAACTTCGTGAACCTTTCAAGCGGGGCGGTGAACTACCTGTGGGACTTCGGCGACGGGACCTTCTCGGCGCTGGCAGACCCGTCATACAGGTATGAACGGATGGGCAGGTATGACGTCAGCCTGATGGCATACTCCGCCAATGGCTGCGTTGACTCCGTCACCGTCAATGACCTGTTCACAGACAGGGGCATGTACCTCAGATTCCCCAATGCTTTTATACCTAACAGGGGAGGTCCCACGGGAGGTTATTACAACCAGCAGACAGACGAATATAACCAGGTGTTTCACCCGGTAGCTTCAGGGGTAGATTCGTACAATCTAAAAATATACAGCAAGTCGGGTCTTCTTGTCTTCGAAAGTGATGATATAGCTATGGGTTGGGACGGTTACAACAAAGGCCGGCTCTGCAGCCCGGGCGTTTATGTCTGGAAGGTGAGAGGCACTTATCGCAATGGTCAAGCAATAATTATGGCAGGTGATGTTACGCTCGTAAATTACTGATAATGACCATATAATTCTCGTCTGTTAATATCTTCACGGCCTGCCGTGATGATTGTTGATATCATTTGATGCAACCTTCCTTGAGTTTAGCCGTATAATTAGCTACTTTGTGTATAACTAAAAGGATCCGGATTGCCCTCAAGTACTAAATATCTGATTGGCCTGCTTCTCACAATCTCGGTTTTCACTCAGGGTCAGGACCCCCAGTTTTCTCAATTCTATGCTAACCAGCTTTACCTTGCGCCCTCTTTTGCAGGTGCCACGGAAGATTACCGCATAGCACTCAACTGGCGTAATCAGTGGCCCTCGATCCCCGGTGTATTCCATACCTACAGCTTCTCATTCGACAAGGCAGTCCCCAACTTCAACTCCGGCATCGGAATCCTCGCCACACATGACGTGGCAGGCTCAGGCGATCTCAGCACCACGAACTTAGGCCTGCTCTACTCATATGACATCCAGTTGAACGATGAATGGCATCTAAGACCGGGTGTGAACTTCAAGTTCATCTACCTCGGACTGGACCTTATGAAACTGACATGGAACAGCCAGATAACAACAGGAGGGACCCTGCCGCCGATCACCCCGCCACCGTTCGATAACGTGGCTGACATAGACTTCGCAGTATCCGGACTTGCATATAACGATAAGATTTGGGGAGGATTCACCGTTGACCACCTGCTAAGGCCACGCACCTCGTTCTGGGGCAATAACAGCTCCGTTCCCATAAAGGTCGATTTCTTCGGCGGATTCCAGCTCATCAGTCGCGGACGACTCAGGAAGAAACTCACAGAGGTGATGTCGGTCGCTGCCAATGTAACTTTCCAGGGCGACTTCTACCAGTCAGACATAGGCCTTTATTACTTCAAGCACCCGCTGGTCTTCGGCGTGTGGTACCGCGGTATCCCCTTCGCCACTGCCAAGGATGTCTCCTCACAGGCAGGAGATGCAATCATTGGAATGATAGGCATCAAGACCGACGATCTGAATATCGGACTGAGCTATGATTTTACCATCTCCAACCTGATTACCTCCACCGGCGGCGCCTACGAAATATCACTCATCTATTCGTTCACCTCAGAACAGGTGAAGCGTGGCCAGAAGATCCACGCCATCCCCTGTCCCGAGTTCTGACAATCGCCACACCTTTCCGCAACCCCCGTTTCATTCTGCTGATTGATATTTAAAATTTGTGTATGTTTGTGCAACAATTTGTTGAACCATAACCTAATTTCCAAGATGAATAAATTATCTCTTTTAAAGAACACCCTGATAGTTTCAGCGCTGGTCGTTGGCGGAATGCTCGTCACCGGCGGATGCAACAAGACCGGAACCGTGACTGCCGACGGCAAGTCTGCAGAGGCGAAGGGCGGCATCGTTTTCGTTGAACTCGACTCCGTCATCGCCAATTTTGTCATGGCACAGGACAAGTCGACTGAGCTCGAGGAGAAGTCCAGAAACTCGGAAGCCGAGCTCACTGCCAAGTCGCAGTCATTTGACCGTGACGTCAGGGATTACCAGAACAAAGCCCAGAAGGGACTCATCACAAGGGCCACCGCCGCCGAGATGGAGCAGACACTTGCCCAGCAGCAGCAGAACCTTATCGCCCTGCGAGACCAGATGGCTTATAGCCTGAATGAGGAGGGTGTTGTAGCCCAGAGGCAGGTGCTTGAGTATATCAACCAGTACCTGGCTGAATTCAATGCTGAGCACGGATATCAGTATATCCTGGCCAGGCAGTTCCCGGGCCCTATCCTGTACAGCGATTCAACTCTGGATATTACAGCTGCGGTTGTTGCAGGACTGAATGAGAAATACAACTCAGAAAAAAGCACGAAATAACTTCAGTCACCTGAAGGCTTCGGAGCCCGCTTCACGGCGGGCTTCGCTGTTTTAGACACCTTGCGGTCACGCCTGATCTTGCGTTCCTCTACCGGGGTGACGATGATGAACAGGTCTTCGTCGGGTCTCTTCATCCGGTACTGCTCGCGGGCATACTTCTCGAGGTTCTCGTTGCTGGTCCTGAGCTCGTTCAGCTTCCTGCGGTCCTCCTCGATGCGCGTCATGTAGTACTCCTTCTCACGTTCCAGCCTGTTGCGCGTCCTCACCTCGCGGGCGCGCGAGATCAGGTTATTGGGATCAAGCAATATGATCCACACAAGGAAGATGAGTATGGTAAGAACGTACCTGTTCTTCATCCATGCGGGCATCCTGTCGCGCAGGGCTGCCAGAGTGAACCGCTGCCAGAAATCTGCCTTCAAAGTGTTACCGGGTCAATAGTTATAATTATTCTCATCCTCCGCTCTTCTTCCGCTCTTCTTCCGCTCATCTTCCGCTCATCTTCCGCTCATCCTCCGCTCATCCTCCGCTCATCCTCCGCTCATCCTCCGCTCATCAGATAGATCACCTGTACGGTGTCACCGTCATTTATCACCTCTTCACCATAACTGTCACGGTCAATGATACGACCGTTGATCTTTACAATCCTGAGCCTGAAGGTATATCTCTTCAGTTCAAGCAGCTTCTCCACCGTGATGCTCTCACCGTCAAGGGGCAATGGTTCATTGTTAAGGGTGATGTTCATTTCGTCAGTGGTCGGTGCCTGGTTCCGGAAGGGCAAATATAGTTGAAAGTCTGGAAAGTCTAAAGTCTGTAAAGTTGAAAGTCTGAAGGTCCCGATACACTTCGTTATCGGGATTTCGGCTCCGCAAAAGGGCGGAGCCTCAATCTGAAGTCTGATGGTCTGTCGCCCCGCTCTGCGCGGCTCCGTCCTGCGGTCTTGCAGTCTTGCGGTCTAAGTAACAGATTCTTAATTCTTAATTTTAACTATTGCCTATTGCCTATCGCCTATTGCCTATTGCCTATTGCCTGACCCGATCGGCAATCCGCTGCATATTGACTATTATCATTAGAATGTGGATATTTATACTCGTAATTTGTAATTGACACTTAAAAACCTTTTATACCAAACATAATGGATATCAGCGAAATCAAATCAAAGCACAGGCTTCTGAACAGATGGAACTACACATGGACCCCTCTCTCAAAAGGGTATACTGACAAAACACTCTATATCAACGTCGGTACCACGGAGATAAAGGAGAAGGATGTCCCCCAGGCGATGAAGGAGAAATTCATCGGAGGGAAAGGCTACGGCCTCCGTTACCTGTGGGATGCTACCAGGCCGGACACCAGGTGGGATGATCCGGAGAATGAGATCGTCATCTCCTCCGGGCCGATAGGCGGCATAACCCAGTACTCCGGCAGCGGGAAGTCGCTTGTGGTGACTATCTCACCGCAGACTGACTCGGTCATTGACAGCAACGTGGGAGGCTTCTTCGGACCTTTCCTGAAGTTCTCGGGCTTCGATGCCATTGAGCTGCAGGGAAAAGCCACAGCTGACGTGATTGTGTTCATCAACGGCGTGGATCATTATGTCGAGATCTTCGAGGCACCGGCCGAGGCGCTTGACACCCATGTGCTGGCCGAGCAGCTGACAGACATGTTTGCTGATAACGAAAATGACCGCAGGAATATCGGTATCGTCTCCACCGGCTCAGCAGCTGATAATTCTCTCATCGGAATGCTTAACTTCACCTTCTACGATCCCAAGCGCAAAAAGATAAGACTGAAACAGGCCGGTCGCGGCGGCATCGGCACCGTCTTCCGCAACAAGAAGATCAAAGCCATCGTATGCAAGATCCCGGGAGTCAAGGGTAACCTCAACAACGTCGTTGACCTCGAGGCTATCCAGGAGCGCGGCCGCCGCTTCAACCGTGAGATGCGCGAGCTCGATGACAAACAGTGCAAGATGCGTCAGATAGGTACTGCCCACCTGATGGAGATAATGGATGACCATGATCTGCTGCCCACCCATAATTATAAATTCGGGTCACATAAAGACTCTCCCAAAATTGACTCCGGCGTGTGGAAGTCATTTTTCACACAGAACATACCTGATGGCTGCTGGATAGGATGTAACATGGCTTGCGCAAAGGCGATAGACGACTTTGTAATATCTACCGGCCCCTATAAGGGACAAACGGTAATTGTTGACGGCCCGGAGTATGAGACAGCTGCCGGCCTCGGCTCCAACGGCGGCTTCTTTGACCCGCGCTATATAATCGAGACGAACTTCTACTGTGATACATACGGCATCTGCACAATCACATGGGGCACCAGCCTGGCATTTATCCAGGAGTGCTACCAGAATGGCATCCTGAATAAGGAACGCACCGGAGGCCTTGAACTGACCTTTGGCAATATTCCTCCTGCCCTGGAGCTGCTGCACCAGGTATCACGCGGGGAGGGTTTCGGACTGACCGCCGGACAGGGCATCCGCCGTATGAAGAAGATATTTGCAGAGAAAGGCTGGGGCGACCCGCAGTTCATGCAGGATATCGGAATGGAAAACAAGGGCCTCGAGTACTCACAGTACATGTCGAAGGAATCGCTGGCACAGCAGGGCGGATATGCCATGACCAACAAAGGACCTCAGCACGACGAGGCATGGCTGATTTTCATGGATATGGTCAATAACCAGATACCCACATTCGAGAACAAGGCCGAAGCCCTTCATTACTTCCCGATGTTCCGCACATGGTTCGGCCTTGTGGGATTATGCAAGCTGCCGTGGAACGATGTTGAGCCTGAGACCAACGCCCAGACCGACGAGCCGGCAAAGGTACCTGAACATGTAGACAACTATGTGACAATCTATAAGGCTGTCACCGGCAGACCGTTTGATAAGCAAAGGCTGGTGGAGGACTCCGAAAGGGTATATAACTTCCAGCGGGTCTTTAATATCCGCCGTGGCTATGGTCGCCGCAAGGACGATGACCAGCCGTACCGCGCATGCGGACCTGTGACATCCGAGGAGTATCTTTCACGTGAGGAACGCTATGACAAGCAACTGAAGGAGAAAGTCGGCTTCGACCCTGAAGGAAAGAGCCTGGAGGAGAAGATGAGCGTAATGAGACAGTTCCGCGAAAAACAGTACGACCTGCTTCGCGATGCGGTTTATAAACGCCGCGGATGGAACAACAACGGCATCCCTACCGTTGAACACCTGAAGAAGATCGGAATGGATCTTCCCGAGGTGATAGAGGTGGTAAGCAACCTTCAGTAATCACGTAATATTGTTGAATGAAATTTGCAGAGGTATGAGTTACTGCGCCTCTGCATTTTTCATTTGTTGTATTTTGAACTGCTGAACGCTTTCTCAATCTGGTCCTGAGCATCGACAGGATTGGTCAGCGGCATCTCCGTGTTGAAGAGCTCATAATCGAGCAGCTTCGCCTTCTTGCTTTTCTCAAAGTTGGGCAGCTTGGTGCGGTTGGTGGTCTCTATATGGTTACCCTTCCCGTCAACAATTATGATCTTGGGCAGAAAGACCCCTTTCCTGCCTATGAAGTTGTCCATGATCTTCATGGCTTCACCGTACTCCTCCCTTGTGGCCCTTCCCAGAGCTTCATACATCATTATCTTCTTGTGATCCCAGGTAATGACGCTGGCATAGCTCTCTGATATCATATTGTCAATGGGGCAGTCCAGGTTCAGGGTGTCATGCCCAGACGGCATAAGTACAACCTTACCGCCTCCGCCTTCGATGTTGGCCGCATAACGCGGCATGGTGATGCCGCTTATCCATCCCTGCAGGTGTTTCATGTAAATCTTGCCTACCTGTATGGGCGTAATGAAATGCACTATCCCCCTCTCCTTGTGGCACTGGAGCAGATAGTAGGGATGCACCCCTATCCAGAACATCCTTCTGAATGTCTCTGCAAGAGTACGGAAGTTGTCATTGACATGATTGAGGAGCACCGTCTGGTTCCGAACCGTGAAGCCATGCGATGTGATCTTCTTCACCGCCGCAGCCATTTCAGGGGTTATCTCCTGATAGTGGTTGATGTGGGTCATGAAATAGACATACTTATCCGGGCCCTTGTTGAACCTGTTGGCCGAAACCCTGATCAGGTCAAGCAACTCCCCGGTGATGAGCATGGGAAGTACCACCGGCACCCTGGTGGCAATCCTGATGGCTCTCAGGTGAGGTATGCGGCTGAGCTCCTCCAGGATGTACTTCAGCCTCTTATTGCTGATCATCAGAGCATCACCGCCGGTGACAAGCACCTCGTTGATGTTCCTGTTGTACCCGATATAAAATATACCCTTATCCACCTCCCTGCTGTTGACGTCGGCGGAGGTGTCAAGCGACTTGGCGCGCTGGCAGTGTACACAGTAGGAAGCACAGCTGGTGTTCTCGGCGACAAAAAGCGCCACCCTGTTCGGATAGCGTTGATAAGCAGCACCGTAGCTGCGTGAACCTTCACTCATGGCTCCCTCAACCCCGGCGTCGGGAAACATCAGGTTGGCAGGTGTGGGCACACTCTGCCAGAATATGGGATCAATACGCTTCAGCGACACCTCCCCGAAAAATTCCGGGTTGAATGGGTCTTCCTGCATCAGTGATGCATAGTAGGGTGTGATCCTCAAGGGTTCCTTGCCCTCAGTCCTGAGAGTGCCGATGGTTCTCCTTATCTCTTCCTCCTGGTATTGGCTGAGCTTAATGACCTTCTTCAGCTGGTCTACTGACCGTATCGAGTTCTTTTTCTGCCACGACGGATCATTCCATTGCTCATCCGTCACCTCTTTCCATAATTCAATTGTCTTGTGATCACGGGGATGGTATAAAAAGTCTGCGTTACTGTTCATCAGCTCCTCCTTTTTAGAAATGTTAATATTATTATTCCACACGCAGAATAACAAATATAGCATTTTCTCCGGATTTCGGCCATGGGGGATGAGACACCAATCCCTTCCGGGCTACCTGCCAGGGTCAGTTCACTACTGCCTGTTGACTATTTCACATTGCCTTTCTGATCGAGCTTGTCCTGCAGCTCCTTCAGCTCATCCCACCTGCCTTCATTCAGCAACAGCGCCTGGTGCGGCCAGCTCTCTGGATTGTGAATCCGGAACCGCTCACCGCCGTCTTTTAACAGGATCTCCATCAGGTAGGAGGGAGCGCTCTCTGACAGAGCCTTCCACGTAGTAATCCCGCGGTTGATGAGCAGCCTAGCAATCTTTGGACCTATGCCAATCACCACTTTAAGATCATCCTGAACCACTTTAGCCAGAGGCAGCACCACTGCCCTGGCAACAGGTTGACTTACATTAAGCCTGATCTCATTCTCAAGCTTATCTATCGTTAGTTTCAGGCTTGCGATCTCATCATCCATACGCCGGACATCTGCATGAAGAGAAAGCTTCTCTTCTTCCAGCTGCCTGGCACCAGCCTGAAGAGAGAGTTTGTCCTCCTCAAGAGTGCGTATCTTCTTTTCAAGCCTTGCTATCTCCTCGTCAAGGACTGCTATCTTCTTCCGGCACCTCTCTTTTGAGAGGTAGTGGCCGATAAGAAAGCCCAGGAGTGCCGCAATAAGCAGCACAATGACAATAAACAGCAAATCTGCTGCAAAACGTTCTGCCATAACACTAGATTATTACTTTGATTTCAGTTCTTCTGTTCGCGGCTCTCCCCTCAGGTGTGCTGTTCGATTCAGCAGGCTCAGACGAGCCCATGGATGATGTCACTATCTGCTCCGCATTTATACCTGCATTTACCAGGAATGTCTTTACATATTCACCCCGCTGAAGCCCCAACACCCGGTTGTAGGCCTCAGTGCCTGTTATGTCTGCGTGGCCCGTCACCTCAATCTTTGCTGACGGGTTGTTGTCGAGGACCAGCTTCAGCTTCTTCAGGTATTCATCACTCACACCGCTCATGTCTCCTGTGGCGGATGACGAAGTGAAGAATCCTTTCTGCACACCCGAACCCGTGAGAGAGGCTTTTGCCTCATCTACTGCAGCCATATGCAGCTGTTCGGGTGTCTGTACCTCAACATTACCGGTATTCTGGATCTCTTCGGTTACAACGGCCGTAGCTTTGCATTCACCTCTGACTTTGCATACGTACCAGTATGATGCACCGGCAATCCAGAGTACCAGCAGAACAGTCAGGAAAAAAACCAACTGTCTCATGTTGCTCTTGTTTATCTGCGCCGTGTAAGGCCACCGAGAAGTGAACCAAGGATACCCCCGCCTTTCGACTGGGTTGACCCGCCGCCTTTCATCAGGAAACCTGCGACATCATCAAGGATGCTTCCGTCACCATCGGCATCGAGCATGGCGCCAATGCCTGAAATTCCTTTTCCTCCTGCATCACGTTTCTTTGTCAGGGCACCAAGCAGCAGAGGTGCAAGGGCCGGGATCATCTTCATGATTGTCGATGCATCAATGTTGAGGTTCTTCGAAAGTGCCTGTGCTGCCTGCATGCCCCCGGCATCGCCGAGAAGACCTCCAAGGTTGGGATCAACATTCTCGGCATGTGCCTTGTTGGAGACGAGATCCCTGATGTTGTTAAGGACCGAGGCATCACCGTACTTGTTCAGAATGTGATCCACCCTCTCGTCACCGCCACGGGTGTCCTTCTGTTTTTTCAGACCTGCAAGGATAAGCGGTGCCAGCTGAGGAATCAGCTTCTGTACCGTACCCTGAGGAACATTGAAGTTTGTAGACATCTGTTTGGTCACCTCAGGACCGTAGCTTTTGAGAAAATCATCGATAAATCCTGCCATAATTTTAGTTGTTGTTTAGGTTGAATATTTGTAGTTAAAAAATATTTACTGTTCAGGCAATCACCTAAAGTTAAACATATGCAGAGTAAAATCAAAATATTTTAAATCTATGAGTTCCTAACCTCCCGAAATCCTTTTCCTGTCCGGCCTGTCCTGACTTTCGACCTAATCGCAAATCGCAAATCCTTTCGACTTTACAGACTTTATGGACTTTCGACTTAATCGCAAATCGCAAATCGCAAATCCTTCAGACCTTATCAGGCAGTAGGCAATAGGCAATAGGCAGTAGTGGTCTACAGTAAGCAGTCATTTGGACCGCAAGACCGCAAGACCGCAAGACCGCAAGACCGCAGGACCGCAAGACCTTCAGACCTCAGACCTTAGATCTTCAGACTTTCTCTGTCAATACTCTAACCTCACCACAACCCCGTCCATTGAGTTGCATAACACGCTATTGTTATCCAGGGGTACGATGTTGTTGATCAGGGATGACGAAATCCTGTGGCTCCAGAGCAGGCTGCCGTCAATGGCCGAGGCTGCATATATAACACCCTTGTCTGAAGGGATGAATATCACCCCCTCTTTTTCAATGATCACCCCCGGTGCAATGTCATAACCCATGTTAAGATCCGATTGCCATATCACCCGCGGTTCCACGCCACGCGCATCCACGCCGATGATGACACCGTTCATGGTCTTGGCAAGCACCGTGTTACCGTCAGCCGTGATGCCCATCGACTCCCTCACTGCTAACCCCCCCAGGTCGGAATGCCAGATCAGCTCACCCGTCAGAACATCCAGACAGGCCATCTTCCTGTCGGGAGCAACGACAAAAACCCTGTCACCTGAGGCTACCGGTACACAGGCGGCTGGCGACAGCATACGGTTTGTATAACCGTTGTTCCAGTCCCACTTAATCGCACCTGCTTCAGTATCAATGGCATACAGATGGTTGTTCCATGTTCCGAATATAAGCAGCCCCCTGTAAATAAGCGGAATGGTCTCCACAAACCCGTCTATCATGCTGTTGCTCCACAGCAGTGTGCCGTCAGTCAGGCTCAGTGCAAAGCATTTTCCTGACGATCCTGTTATGAACACCTTGCCGTCACTTATCACCGGTGAAGCTACTGTTGGCTGTTCTGAATCGAAGTTCCACAGCGGCTTCCCGCTCCTGAGATCCAGGGCATGAACCATTCCTTCTGCTGAAGCTGCCACCACAGTCTTGCCGCTCGTTGCCGGGGTGCTGTAAATCTTGGCTCCCGTGTGGAAGGTCCAGCGCACTTTGCCTTTCCTGATGTCAAGGGCTTTTATCTCACCTGCCGTGTTGGTTGTTATAGCCAGCTTCGCGGCGGCGACTGTTCCCGCTCCGATGTCGCTCTGCTCCTGAACTCTCCATACCTGACTGACAGCCGGGTATTTCGTGTTCATCGAATAGTCGGGACGCGGCCAGTCCGTGGTGTCGGAGAGAAAGTCATGCCTCAGCAGTCTTACCTCAGCCCACGGAGGCATTGTAAGCCCACCGGGATGCCGGACTGCTGCCGTCAGCAGCGTATCACCCCTGACGGTCATGACATTGTAACCACCGTATTCCTTTCCTGCACGCAGGTTAGAGCGCCCCATCAGAGCAGGTATCCCCTCGAAATCCATCACCCTGTTCGAGTGACCGTGTCCGCACAACGCCAGCCGTGTGTCATGTGACTTGAGCCTGTCAGTCAATTCATACCAGTTGTTAAGGCCATTGTCGAGAGGGTAGTGGTTAACCGATATTACCTTCAGCTCCCTGTTCGCAGGCACACTCAGCACAGAATCGAGCCAGACAATATTTTCACGGGGGATCTGCCCGGGACCCATCCGCATGTTAGGGCCGGAGTTGGTACCCAGAAACAGCCACCCGTCGTGACGAAAGGCAAAAGCCTCATCGCCGAAGATCCGGCGGAAGCTGTTGCCGCCGCTCTCTGACCACTTTGTGTCGTGGTTGCCAGGGATGATATACCACGGTTTTTTCAGGCCGTCAAGGATCTCCTTCGCAAGGCGAAACTCACTGTCAGATCCGAACTCAGTTACATCGCCTGAGATAATCACAAAGGCCAGTGAGTCGTTGCCATTGATGTCACTGACCGTACGCCTCAGATCGTCGTCAGCCCCTGCACCCCCGATATGGGTGTCAGTAACGAGGGCGAAACGGAACGTTCCGTTGTCTGCCTGTGCCATGGCAGGAAACAGGCACATGACCAGGAAAAGCTGGAGAATGAGTTTCTTCATGTGAGAAAGATTTTCATCAGCCAAGATACCATGAAATACTAAAAATACCACCCCGGGATCAGAGGAAGTACCTTATCTGTTTTTCGGCTAAGGGGCCTGCTGATGGCCGCATTCATTATAAAAATGCTTAGTTTTGAGCTTGTTATTCAAAAAACTTAAGCTTTGAAGAGATTTTCAGTTCAGGTAAAGATCGGATTGCTGATGATCCTCGCCGTTGCCCTGCTCGGGGCCACGGGATACCTGGCATACCTTAACCTCTCTTCGATAGTTACGTCAATAAGCGTTGATGTGGGTCCTGACCAGAAACTGCTGACAATCCGCGAGATCTCCATTGATCTTCAGAAAGCGGAAAACAGCATCCGGATGTATTCCGTAACCAACAATGAAAAGGACCTCGAGCCATATTACTCGGTCATCTCTGAAATCGACGATAAAGTCAACAGGCTGAGAAACGAGTGTCTTGGCAGTCCTCTTTTACTCGGGCAGACAGATACAATAACCAGCCTCATTGAAGAAAACATCTATATCTGGAATGAACTTTTATACCTGAACCAGAACCACCGCGTGATCGAGTTTCTTATGCAGCTTCCGGATAGACTGAACGTGGCGGCGGAGGGGGAACAGAAATCAGAGAAGGGCATTCTCAGGCGTGTTTTCAGACGCTCCGAAGAGACCCGGCTCGATGAGCAGGCACTGATCACTGACCTGAACGCGATAGAAAAGCAGGACCAGGCCGCCAGGGAAAAGATCCGACTGCAGGAATCGCACCTGGCAAACACAAGCACCAGGATCAAGGAGCAATTCTACGACCTGACTGCCAAGATGGAATCTGAATTCACTGAGCTCCTGGAGGCAAAAGCATACGAGGCTGACATTCTCGCAGCAAAAACTTATCGCTGGCTTGGCATGTTCATGATATCCATGACTCTCCTCGCGATACTCGTGGTGTACATCATAACCAGGTATGTCCGGAAAACAAACGCGTACCAGGTAGCACTGCAGATCTCCAGGGACGAGGCCGAAAACCTGGCAAGAACCAAAGAACAGTTCATGGCCAACATGAGTCATGAGATACGCACTCCTGTGACCGCTATATCAGGGTTTACGGAGCAGCTGCTGCATGATCCTCCCGATGAAAAAACCGCCCGGGCACTGAAAATAATCAGGTCGTCATCACTGCACCTTGAAAGGATAATCAATGATATCCTTGACTTTTCAAAACTGCAGGATGGCAAGATGGCGCTGGAACAGATACATTTCAATATAAAGCAGATTCTTGAAGAGGTCTATGCCATGTTTGACCCCCAGGCAAGGAAAAACAATACGGTTCTGAGCTACTCCATTGACCCTGACACGCCCCCGGCATTACTTGGCGATCCATACCGGTTGAAGCAGATAATAATAAACCTGGTCAGCAACTCGGTAAAATTCACAAGCGAAGGCACCGTACATTTTTCTGTCAGGAGCATCGCTCAACCTCTCCCCGCTGTCACCCTGGCGATGGAGGTCGTTGACACTGGCATCGGCATCGATGAGGATAAGATCGAAAGCATTTTTGAAGACTTCACCCAGGAGGAGATGAGCACCACACGGAGGTATGGCGGCACGGGACTGGGGCTGTCGATCGTGAAGAAACTGGTCGATCTGCAGAATGGCACAATTGAATGCATAAGCCGGAAAAACCACGGCACCACCATAAAATGCGAAATCCCTTTACTGGTTGGTGACAGCAGCCTCATAACCACGGAAGCTGAGTCGCAACTGTCAATTCCGGCTGAGGTAAGAAACCTCAGCGTGCTGGTTGTTGACGATGAGGAGTATAACCGTATGCTCTTCCAGTCGATCTTCAGAAGGTGGGGCGTCAGGCATGCGGTGGCATTCAGCGGCGCGGAAGCCCTGAAGATGGTAAGGACAGAAAAGTTTGACCTGCTCCTGATGGACATGCGTATGCCGGGTATCGACGGAGCAAGGACCACGGAGTTCATCCGCAAGGAGTTGGAGATAGATGATTCAGCGATGCCGGTGATATGTGTGACGGCAGCTTTTCTCGATGATGACCTTGAAAAATACCTCGAAGCAGGAATGAATGCCTTCCTCCAGAAGCCATTTTCCGAAGAGACCCTGCTCAGTACCATCCTCTCCGTGACCGGCCACAGGCAGACCATGCCCGCTGAGGAAGCAGACGCAGGGGATATAGCACCGGCAACTCCACGGGGACGGGTTGACCTGAACAACCTGTACCGTCTCTCGGGCGGCGATGAAAATTTTGTGAAAGAGATGCTTGTTACTTTTATTCAAAGCAGTGAAATGGGTCTTGAGGAGATGCTTGCGGGTATAAAAACAGGCGACATACAAAGAATCTCTGACCTCGCCCATAAACTTCTTCCTCCTTGCCGGCATCTTGGCGCTGCAGACCTTACCGCCATCCTGACTGATATAGAGAAATCAGGCAGGACTGGTGGCGATATAATGCACATAGAAAGTCTTGTTGGCGGGTTTCAGAGTGCATTTCGCGAGATTCGCACTGAAATTGAATCCAATCTCTCGAAAATCCGCTGAGAAGCAGGGTCACCTGCTGCGAAATAATTAATTTGCAGTCAGAAGGTATGACCACAGTTACAGATCCGACATATGGCTGAAACGTCACTTAAGATATTTGTCGTTGAGGACAATGAATGGTATAACAGGCTGCTTGTTCATACCCTCAGCCTGAACGTGGATTATGAGATAAAGAGCTTTCATAATGCCACCGATTTTCTGAACAGCCTGCATGAATCACCTGATGTGGTCACACTTGATTACAGGCTTCCTGACATGAACGGGCTCGACCTCCTTAAAAAAATAAGAGAGGAAAACAGCGAAGTGCAGGTCATCCTGATTTCAGAACAAAGTGATATCGAGACTGTTGTAAGCCTTCTGAAGCTCGGGGTCTATGACTATATCGTCAAGACGAATGACATCCGTGAACGGCTTCTTCTGACTGTCCAGAACATAAAGAACGGTATTGGCCTGAAGAGGGAGATATCATCGCTTCGCAAAGAGGTACAGAAGAAGTATGTGTTCCGTAACACAATCATGGGGGAGAGCCCTGCAATCAAAGCTGTCTATGGACTTATTGACAAGGCCCTTGGTACGAATATCACAGTGATCATCACGGGTGAGACGGGGACCGGGAAGGAGCTGGCGGCCAAGGCAATCCATTATAACTCCAGGCGCAAGGACAAGCCCTTTGTGCCCGTCAACATCGCCGCAATACCATCTGAGTTGATAGAGAGTGAATTGTTCGGACATGAAAAGGGAGCCTTTACCGGTGCTTCATCCCGACGTATCGGGAGGTTTGAAGAGGCTGACGGAGGAACACTATTCCTTGACGAGATAGGGGAGATGGACCTGTCGCTGCAGTCAAAGCTCCTGCGGGCGCTGCAGGAAAAGGAGATCGTCCGCGTCGGAAGCAACAAGGCCGTTAAGACTGACTGCCGGATAATTGTTGCGACTAACAGGAACCTCCTCGAGGAGGTCAAAAAGGGTAATTTCAGGGAAGATCTTTACTACAGGCTCCGGGGCCTGCCTGTGGAACTGCCGCCCCTGAGAGACAGGGGTAATGACATCCTTATCCTGGCAACGCATTTTGTTGAGAGATTCTGTGCCGAGAATGAGATCGCCCTGAAAAAGCTGACACTGCCCTCTCAGCAAAAACTCCTTGGCTACCCTTTCCCCGGGAATGTACGTGAGCTTAAGTCGGTTGTGGAGCTGGCGGTAACACTGTCGGAGACTAAGATGATTGGTCCGGAAGACATAATCCTAGATCCGGGGAATCCCCTCTCAGACGTCATGGATGACGATCTGACACTCAGACAGTATGAAATCAAGATCATTAAAGCCTCGCTCAGAAAGCATAATAACGACATTAAGACCGTGGCCAGAAAGCTTGACATAGGTATCTCCACCATCTACAGGATCCTGAAGGAAGAGAAACAACCCTGATCACGATATTCCCTGATCACACTACCCCCATTTGCCCCAATCTCCCTGATTTCGCTTTCCCGCAAACCTTCATCTCACATGTGCCCTAATACTCCTTAATTTCACTTTCCCCTGGATTGCATTCCCCCCTGATCCCGGCTCCCCATTTTCTCATTTTGAGAATATTTTTTCATAATGAACACGATCGGCATTTTCTGTGATTTCCTAACTCGTTCTATATAAATGCATTAGATTCAGGATATATTTCGGGCACATCCTTTGCAAAACCCTCTCTGTAAAAATCATTATAAGGAGTAAAAGACATGAAAGACGAAGACACAACCAAACATTCCTACCCTGGCAGTGACCCGGCGGGGATAACCTATGCGGAAAATGCACGCAGGGACGGTATTGTAAAAGGAGCCAGGACTGCTTCCATCATAAGCCTGGTAATACTTGTAGTGGCAGGAGCCATTGCCTGGATGTTGTACAACAACCATCAGGATGAGCAGCTGGCACTAATGGATGGTGAGCGGGGCGCATTCAATGAGCAGCTGACAGTGCGCGACTCAACACTGAACGACTGGCTTCAGACATTCACCCAGATTGAGAACGATCTGAACCTGCTCAAGCAGAAGGAGAAACTGATCACAATCAACAACCAGGGGAATGTGGAATTCACCACAGCCAGAAGAGAGCAGATAATGCAGGACATAAAAAGCATCAGCATGCTGCTTGACGAGAACAGGAAGAAGCTTGCTTCACTTAGCGCACAGCTGAGGAACTCCGGCAGGGAGATCAACGGTCTTCAGGAGATGATTGCCGGGCTTGAGACTAAAATACAGGGACATGAGACCGAGATGGCAGCCCTGACCACCAAGATCAGCGAAAAGGACATTGAGATCGGTGAACTGAACATCCTCGCATCAGACCTGAGAACTACGGTCACGGAGAAGGAAGAGTTTATCAGCAACCAGACCTCGGAGATGAATAAGGCTTACCTGGCTTCAGGCAGCTCAAGGGATCTGATAGATATGGGCATTGTCTCCAAAGAAGGAGGTTTTCTTGGCCTTGGCAGAACTGAATCAATTGTTAATAATATAACTGACAGCCTGTTTGCACAGATTGACATCACTGAGCTTAAGATCATACCTGTGGATTCAAAGGATGCGAAACTCGTAACCGAACACCCGGCCGGTTCCTATACTTTTGTTCGCGAAGGTGATGATAAGATAGCCCATATCGAGATCATAGACCCGGCACAGTTCTGGAAGATATCAAGATATGCAGTTGTCGAACTTAAAAAGTAAAACCGTGGGGTCAGTCCTCTAACACTGACTTTCCTCAATTATCTGTATATACCCCGGATCAGCAGAACTGCAAAATATCAGGGGCGAGTCTGCTTCAGACAATTCATGACTTCTGAGACTGAAAGGGGGGTTGATCCGGGACCATTAAAAGGCGCTTAACTGCGCCTTTTTTTTTGTCTGACCTGTCCGGTGTTTATCAAAGATAATTCCGTAAATTTGGTATAAGGGTTTCTGAAGTTTTGTTAGCAGATTCCATTCACAGGTAAAATTGCAAATTAAAAATCATGAAGTATCTCAACCTGATTTTCTTCGCCGCAATGATAGTAATGAACTACCTGGCGAACGCCCTTCCTCTGAACGGAAAAACCACGGGGGAACTTTCCGATGCATACCCAAACCTCTTTGTCCCTGCCGGGGTGACCTTCTCGATCTGGGGCATCATTTACATACTGCTGATCATCTTCTGTGTGGTTCAGTTCACCACCTCGCAGCAGGCTGTCGTATCGCGCATCGGATGGCTCTTCGGCTTCACGTGCCTCTTCAACGCTCTCTGGATCGTTGCCTGGCATTACGGCAGGCTGCCATTGTCACTTATACTGATGCTCGGACTTCTGGTCTCACTGATATGGATCAATATATTCATCAGGGATCTCCCATACGGGTTCTTCAAGGCAGCCTTTGGCGTCTACCTTGGATGGATATGCATTGCCACCATTGCCAATATCACGGCGCTGCTTGTCAACTACGGATGGGGCGGTTTAGGCATCTCTGAGGAGACATGGGCCATAATCATGATCATCGTCGGAGCACTGCTGGTCTCTGTTACAATATGGAGGCTTGACAATCCCTTCATCGGGCTGTCGGTTGTATGGGCATTCGCGGGCATAATGATCAGGAGGCAGGAGGATTACCGGTCTGTTTTGATCACTGCGGCGGTAGCAGCGGCTTTGGTTGCGGTGGTGCTGATCCTGATCTTCTTCCGCAAACGAGTGCCCGGATTGGCGTAGGGGTCAGTCTTCAGTCCTCAGTCCTTAGTCTGATAATCAGCTATATAAAACGACTGCTGCATCTCATCTCAAAACTTTTGGACAGCGAAGGTGTTTAAGAAGTAACTTTGACAAAACGAAGGAGGAAGTATTATGAAGATAAACAACAACGCCGAGATCCTCGCGCCAGAGGTACAGATGGAAGGCGCCGCAAATGTAAGGATGAAAATTCTCATCGGCCCGGATGACGGATCGGGGAACATCATCATGCGTCACTTCTTTGTTGCTCCGGGAGGCAACACACCCTTCCACAACCACAACTATGAGCACGTGATCAAGGTCGAGCGCGGCCGTGGCCTCGCTGTCGACGAGCAGGGCGTGGAGCATGAGGTGTCAGAGGGACAGAGCCTGTTTGTAAGGCCGGGCGACCTGCACCAGTTCAAAAATCCATTCGGTGAGACCTTCGAGTTTCTATGCATCATCCCCAACCCGGCAAAATAAACATACCTTCGTTTCGGAAACCCCCAAAACACTGTTCTTATGATATCACATGAAATTGATTACAAGATTTACGGCGACGATATTCAGTTCGTTGAGATAGAACTTGATCCGAATGAGACAATTATTGCAGAGGCAGGCACCATGGTTTACATGGAGCAGGGCATCACTTACGAGACCCGCATGGGCGACGGCGCATCGCCGGACCGCGGCGTGATGGACAAGCTCTTCCAGGCAGGCTCGAGGATCCTCACGGGCGAATCGCTCTTCCTGACCCACTTCACCAACAAGGGCTCAATGAGGAGCAAGGTGGCCTTTGCTGCTCCCTATCCCGGCACAATCATTCCCATCGATCTTAAGACCGTCAACGGAAGCATTATTGTCCAGAAGGACGGCTTCCTGTGTGCTGCCTACGGCACGAAACTATCGGTAACACTGAACCGCAAGCTGGGCGCCGGACTGCTTGGCGGAGAGGGATTCATCCTGCAGAGTGTGGAGGGCGACGGCAAGGCGTTCGTTCATGCCGGCGGTACGGTAATAGAGAAGCATCTCAACGGTGAGACGCTGCGTATTGACACGGGATGCATCGTGGCGTATGAGCCTTCACTTAATTTTGATATCGAGACTACCGGCAGCCTGAAGACGATGGTCTTCGGCGGCGAGGGACTCTTCCTGGCCACCATGCGCGGCACAGGTAAGGTATGGCTTCAGTCGATGCCCATCCGCAAGCTGATACGCGCCCTGGCACCAATGGGAGCCAACAAAGGCAAGGAGGCCAGTGGCCTGCTTGGTAACCTGTTTCAATAAAGTCTGAAAGTCCGTAAAGTCCGTAAATCTAAAGTCAAATGTAGCCAGGCGATTCAGGCTTGCATTTCGGGAGGTTCGACTGCTTTACATTCTCCCTTCTATGATCCGTGAATCCAGTTTCCTGTACAGAATACCAAGCACACCGCAAAAAAGTGTTCCCAGGGCAATTCCTGACCATGGTAACAATACCTGACCGGACATGTACTCTGACAGACTTAAAGCGGCAACTTTTGTAATCTGGGCCAAAGCCAGCACAATCAAGGGCATAATAATAACAACAAACAGGACTGAATATATCCAGAAGGCCTTATGATTGGCCCTCCCGGCATATTTCGGAACCAGGAATGAATAAAATGCATAAAAGCTGGCTAAAAACCAGAATGATAGTGTTATTGTCGCAAAAAGGACATAGTTCGGATGCCCGGCAGGCACGTTATCCGAGCTGAAAAACCAGGCTGCAAGAATAGCAACGATCCATACCGGGATGTGTAGCAGATAAAGAATTGTTTTTTTATTCATGGCTACGTGATTTAAGGTAATGCATGAAGCAAAAATCACCTGATTTACAATTTATACCAAAACTAATCCTTTGTTTGGTCATCTTCATATGTAACTCCGCATAATTTGCATAGATGCTCCGCCCAGCCGGTGGACCGCCCTTCAACTGCCTGTTGCCTTCAACTGTAAAAAAACTTGACAAGGCCTTTCAGATGTCATACCTTTATAATAACTAAATTATAAAAAAGAAAGGTTATGAGAAAACTTCCTCTGCTATTATGTGCAGTGGTGATGCTATTGACATCCTGCCAGCAAAAACCCGCGACTGTTGTTGTTGATTCTGAGGCTATTAAAGCTGAACTCACCACTTTTATGGATGAGTATAATGTGGCTTATAAGTCTATGGATATCAATAAAATGACTGCCTTATGCACCGACAATGTATTGTTTCTTGGAACTGATCCTTCAGAGTTCTGGAGTAAAAAGCAGATTACTGATTTAATCACGTCACAGGGTCTTGACACTATAAAGCTAGAATATGTTATTGACAGACGTGAAATACTTGTTGCAGCTGACGGCAATTCTGCGATTGTGGTGGAACAGTTTTTAATGCCATTAATTAGTCCAAATTTGTCTGTAAGGGCCATAGACCACATTATTAAGGTTGGTGATGGATGGAAGTTCGATCTCATCAGCTGGAATGTGATTCCGAAGAATGAAGATATCCCTAGACTCAACGCTGCGTTTGAATAGGTAGCTATTGCCTGCTGCCTGATAAGGTCCTGCGGTCCTGCGGTCCTGCGGTCCTGCGGTCCTGCGGTCCTGCGGTCCTGCGGTCCTGCGGTCCTGCGGTCCTGCGGTCCTGCGGTCC
>JBGSLG010000094.1:0-40377 GCA_041740815.1 Bacteroidales bacterium
TTGTCGATCAGTCCGGTTGAATGGACAAAATACTCTTTCGATGAGTTGGCGTCTTTAATGAATCCAAAACCTTTGGACACATTGAAAAATTTAACAATTCCTTTATTCATAAAATTTGATATTAATTTGCGTGCAAAGGTATATGAGTTTTTGAATTATTGAACTTTTTTTTCAGAAATTTAGAAATTTTTTGAACGAAACAGGAAAAAAACCTGTCACTTCCTCCAGAATGCCTTTGTGAAAAGAGCTGCAATGGTAAATATTTCAAGGCGGCCGATGACCATAAGAAGCACCATTGTGACCTTTGCCGTACCGTTGAAGTGCGCATAGTTACCCAAGTTACCTGATGCACCCAGTCCGGGTCCCACACATGAGATTGAACTTGCCGACGCACCTGCGGCCTCATCGGCCGGGATGCCGGTGATAACCATGATGATCATACCCGCGATGAAGATAATTATGTAGAGCTGGATGAATACAGTCATGAGGCTGTTGATGCTGTCAGGGATCACCTGGCCGTTAAGCTTCACCGGCATGATGGCATTTGGGTGCTGAAGCCTGACAGTGACGTTGCGCAGATTCTTGAGTGCAATGAGGTGCCTGGCCATCTTGATGCCGCCGGTGGTAGACCCGGTTGATCCGCCGGCAAAGATCAGAAGAAAGATCAGGACAAGGGCCGTTTGTGGCCATATAGTATAATCACTGGTGGCATAACCAGTGGTGGAGATGGTTGAAATCACCTGGAAGAGAGAATGCCGGAACGACTCTTCAAATGACCGGTCGGTGCTGATATAGAGAACCAGTGTAACAAAAGCAATGGCCGCCGTGGAAAAGAAGATATAGAACCACAGCTCCTCATTCGCTTTGACCCTTGTGAAGTTCCTTTTAATAATAAAATAGAGAACCACAAAACTGGCAGCCGAGAGGAACATGAAAAAAGCGATGACATACTGTATGAATGCTGAATAACCCGAAATACTGGTGTTTTTGGTAGAGAAGCCTCCCGTAGCTACGGTGCCGAACGTATGGCATATACTGTCAAACAGGTCCATGCCACCCGCAGTGAGAAGGATTATCTCAGCCGCAGTAATCACCAGGTAAATCACCAGAACGGCCTGCGCAACGGATTTTGTGCGTGGCAGTATCTTCTGCTTGAGGGAAGACTCCAGTGAGAACAGGCTGTACCCACCCACCTTGAGAGACGGAAGTATTATGATGACCAGCAGTATAATGCCTATACCTCCTATCCAGTGAGTCAGGCTGCGCCAGAAAAGCACTGATTTGGATATTATCTCAACATCTGTCAGTATTGAGGCACCTGTGGTCGTATATCCGGAGACACTCTCGAAAATAACATTCACAACACCTTTAATTTCTCCGCTGTATATAAAGGGCAGCGTACCTGATAACACAAGAACCAGCCAGCCCATGGTAACGCTCAGGTAGCCTTCCTTTGTGGTTACCTTTTCCTGAAGGGGGCTGCGGATAAGCAAATATAAAAGAGCGCCCGGCAATGCGGCTGTGAAGAATGAAAGCAGAAAGGGTGAGACAGGTTCGGAGTAGATGAGTGCTACAGGTATGCAAAGAAGAAACGAAGTAGCTGAGATAATCAGTATCAGCCCGATAATCTTGAGTACAGATTGAAAGTTGATGGTGCTCATGCCACCCAGAGGGTATAAATACCTTTGGCTAATGCCGCCGGCTATCGTGATTCCGGAGCGACTCGAACGCTCGACCCACAGCTTAGAAGGCTGTTGCTCTATCCAACTGAGCTACGGAACCGCACTACGGTTTTTTAAACCGCCGCAAATATAAGCACATTTTTTCTTTTGTCAACAGTAGTTTTTCGGAGCCCGGCACCGTCAGGCCGTCTTCATCCAGTTGACGAGTCCCTTCTTCTCAATGATGGCCTTCAGCTCGAGCGGCAACGGCTCAAAGTGAAACTCTTTTTTGCCTATCACCAGCGAACCCTTGTCGAAGTCAATCTCAACCCTGTCACCGGGTTTGTAAGTCTCCACTGCCTCCTTATGCACAATGAGGGGCAGCCCCTGGTTGATTGAGGAGCGGTAGAATATGCGGTTGACTGATTTGATGATTACAGCCCTGATGCCCAGATGCGCCAGGCCTACTGAAGGGTGCTCACGTGAGCTGCCGCAGCCGAAGTTATCGCCTGCAATTATTATATCACCGGCCTGGGCATTCCTGCTGAATGACGGATCGAAGTCGCTGAAAAGCAACGGCATTATACCTGCAGCATCAGAGCTCATGACACTGTAGGTGTGTTTGCCGGCAAACATCTGATCGGTGTTAAGGTTGTCAACGTCGGCATAGTTCCATACATTGTCTTCTCTCCTGTTCTCGCCCTCACTGATTGTATTGGTTTTACTCTGGGGAGGATTGTAGGGGTACACCTCATTGCCTTTGGTAATACGGGGATCAGTAATGACCCCGGTGATGGCTGATGCGGCCACGGTGGAGGGTGAGGCCAGGTAGATGGATGCCTCCTTGTTGCCCATCCGTCCCAGGAAGTTACGGTTGGCGGTGGAGATCACGATATGCCCGCTGGCCGGGATGCCCTGGCCGGTACCGAGGCATGGTCCGCATGAGGGACTGAGAATGTTAGCCCCGGCCTCGATAAGGTCAGTGATTAGCCCTTCCCTTATAGCCTGCACATAGATATCCTTGGAGGCAGGGATGATATGAAGCTGGAATCCGGGCTTCACCTGGGCTCCCCTGAGCACTGCGGCAGCAGTCCTGAGATCTTCTATCCTGCCGTTGGTGCATGTACCGATGAGCCCCTCGTGAACCACTGTGCCTGCTACGGAAGCCACTGACTTGATGTTGTCAACATTATGAGGTGCAGCCACAAGCGGGAATATGGTGGCAAGATCTATTGCTATCCGGCACCGGTATTCAGCACCTTCATCCGCCCATACGCCATTAGTGGCAGAACCGGTATACTTATGCAGAACCTCGTCGGAGGGGAAGACGGCGTTCTTTGCCCCCATCTCGGAGGCCAGATTGGCAACGGTCATCCTGTCACTGATGTTCAGGGAGCCGACCCCCTCACCGTGAAACTCTATCGACATGTAGTTTGCGCCGTCAGATCCAAGCATACCTATGATCCAGAGCGACAGATCCTTTGCGCTTACACCCGGACGCAGTTTTCCGGTAAGGTCAATACGCATTGAAGGAGGTACAAGAAACCATGTCTCTCCGCGTTTCCATATCCCGGCGGCCTCCGTGCGGTCAATGCCTGCCGCAAGGGCGTTGAAGGCTCCGGCCGTGCAGGTGTGGCTGTCAGAACCGACAATTATCATTCCGGGACGTGCATGGTTTGACATCATCTGGTGACAGATGCCCTGGCCGGAGTCATAAAATTTCTTAATGCCCTGGTCAGCAACAATATTGCGTATGTCCTGGTACTGTGTCGCCAGCTTGGCGTCAGCCGGGGGCGCATTATGATCCAGCACTACAAGCATCTGGCCGGGATCCGATACCCTGTCACCTCCCATCTTCCGGAAGGTCTGGTAGATGCTCGAGGTGTTGTCATGTGTCAGGATAAGATCAGGTTTCCTGAATACCACCGCTCCCTCAGGAGCGCCAAGGATCTTCTCAACAAATGTCATTGGTTTCATATTCCGCGTAGTGAATGTTTAAATTTTACCCAGGAGCCCGCCCTTTATATAAATCTCATACTGTGCATCATAGAACGGGTTAATTACAGTGATTAGACCGTTTCGTTCATTTACAACATCACCATTCAGAAGATTAACAGTGATGACATCTCCATCCTTGAGGTCGATCTTGTCAAAGGAGTCATATGTCATCACAGGGAAGGCTGCATTGATGGCGTTGCGCTCGTAGATTGCACCGAACGAGCGGGCTACTACAGCCTGAATGCCGAGGGAGACAAAGCAGTCGACAGCCTGCTGGCGGGAGCTTCCGCTGCCGAAGTTCTTGCCGGCGACAATAATGTCACCCGGCTTTGCCTTCTTTGCAAAGTCGCTGTAACCTTCCAGGTTGTCAAATGCATATTGGCCCATCTCATTAATATCCGTTATGGCCAGGTACCGGTTGTGGAAGATCATGTCAGTATCAATGTTGTCACGCTCAATCACCCAGACTCTGCCTTTGATAATGGTTGGCTTGTCGGTGACAACTGCCATGGGCTTCGGTGCCTGTGTGACCGGCTGAGCGGCGTTCGCTGCGAACGTTTTTGGTTCTGAAGGAATGGCATCCGGAGTAGTGATATAACCTGCAAGAGCTGACGATGCCACCACCGCCGGGGAGGCCAGGAAGACGCTGCCCTGCCCCTGTTTGCCGGGGAAGTTCCTGTTACCGGTGCTCACTGTCACCTCTCCCTTGCCGTTCTGGCCCACCTGGCCGGCTGCACATCCTGCACATCCGGCGTTGGAGACAAGTGCACCTGAGCTCTTGAATACTTCAATCAGGCCTTCATCAAGGCACTGCTTCCAGATGGAGTCGGTGGCCGGTACAATCTTGAGAACGACACCGGGGGCGACTTTCCTGCCGCGCAGGATGTCTGCCGTGACCCTCATATCCTCAATACGGCCGTTGGTACAGCTGCCGATGAAGGCCGAATCGATAATGGTTACAGGTAACTCCTTCACTCCCACCGTATCATGGGGTTCGCCTGGACGTGACACCATCGGGACAAAGGTGCTTACATCAATGTCTGCCGCAATATCGTATGTGGCATCGGCATCAGCGTACACAGGCTCAAAGGCCGATCTGGCCCTTGCGCGGCAGTAGCTGATTATCTCCTCTGTCGGCGGAAAGAGTATGATAATGGCGCCCATCTCCGTTGCCATGGAGGCAATTGTGATGCGCTCGTCAAGGGTCATCCGGTCAGTTGCCTCGCCGCAGAGCTCTATACTGTAGCCCAGGAGAGTGTTTGCACCGTAGATGTTCAGCAGATTGAGAATGACATCCTTGGCGGTCACACCCTCAGGCAAACGTCCTATAAGGTTCAGCTTCACCGAAGCCGGCACCTTGAACCACACCCTTCCGCTGTTCCAGGAGGCGGCAATATCCATATCTCCCATGCCCTGCCCGAACGCTCCAACAGCCCCGAGGATATTGGCGTGCGAATCCGTGGAGACAGCAGTGGCCCCGGGCCAGACATACCCCTCCTCTATCAGAAGATGAGTGCCGATACCGGCGTTGATGTCATAGATCCTGATACCGTTGCTGCGGGCATACTGCCTGCAGATATGCTGGTTGACGGCATATTTCTGATCAGAACCGGTAGGATTGCAGTCAAAGGTAAAGAGGGTCTTTTCCGGATCTTCCACCCTGAGACCGAAGTCTTTCAGGTTCTTGACCACGTTGGCACCGCCAAAGTCCCTGGCTGCGCGGGCATCAATGGTTATGTCTATTATGTCACCCGGTTTTACGTTGTCGTATTTAGAGTGTGACGCAATGATCTTTTCAGTTATGGTCATTCCCATGGCAATACTGTTTTTGATTGTTGATTCATTGGCAAATGTAGCAAACAGCTTCGATCTCAGGCATGAAAAAAATCATCCGTAACGGGTCATTGACAAAAAGTGATGCAAGCGTCAGGTTCTGTATTGTGCCCGGTAATCGCGTGCCGACATGCCGGCATGCTTGCGAAACTGCTTGTTGAAGTTGGAAACTGTGGCGAAGCCGCATTCAAAGACTATCTCGTTAATCTGGTGGTCGGTCTCCCTCAACAGGTAGCATGCCTTGTTGGTGCGCACCTGGTTGACATAATCGACGAAGCCGCTGCTTGTATTGCGCGAAAAGAAACGGCTGAATGAGTGGGGGCTCATCCTGGCTATCCCGGCTACCTCTTTCACCGGTATGGGCCTGAAGAAGTTAGCACGCACAAAGGAGCACACCTCTGTCAGGCGGGCATCAGTTGTCTCATGGTTACCTGCCGGACTCTCCCCGGAGAGAACCTTGAATTTTTCAGCAGAACAGAGTATTTCGAGCAGCCGGAAGAGGCTCACCATCTTCTTCATACCTGTCTCCGTCAACAGCCTCCGCATCGGATCCTCTGCGGCCATTCCCGTCTCAGCAGTGAAAGAGATGCCCCTCGAGGCATCATCAAGCATGCGGCGCAGGTCTGCAGTCTCAAACTGTGAGAGAAGGGGCTCTCCGAGCGACTCCCGCCTGAAGTGGCACATAATGGCGTGCCGTCCGCTGTCATACTCGCCACCCTTGTAGAAGTTCCAAAAGTGACGCAACTCCGGCCCGTAAAAAACCAGGTCATAGTGATCGAAAATCTCCACCGAGTCACCGGCAACGCGAGTACCGTTACCTGTAACGTTCAGCACTATCTCGTACTCGGGATGGACATGAAGGAAGCTGCTCTCATTGTCGACCCACCCGGCCCTGAAGCCCGAGCCGTCGTCGTGCCTGATGCTGATAATTTCCGGTATCATTGGAAGGATTTTTGATGTCTGGATGTGGAATGATCTGATATTCCGAATAAAAATAATCATTCCAAATGATAATAACAACCGGCTCTGAGGATCAGCAGGCTAATATTTTTTTTTAAAAGTTGCATTGTGTATTATAATTGTTTATATTTGTACAAAGCTAAGGCTTGAATTAAAGAGGAGAGTAAAGGGTTACTTGTGGGAATCAATAGGATTGTATTGCAGACATTGACTTTCACATGGACCTATAGGCTGACTACCATAGGTTACTTCCTTTTATCAGACAGTAGATTCCGGGATTATCTCATAAGCCCGTTCCTTAAAGTACCACGGTAACCCTCTCCTCTTTTTTCTTTTCCATCCGCCAATGAAAACTTTCCTCCGAAGATTTGAGAATAACAGGGATCTTGTCATTCTCTTCGGCACATGGGGTATAGACGATAAAGCATTCTCAAATCTCTGCTCAGACAATTTCGATTTTATTCTTTTCTATAATTATTCGGCTGATGAACCGCTCATCCTGCCCGAGATGAAGACCTACAGGCGTGTCACAGTCATAGGATGGTCGCTTGGGGTTTGGGCAGCCGAGTATTACAGCCGCAGACTGGGCATCCGGCCCGACCTTACAATCGCAATAAACGGAACACCGGTGGCCGCTGATGATAAATTCGGCATTCCCCTCAAGATATTCGAAGCAACCCTCGAAAACATCTCCAACTACAGCATGGGTAAGTTTTACCTCAGGCTGTTTGGCACACGAAGCCGTTTTGAGATGAACAGGGACTATATACCTACACGCACGGAGAAATCTCTTCATGATGAGCTGCGTTGGCTTTACAACAGGATGATGGAGCCGGTTCAGACCGGGTTCGTCTGGGACTATTCGCTGATCGGATCGGAAGACCGCGTCTTCAGGGCTTCAAACCTCATCAGCTACTGGTCAATGCACCCGGAGACGCGACAGCTTGTTGTTGATGCGCCGCATTACCTCTTTGACAACTGGAATTCGCTTGATGAGCTGATAAGATATGTCAGGCGTTTCCGTCCCTCTCCCTTCCGGAACAGGTAATCAATCAGATATCGCGAAGCAACACATTTATTTCTGAGGTGGCAACCAGATTCTCGAACTTTGTCAGTGCGGTATCAATCTTCCTGTAGTCGGCATTGTTTATAACTACCTTATGAAGCGAGCCTGAGGTCTCAATCTTCTCCAGCACGAACGAAAGCGTCATCTTGTTGATGTCTGTCCCAGGCTGGTAGACATACCTCTCTGTCTCCTCATTCCATACCTCGGTAACCATAGATGCCTCGCGAAGCATGTCAAGGCAGTCATGTACCGCCCTTACGGGCAGGCTAAGCTCTATTGATATCTCCTCGGGCGCCCTGGGCTTCACTCCTTTGACAAAATCTTCTATAAGTGAATGCATCACAAGCAGTGATAGCCTTTTCTTCTGCCTCGGTGACACCGTCTGAACGTCAAACTCAAACTCATAACGGGTAACGTTCTGCATGTAATATGAGAGCTGTGCGCCCATCAGCACCACCACCCAGCTCATCTGCATCCAGACCATCAGGAGGGGAACAGCGGCAAAGCTTCCGTACAGGGTACCGAGCCTTGTAATGCCCAACTGCGACTCAACATATACAATCTGCAATATCTGCAGAGCTATTCCTGCGAAGAGTCCGGCAATGAGAGCCGATTTCAGTTTCACCCTGGTGTTCGGCATTGCCAGGAAGGCTGCCGTAGAAAGCGTACAGAGCAGGATGAAGGGTATAAGCTTGACCAGGAAGGAGACTACAGGTTTTAAAACCTCAAGCATGTCAGACCGGCTGAGAATGTCAGTCAATTTCGTGGTGGCAAGCACCGTTACACTGCTCGAGGCAATGAAGAGAGCCGGTACAAGGATGATCACCGCCAGGTAATCGGTCACCTGCCGGTACCATACCCGGGTCTCTTCAACCCTCCATATGGAGTTGAAGGTGCTCTCTACATAACTCAGCAACTGCCCAACCGTATAAAACAGGAAGGCCACGCCAATACCTGCCAGCCAGCCCCCGCTTGTCTGCTCAAGAGTGTTGTTGGCAAAATCAAGAATCCAGTTCATCACCTGCTCCTGGTTGTGAAACTGCATTATGATCTGTGCCCTCAACTCGTCAGACAACCCGAAACCCTTCGCAATGCCAAAGGCCAGTGCTACAAGCGGTATGACTGAGAGGATTGAAAAGAAGGTTAGAGCCGAGGCTTTTATGTAAATATTATCCCTGTTAATGCCTTTGTAAAGCAGATAGATGATCCTTTTCTGACGAAGCCAGTAGGGAACCGATCTCTTGAGCCGGTCAGAGATAGCCTTGCGCCTTTTGGCGGTCCGCTGCAGGAATGCCTGGCTTATCCTGTAAATAGGTTTCATCAGTATATTTTGCAATAATTGCCGGATTGCAAATTTAAGAAATGATCTTCAAACACTATTATTATCTTCACCATTTGAAGAGAATATGATGGATATTACCATTAAAGAGTTCATCAGTGGAGCACAGGAGGCTCAGGGTGTGACAGTTATCATCGATGTCTTCCGGGCCTTCAGTACCGCATGCTATGCCTTCGACAACGGAATCAAACGTCTTCTCGACGTTGATTCCCCCGAAGGGGCTTTTGCACTTAAGGATAAACTGAAGGCTGATACAATTATTGCAGGAGAGCAGGATGAAAAGAAACCAGCCGGATTTGACTTTGGAAACAGTCCTACAGAAATGCTCACCGGAGAGATCAGCGGCAAGACAATGATCCATTGTACAACAGCGGGTACCAACGGAATTATGAGAGCCACCGGCGCTTCAGAGATACTCGGCGCCGGGCTGGTAAATGCCGGGGCAGTGGCATCATACATAATGATGCTCAACCCTGAAAGAGTCACACTGGTGGCAATGGGCTACAGGGGCGTTGAGTCATCCGGAGAAGATCTGCTCTGTGCAAGGTATATCAGAGACCTGCTCACGGGACATGAGCCAGATATATCAGCGGAGACAGCCGCCCTAAGAGAAGGTCCGGGCAGCCGCTTCTTCAAGCCGGAAAACCTCTCATTCAGCCCTCCTACCGACTTCTTCCTCTGCACGGCGCTGAACCGGTTTAACTTCGCTCTCAAAGCAGTGATAACAGCCTCAGGCTACGCGGAGATCATCAGGGTAGACATGAACCACTGAAATGGCAGGGAAATTGTAGAATGTCTAAAAATGCAACGATTCGGCAGATGAATACCAGGTATTTTGCAACCATAATATTTTTTGTTCTCCTGAATGGCTTCAGTCAGCTGACAGGACAGACGGGCCACTCTATCTCGGTTACCGTCAGACAAGCTCCTGAAGTTCAGGTAAGACTGGCATATCATGTTGGTAATCAGCAATACGTTAAAGACAGTATTATTACTGACAAGAGCGGCATATCCAGGTTCACCGGCAGCGAGAAACTCGCGCCTGGCGTCTATATGATTGTCCTGCCGGGTAACAGCTTCTTTGAGTTTCTGCTTGGCGACGACCAGCATTTTGACATTTCATGTGACATCAATGACCCGGCAGGTACACTGGCCTTTACCGGTTCAGAAGAAAACAGCCGTTTCCTCGAGTACCAGAGGAGATGGAAAGAGCTTCAGGAAGAGGCCATGGCCCTGAGTGAAAAGCTCCGTGCAGCCCCGCCGTCTGGCGCCGATGCCGCTAACCTGAAGACACAGCTTGCCGCACAGGAGAAAAGGATGAAACAATACCTTGCAGAGACTGCCGAAGTCAACAGGGGCACCCTCCTGGGCGCCATTGCCAGGTCAATCATCCCCGTGGAGCCTCACGAACCCGCCATCCCGGCAGGCACTGCAAACCGCGACTCTGTCGGACGCCTGCTGTCATATCTCTATTATAAGGACCATTTCTTTGACAATATTGAATTCACGGAGCCCGGTCTCATCCGCAGCCCGGTGCTTGGCGGGAGGCTTGAACAGTTCTTCAGGCAGGTGGTCATACAGATGCCCGACTCCATAATCAGGGAGGCCGACAGGGTGCTTGAGATGAGTG
Organism: Bacteroidales bacterium; assembly: GCA_041740815.1. Taxonomy (GTDB): domain Bacteria; phylum Bacteroidota; class Bacteroidia; order Bacteroidales; family VadinHA17; genus SR-FBR-E99. The sequence continues at coordinate 10,488 of JBGSLG010000094.1, forward strand.
CCGGCAACGATGATGTCTTCCAGTATGTTGCAGTCTGGCTGATGAACAGGTATGCCACCAGTGAGATCATGGGACACGATGCGGTGGTAGTACACCTGGCCGATGAAATATACCTTGCAGGCAGGGCCCCGTGGGCAGCCGGAGAGTATGTTACTGATCTCCGGAAGAGAGTCGACCGCCTGAGGCCCAACCTGATCGGAAAGAAAGCTCCTGAATTATTAATGAACTCATTTGCGGGTCATTATGTGTCCCTGTATGACATCAAGACCGACTTCACCATTGTCTATTTCTGGGAGCCTGATTGCGGCCATTGCAAGGAGGCGACGCCCATGCTCAAGGAATATTATGAGAAACACAGGGCTGAAGGGATAGAGGTCTTTGCCGTATGCACCCAGCACGACAAGGAAAAATGGGAGAAATATATTGTTGACAATGGCCTTGGCTGGGTTAACGGATGGGATCCGCAGCGTCTCAGCCGGTTTGACTTCCTCTACAATGTTGAATCCACTCCGCTAATATATATTCTAGACAGGGATAAGAAAATTATTGCCAAGAGGCTTGCAGCCGGAGATGTAGGCTCATTTATCGAATCCTACCGTAAATTTCAGGGTCACTGAACAGACCCTTCGGCCAGGCTGCTCATAAGGTCATACAACGACCTGTACTTTTCCGTCCCAGTATCTCTCTCCACAATCCATTCGGTGCCGTCACGGCTCTCGTTCACAGTGACCTTCAGTGATGCCTGCGGGTCTCTTGTATACCCGCACCGGTTAAGAGCCCTTTCGGTGAGTCTTGCTGCCAGGCCTTTACCCTCTAGTGCGATGCCTGTCTGCTGCTTTCTGATGAAGCTGAAGGTGCCGGTATTGCTGCTGAATGACAGCTGCGGGCTCTCAAAGGCCCTGGCGACGGTGCCTGTGAGTATCAGATCCTCCGGCGCTCCTTCAGCAATACCCTCTTCTGTCATAAGCCATAACCTGTCTGCCTCATTGATTGCAGTATCGAGGTCATGGGTAGAATAGATGACACATTTGCCCCGCTCGCGCGTCAGCTGCCTCAGCAGGCTTACTATGCTGTATCTTGATGGCAGGTCGAGGAAAGCGGTAGGTTCATCCATAACAAGAAGTGCTGTATCCTGCGCCAGTGAACGCGCTATCAGTGTGCGCTGTCTCTCGCCGTCGGAGATATTGTCAATGCTCCGTTCAGCCAGCGTCAGCAGACCGGTGGCCTCGAGTGCCTCGCTGACAGCCTCTTCGTCATCCGGTGTCAGCGAGCCTATCCAGTTTGTGAACGGGAACCGGCCCAGTGCCACAACATCGCGTACTCTTATATTGCGTACTGCCACAGGTTCAGTGGAGGTAAAGCTGACTATCCTGGGCAGCTGTGATGACCCTATGGCGTGCAGATCCATACCCTGCAGCCTGACTCTTCCCCCGAGCTCAGGCTGCAGACCCACCAGGGTCCTGAGCAGAGTACTCTTCCCCGTGCCGTTACGGCCGATGAGAGCTACCAGCTCTCCCTTGCGTGCCTCAAGGGTGAGATGGTCCATTACAATTTTCACCCTGTTTCGGGTGCGGTAACCTATTGAGAGATCAATTGTCTCCGCTATGATATTTTCCGTCCTCATCAGAATCGTCTTCCTATACCGTTTCTGCCCAGGATAATCCACAGCACCACGGGTATTCCTGTCAGCGAGGTTACGGTGTTTACCGGGATAATGTGCCCGCCACCCGGCATGGTTGATATTATATCACTCAGCAGCAGCACCGCAGAGCCGCACAGTGCCACTCCCGGCATCAGTGTACGGTGGTCCGTGGTTCCGAAGATAAGACGGCCAATGTGCGGTACCGCCACCCCTATGAATGCAAGCGGTCCGCAGAAGGCTGTCACGCTGCCGGCCAGGATACTGGCAGAGGCCAGCAGAATAGCCCTGGTACTTTTCATCCTCACTCCTACCGTACGTGAGAATGTCTCGCCAAGGAGCATCGCATTGAGCGGTTTAACCATCAGAAACGCAATGATGAGTCCTGCAGCGGTGGAGAGGGCCAGTGCCCTTATCTGTGGGTATGAGATGTTACCCAGGTTTCCCATTGTCCATATGACATAGGTCCTGAGCATGGCTTCGTTGCTGAAGTACTGCATGAGGCTTACCACGGCTGAGATGGCACTGGCCAGCATCAGGCCTATGATCAGCACAGTCATAATATCGCGCATGCGTGCGGAGACAGCCATTATTATGACCATCACGGCGCCGGCGCCGGCCCACGCAGCCAGTATTATGCCCCATCCCTGCAGGGCGGAGCCTGGGGAGAGGGTGAAGACGGGAGTCAGTGTAAGCACCGTAAGGGCTACGCCCAGGCCGGCGCCGGAGCTGACGCCAAGGACATCAGGCCCGGCAAGCGGGTTGCGGAAGAGTGTCTGCATCAGCAACCCGCTGACAGACATCGCCGCGCCGGCAATCAGGGCCGTGATGGCCTTGGGGAGACGAAACTGCGTGACAATGATCTCACCACCGGGGGTACCGTTACCAAAGAGTGATCGCAGAACCTCTGCAGCATCCATCCTGGTGCTCCCAATCAGAAGATCGGCAACGAACAAAAGGGCCACCAGCAGGGTGAGCCCCGCCATGGTCAGAGTAAGCCGTGGTGATCTGCCTTTCATTGCAGCCGTTTGTAATAACAGTGACGGTGTTCAGGCAAAAGCTCCGGGTGGATGATTGAGACGATATCCATCAGCAGCAGATCGGGCCTCACAACAGCGCTCTCCCAGTAGTCATTGCCACCCCCGGGAGTCATCCTGTTCCTGTTATTCCATACACGTCCGGAGGTGTATACAGGCAGTCTTGTCATGCGGTGGTCTGCCGCAGCGATCTCAGCCAGGCTCTCCGCAGTGCCGGGATTCAGCCATATCTCTGCCTCCGTCGCTCTTTCAAAGACAGCCTCAACGGAGAAGGGAACCGAGTGGGCTTCTGACAGGTCACTGAATAGATACCGTCCGCCCGCATCCTCTATCAGCCTACCCGTATAAGAGTTGGCAGGAGATACATACCATACATCCTCCCACGGTGAACCCAGCAATACATCAGGACGGTCAACGTTCCCTGCGCGGGCCTTCTCAGCGAGCCCGAGGTACGCCTCTGACACCTCCCTGAACAGACTGTCAGCCTTAGCCTCCCTGCCGGTAAGCAGGCCGAAGACCCTTATCCACTCACACCGTGCGAGAGGATGTTCCTCGAGATAGTCAGCGTTATACAGCACTTTCACCCCCAATGCCGGAAGCCTGCCGGTATTGCCCGAAGCAGGCTCGGCTACTCCATATGCCATGAGCACATCGGGCTTGAGTGTGACTATCAGCTCGTTGTTCAGGTTCCCTTCATAACCCACATCCATTATTTTGCCCCGGCTCACGGCATCCAGGATGAGTGAGTCATACACGAGACCGGGACCGGAGACCCCCACCAGCAGATCCGTTGCATCAAGTGCTCTCAGCATGGCCAGGTGTGTGGTAGACATGCAGATCATCCTTCGTACCGGAATTCGTATAATCTGCTCCTCTTCCACTCCTTCAGGGATGACTGCGCCGTAGGAGAGCAGGTACCAGTGCAGCTCTGTGCCATGTGCGTTCTGCCACGGGTCCCTGACTGTGAGTTTGGTGTAACCGTTCATCTCTTCCAGGGTGAACCTGTCAGCAGCATGCGGTGTGACTGTATCAGGAAACGTAGAGGGACTGCCTCCATGACCGCATGACCAGAGAAGCACAGTCACTGCCACGATAATGATACCGGGTTTTATCACCTCGAATCTGCTTTGATGACTGTTCCGGTGTATCGCACCGAATCATTCTTAAGGCTGTAGTGATATATACCAGGAGCAAGGGACGGCAGTTCCAGAACGAGAACCCCGGGAAAGATATTCCTGTGATCGCCGGCGCTGACTACCCTGCCCGTATTGTCATACAGCCTCAGTTCGGTTTCCGTGGCCGCGCCGCCGGTAATACGGAAAGAGAGACTGGTGGAGAACGGATTCGGAAAGACCTCGAGAGGAGTAACCTCTGTCTCCGGGTCGTCAATGGCGTTGAGAATGGAGTTCTCAACCATTATTACTTTAATTGCGAGTGATGTTGCCATTGGGAAGGCAGGGTGCAGCGTGAATGGCTTCCACGAGTTGCCGCTAAAGAACCACGCGGTGTTCTGTGCCGCCATGGGCCATGGTGCCGAGTGTTTTACCGCAAACTGCGGTTGCGGAAGGTTAAGCTTGCTCCTGTAATATACCGCATACCCGACATAATAGGGCCCTGTAACCTTAATTGTCTGGCCGAAGTCGACCTCCATCTCAAAATTATCCTTCACCTCCCTTATCCTGTAGAGCCTGGATGCAATCACCGATCCGGGCTGAGCGCCGCCGTTCCAGATAAAAACCCTGACGGAATCAACTTCAGTGATAAAGGAGGCAGCGGCCACACTTAATCTGATCCAGGCAATCTCACCGGTACCCGAAAAAGGAATATACTCGGCATACCTCATCAGGCTGTCTGCGTTATGTCCTGTGGAATAGCCCCATCGGGGCGCGGTGTAGCTGTCTACAGTACCCGGGTCAGAGGCAGGCATGCTGCCCAGGGTATCTGACCGTGAAAGATTGTATCCATAGGGATCGCGACCGGAAACGACTGTTGCATTGGAGGCAAGCGGGTCAAGCCATGGTTTCAGGTGCGAGTTGGTGATTGTGTTGACATTGAACATCCTGCTCAGCTTTGCATAGTAGTCGTTAACAGGCTCTGCGCACGTTGCACCGCCGCCTGTGAGTGTACCTCTCAGCCTGCCGTTCTGGTCAAAGAGGGGGCCGCCTGATGAGCCGGGCTCCGTCGTCCCCATCTCCCACCTCAGGATACGCCAGAAGCTGTTTGAGACATACCCGGGAAGAGGGTATGATGTGGATATGGGTGCGTTGTCATCAATTGATATCTTCATTACATCACCCTCGGGATGGTGAAGGGTGTAGGTGTTCGTCGGTGCCGAGGGTGTGATGTCCCATCCTGCAAAATATGGCCTGAGAACCAGCGGCGGAAACTGGCTTAGCTCCACGAGGCCGAAATCGATCTCCGTGTTGCCGGCCCTGAACTGTGAGCCGGAAATTGAGTGCATGGAGGTCAGGTCAGGGCCATCACACCAGGGACTCTGGTAATTGAAGACGAAGATTGTGTTTGCTGCCAGGGTTTCTGTGTCAATGCAATGATTCGCCGTCAGTACATATGCCTTGTAATCGCTTCCAGTATTGTTGACAAGCACCCCGGTACAGAGCTCTGCGCCTGCCACCAGTAGCCGTACCACTGACCGTGCTGCCTTAAGATAGTTCGGATTGGTCGAACAGTTTATATCCACCTCGCAGTCGCCTGACCTGCCATAATACAAATCCTTTATCCCTTCAAGCCCGAAAAACCCTGCGAAGTCATGCGCCACCTGGCTTACTCCTATGGATCCGAGGGGGATACTGTTGCCCGGAAAATGGCACTCAAGCACCATCCTGTCGCCCGGAACCGGCATAAGAGGCATTGTCAGTGTATTTGTCCCGCTCTTACTTGTATAGGCTCCCCTTACCACCTGGTGCCCGTGATCGTATACATAAACATATGCACCCTCCGGCAGGTTCCATGGAGAAAGTATCAGGTTAAGGGAGAGGGCGCCCCGCGACGAGACTGGCATTATCCAGACGGTCTCGCCACCGTTTTTAACTATGAAACCGGCATTTTCAGGGGTCAGGGTTACGGGAACGGGTATTGCAAACTGGTATGGCTGATCCTTGGCCTGTTCAATTGAACGCATGGCCTCTGCCTGAAGTGGGTCAACGGCTATCTCATGCCATGATCCGATCGCCGGGCTCAGTGTACTGCCAACGGGAAATTCGGCCTGGCTGTAAATAGGGAGGGATGACAGCAGAATCAGGATGGATATGAGTACTCTTCCCTTCAAACTCTCTCTGTTTTGGTGCTAAAATTAGTCAAATTGCGGTTAATCCTGCATGAAGAGCATGAATCCGGGAATAATTCCCGCATGCTCCGTATCTGTCAGCACACCCAGGCCGTTGTAAAGAAGGAAATCTCCCTGTTGCTGGTAGTCTATTGCATCAGTCACCCCTATAAGTCCTCCCGGTCCCGCTGCAAGCTTGTAGAACAGCCTGTCACCGGCAGCAATGAAGGCCTCCGCGGGAAGGGCGGCCGATGTAACCGGCATCCTCCTTATCCCTTCGTCGATAAAATAGAGGGTATCACGGGCAGGGTTGATTGAGAGTGAAGAGGGATTGTCATTTACGGTCCTGAAGAACAACTCAGCCTCCTTCTCGAACGTGGAGGTGTTTATCTTCACAAGCCGGGGTATCTCATCGCCATTCCAGCCGCCGGTACAAAGCACCCACAATTTACTGTGCCTGTCAAGAACCATGCTCTCGGGCTCCAGCCCGACGGTGATGGAGGTAATTACCTCCTCCGTCTCAAGGTCCGTGACAACAATCTTGTTTCCGCCTGACCAGTGAGCGGTGAAAAGCTTCCCGTCAGCTATTGCCATTGACTCGGAGGAACAGCCTATGATTAAATCGCCCGAGATGTCCATGTTATCAAGGTCAAGAACAGTGATCTTATCTGACGTAAGGCTGCTGATATATCCTTTTCTGCCATCGATGACCATCTGGCGCGGAGAGTCAAGTCCTGTGACAGTCGCAAGACTCTCCATGGTCAGCATGTTCACCACCTCGATGGTTCCTGAGTTGTTAACAATGATGAAGCCCCTGTTTCCGTCAACAGCAATGAATGATGGTATGTCTCCAAGAGCGCGCTCATTTGCGGCATTGAAGAGATCATTGTGGATATTTTTCGACTCCGTACTGTAAAAGCTGATAGATCCGTTGCCGGCGAGATAGTTACCCTCATTGAGGAGAAACAGGCCATCGCCGGAGGGGAAAAGTGACGGGCCATCGCCTCTTTCGCATGAGATGAAGGCAGGTACAATAAGGAGGAGCAATCTAAGGAGTCGTTTCATTATTTTTGGTTTTATCTGACCATATCAGGGTTAGTCTGAGGTTAAAATATCTGAGGGGCAATGGGTAATTGCGCACGCTTTCTGACCTGGCATTCAGCAGATTGTTTACCCTGAGGTCAGCTCTTATCACTGTCATCCCCGCCCTGACCGATGAACCCAGGTAGAGGTCGGTGATGAATGAAGCCGGCAGCCATTCACTGTTATCTGAAGTTGTGTACCTCCTGCTCTCCGCCACGGCTGTCATGCCGCCGTTGAAAACCCTCCAGCCGGCATCAATATTAATGTTAAGGTGATGCAGAGGCATATACGCCAGCTGACTACCCTCCGACCTGTCATTCGGGATCTCTGATCCGGCATTGACGGACCGGGTAAGGCCATAGTTCAGATAACCTTTTATAGTCCATTCACTGACAAAGACTTCCGTGCCGGCTCTTGCCTCGGCTCCGGTAACATTGACGCTCCGGACATTTTCAGCTGACCACAATCCTGTTTCACCTGGCAGCCACTGTATAAGGTTATCCACCCTGGATGCATGGAGTGTCAGATCAAGGGTCGAGCGCAGGCCTGACGGATTCATTGCTGCATAAGACCATGAAGCCTCCCCTCCTGTGGCTGTCTCGGGAATAAGTGCGGTGTTTCCCCCGGGCACCCAGTAGATATCATTCAGGCATGGCAGTTTGGTGTTGCGGCTGAGGCTGGTCTTGATGGCATGCCGGCCGTCTGCCGTAAGGATCCATGTGGCCCCGGCGGTGAACTCCGGTGAGACTTTCAGGCCGCTTGCTCCCATCTGTCTGGCCTGCAGGAGAAGCCTCAATCGCGGCACAACACTGTACCTTGCTGCCAGGGACGCAGAGATGATATTGCGATTAACAGCAGCGGGGAAGCTGAGTGACAGTGCCTTTTGATATTCGTCACCTGCGTTGAACACCATCTCAAAACGGTCATTCATACGGTAACGGATGCGTGTACGGATCATGTAAATCCCTGAGCTGTTCTCACCATTGAGTCCGGGAGCTTCATTAAAATAGAGATTGATATCGTGTGATCCTCCTGCAACTACCTCAGCAGCAATTTTTCCGTCATCCAGTGAGTAGTTTACAACCCCCTTAATGGACCTGTCCTTCTGCCGCTCCCCGAAATCCTGCTCAACAGTGGTTACCGGCCCCGGCAGATCACGGTCGGAATCGTTGTACCAGGCGTGTGCCGTCAGCAGGGCTTTGCCAAACCTGAGTCCGACATCTGCCGTGGCCCCTCCTGAGGAAGAGCCGGCGTTGGTTCTGCGGCCTTTCTCCGCTCCTCCCGGAGCATTAATGTTGATAAACCTGAAGTCATTGCGGGCCATCCCTCCCCACAGGCTTATTTTTGCAGAAAGATCAGCGTTACCGGTTCTCAAGACAAGCGCTGACGAGTAGCTGCCATAGCTGCCGGCACCAAGTGTCAGCGAGCCCTCTGTCACGCCATCGAACACCGGTCCGGTGAAGAGTTCCACCTTGCCTCCGATTGACCCGGAGATATCATCCAGGTCAGAGCCGCCTGCGGTTACCTTAACTGAGGTAGCCGCCGAGACAGGGATGATTGCAAAGTCACTCTGTCCGTTACTCGGGGCATTGACCGGAAGACCGTTCCATGTCACAGCTGTGTGGCTTCCTGACAACCCCCGGATGGAAACCGATGACAGCCCGGAGTTTCCGTAGCGTTTTACTGTCAGCAGGCTGGATGACTGAAGAAGGGTTCCCAGGTCTTCTCCTTCATGACGGCTCATGACCGACGAATCAATCTTAACCACAGTGTAGGGCGTGTGGCGGAGAGATGCAGCAGCACGGACAGTAACAGCCGGGATGTTCACCGTGTCTTCTATGAACATATCCTGCGCTGCAAGATCAAACGACAAAAGGAAGCATGATACAACGGCCGAAGCCTTAAGCAGATTATGGCTCGCACGAGACGGGATGATATAGGCACATGACCTTTTACACATAACTTTTATTCCCGAAAGCTCCTTTATCAGGATACGTTCTGGCAGGTCTTCTGACTCATCCCTACTCACCGGGCCTTCCCGTCCGCCAGATGGCGAACAGTGGAGGAGAATCCGGCTGTAATGATCCGCCAACAGGCGGAACAGGCTTCACAGCAGCGGGTACTGTCCCTGATTTACACAGGGTTCCCTTTTCACTGCCGGGGAAAACCGGCAGCACCAGAATGAAACAAAGGTAATGTTTTGCGGAATCACTCCCACCCATAATTATCAACAGGGAGGTGACAGTTTGTTCATTTCATTACGAACCTGAGCTCGCCGCCCTGCATGATCTCGTTATAGGTTATGTAGTTACGGTCCAGTCGCTGGCCGTTGAGAAAGACCTCGTGGACATAAACATTTTGCGGAGAATTATTTTCGGCTGTGACAGTGAATACTTTTTCTCCGGGGAGTGACAGTGACATCTTATCAAGGGCCGGGCTGCCGAGGATGAATTTTCCGTCAGCGGGGTTGAGCGGGTAGAAACCCATGGCTGAAAAGACATACCAGGCTGACATCTGCCCGCAGTCCTCATTACCGCAGATCCCGTCCTTTCCATCCGTGTACATCTCAAACATTATCCGTCGCACTGTGGCCTCGGTTTTTGCCGGTGCACCGGCCATGGAGAAGAGATATGCTATATGATGTGAAGGCTCGTTGCCATGCGCATACTGGCCTATCAGTCCGCTGATGTCGGGAGATGCATTCTCTCCCTTCACCTCCTCGGCAACGCTAAAGAGGGAATCAAGCCTTTCCAGGAAGAGCTCCCTGCTCCCAAAGAGCGATACCAGGCCGTCAACGTCATGCGGCACCAGCCATGTGTACTGCCACCCGTTGCCTTCAGTGAAGTCAGACCGGGTATGGTGAGAATAAAGCGGGTCATAGTCCGGGCGCCAGCTGCCGTCGCTCATTCTTCCTCGAACAAAGTGCATTGCAGTGTCAAACAGGTTGCGGTAATTCTTCGAGCGAGCAAGGAATTCAGCCTCAATCTCCGGCCTGCCCATGTCTGCAGCCATCTGCGAGATGCACCAGTCATCGATGGCATACTCGAGGGTCTTGGCTACCGATTCATTCTCAAGCTCCGAGGGGATGTACCCGTATTTATGGTAATGATCCAGACCACGAAAATCGAGTTCTGCTGAATGGACAGCCGCATTCAGGGCTTCATCATAGTCAAATCCGCCGAACTTCTTGTGCATGGCATCAGCCAGCACAGGCACGGCATGATATCCGATCATGCAGTTGGTCTCATTACCAGCCAGAGACCACACAGGGAGTTTGCCCTGTTGCTCCCTGATATTCAGCATCGTGTTGATGAAGTCGGGCACCAGGCCCGGCACAGTGATTGTAAACAGCGGATGCGCAGCGCGGTAGGTGTCCCACAGGGAAAAGACAGTGTAATTTATAAAACCTTCTGCCGTATGTATCCCACCGTCCGTTCCGCGATACCGGTTATCAGCATCTGTGTAGAGGTTGGGAGCTATCATTGAGTGGTATAGCGCCGTGTAGAACACCCTTAGAGCGGATGTATCAGCGGATGTTGCCCTGATGACGCCCAGCTTATCCTGCCAGGCCATCCCTGCGGCTCCGGCAGCAGCGTTGAAATCCCACCCGGGCATCTCCGCAGCCAGATTATTGGCTGCACCGGCTTCATCCACCGCTGAGATGCCGGTCTTCACCGTCAGATCCCCGTCTTTCTTCATGTCGAAGGTGAGGATGCATGAAATGTTCCTGCCCTCTGCCGCGGCATCTTCGGTCCGGACGCCTGCGTTAATCATTGTGACGGAAGCTGGCTTCCGGGAGAACTGTGAAGAGAAGAACTGGTACTGTTTTTCTGCCCAGCCTGTTGATATCCGTTTCCCCGACAGGGAGACCCCGTCCCACGAGAGGCTGCAGTCGGCCGGTCTGTCCCAGTTAATGGCAAAACCCAGATCGACGAGCAGGTACATGACCCCGTCATTTACCGCGGTGTATCTCTGAACCCCGCAACGAGGCGTAGCCGTCAGCTCAACATTGACGCCGCTGGCCAGGGCAACAGAATAGTAACCGGGCCTGGCCTGCTCGGCATCATGGGAGAACCAGCTGCGATTCTGTTTGGCGAGCGAAGCTGTACTGTCAGGGAGCTCCAGCTTGAATTCATTCATCGAGGGAAGGAACAGGATATCACAAAGATCGCCTATACCCGTGCCGCTTAGATGCGTGTGGCTGAACCCTGCAATGAGGCTGTCGGACCAATTGTAGCCTGAGCACCAGTCCCAGCCGGAGGTTCCGTTGTCAGGACTGATCTGCACCATTCCGAAGGGTGTGGTGGCGCCGGGGAACACATGACCATGCGCCGCTGTTCCGATGAACGGATCAACAAAGACGGTGAGGTCGGCCTCCGAAGGCGAGCTGCACGAAAATGACATAAAGGCCGCCGCAGCGGCCACAAGATGTATCCTGCTCATGATGATGATGGATTATCTGATTTTTTTCAATATCTGTTCACCTGTGCCAATCCTGTATCCTTCAGAGGTGAAGAGCACCTCCCCGTTGCCATCGCAGCACACTACCACAGGCAGGGGCCGTTCTGACGCACCCTCGCCCAGGGCTGAGGTCATGAATGCCAGTCGCGTGTCAGTGACAAAGAGAGCGTTTGCAGGTTTGCCCGTAATCTCATCAGGATCAAATCCGTCCGGTGTACGGGAGGGATCAGTCAGGAAGACAAAACTGCCTCCCCAGTCATCAAACTCCTTCTTCAGCCGCGGCAGGTCATTCAGGATATGCCTGGTCGGCTCCCTCCCGGGCTCGATCCAGATGAACACTGCTCCCTTCTCCGAAAGCGATCCGAGATCTCTCTTCCCGCCACCGTATAATGACAATTCACCCGAAAGGCTTATTTTACCGGCGGCAACACTGCTCTCAGGCAATTGCCTTATATTGACCGTGACAGTTTTGTCCTCGCCCGGATCCAGTTTAAGGAAGCTGACAGATGCAAGTACATTTCCGTTTTCATCCCTGTTCCCTGTTGTGAGCATGTAAGTACCGGGGGCAAGCTCATAGCCGGAAGACATATCGCTGATTTTCATTCCATAGCCAAAGTCAAGTGTATTGAAACTGCCTTTGTCAAGATGTGCCAGGGTAAAATGAACATTATATCCGGGCTCCTGGCTGCCGGGTCCGGCGATGAACCTGACTCTCCCCGGGATTCCCGAGGGCATGGTCTCACCTTCAAACCAAACGTCGTGCCAGATGCCGGCCTCATGATACTGTGGTCTGCCTGTCCCGGGAGCCAGGCGCGACGGTACTCCGGCTGTCCTGCAGACCGCCACAAAGAAAATATCGCGCGAATGGCTGTCGGCCATCCGTAGTCTGAGCACACCTGCAGGGATTAACGGTGTTCCGTAATAATTTTCTGTTTCTGTCACTGCAATGGCTGTATCTATCCATCCGGAGAGTGACGCCGGCTGTGATCCGAAAATCTGAAGAAGCTCCTCCGGCAACCCCCTGATGGCGCTCCTGAAGGGCGAAAGCTGTTCATTGGCTATCCGCGGTGCCAGTACATACCGGTCATACAGTGACGTATCGGATCCGGGAGCCGGCACGGGAGCGTTCGCAAGGTGGTCTGAAAGAACCTCTGCCGGCGCATCGCGCAGATCCTTTGAAGAGAGATGTTCAAGGATGCGCACCGCCATGCCGGCCTTGCTGCCTGCATGAAGGATAAATGAAGATATGCTGCGGTAGTTTCCCATTGATGCCTTCAGTATATCTGATGCCTCTTCCTCCTCTATGCCAGCCTTTCGGGCGAGTTCAGCAGAGTTTGCATCCTTACTCCATGACATCACATAAGCATTCCGGATGCTGTCTCCCCTCTTTACTGCAATGTTATTCTCCTTCACCAGCTCCTCATCAATACCCGGTAAGGGTGTCAGTGCAGGCGGCACCGAGAGGTCCAGATCAACGGTTGCAGCAGTAAAATCATCAGTTATTATTACTTCAACCAGGGTGTCGGCAGGTGAGGCGAGTGTAAAGCCATGCCTGCTGCCATCGTCAGCCCATAACAGCAGTGATCCCAGCCCGGTTCTGAGCGAGCATAAGCCGGCACTGTCACAATCAAGGTGTGCCAGGGGATAGAATTCCGCGTAGTTATAGAGCATAAATCCTGTCTCAGCACCCGGCACCGGGTTGCCTTCACTGTCTATAACTTTAACCACCAGATCTTTAGTCACGGCATACCTGTCGAGAGTATTTATTTCCGTGAAGAGTTCCTCTTTTCTAACCAGGTGCTCGTCGCCGCTGTACATACCAAATGCCCTTGTATGGACGAGCATGGCGCGACGTGCCGGTTCGGTGAACCAGCCGCGGTTTGGCACCGGTTCCGGCTCACATGCCCCGAGATAATGCCACTGACCGTCAGCCCAGAACTCCACCCATGCATGGTTATCATCTGTATGAGCCCACCGCGGGGTATAGACCTGGCGTGCAGGCAGACCCACTGTCCGTAAGGCTGTCACTGCCAGGGTCGACTCCTCGCCACACCGTCCGCGGGCAGAGAGCACTGTGGCCAGGGGTGACGAGGTGCGTGAGTCTGAGGGCTGGTATGCCACTTTTTCCTGACACCAGCGGTTGATCTCGAGAGCAGCCTCAACTGCATCCAACCCGGCAACACGTTCCTTCAGCTCATCATATAAGATAATCCTGAAATTGTCAGGGTTTTCGTTATTGACCCTTGGAGGCAGTACGAAATTCAGGAAGAGGCCTTCCGGAATGGCAGGCCCCCATGGCATCTCACTCCTTGTCTGCAGGGCAGCTACAGCATGCCCGTGGAGGTACCCGGGCTCATAAACGCCAAGGTCGCTCAGAGGCATGTATGCCAGCAGGAAACTAACTGCCTCACGAGTGGTTTCGTCACCAATAGTATCAGCCAGGGTGAAGAGGCCGGGACACGATGAGCCGAATCGCTCAGCTCTGGCATTGTAATCGTCAAGAATGTTTTGTCTCAGTGACTTATCTACAATGAGATGGCTGTTGCTGCAAGAGAGCAATCCTGCCATCAAAATTAATGCCGGCAGCCTGATGGTCAGTGTCATGAATTACTATTTTAGATAAGAGCCGCAACTGCTCCTGATGACGAGCTCGGGAGACATGTTGACCTGGCGCTTGTATTTGCTCTTGCTCTGGTTCTTCACCTCAGACCATACGATGTTGGCCACCTTGAGCGACATGGCTGAGAGAGGCCTGCGAAGTCTTGTGACCGGGGTGGTGAGAAGGTCGAACCCGATGCCGTCCTCCATTGACACCAGCGCCACATCCTGTGGAATCCGAATGTTCTTTTCCTGTAATGCCAGGTACAAAGGAAACACCAGTGGCGAATTGATGACGATTATTGCATCACTCCTGTGTGGCGGACGCAGGAAGTTCTCTATCTGCCCGAAATCAAACTTATCCCCTGCCTTTGGGAGACCGGCTACGGTGAAGTGTACCGCATCAAAATTTTTAGATTTCTTCGTGGCATTCTTGAGCTCCTCGAGCATCTCCTTGTCATAGGATGCTGTATCCTCACCCGAAATGATAAGGAGGTTCCGAAGCCCCAGCGAGGTAAGATGCTGTGTCATGATGGCGGCGCCGGCGATCCTGTCTGTGCAGACGGTGTTAAGCCTCATTCTCTTCAGTGATTTTTCCAGCAGAACCAGCGGATAGCCATCCCTGTTCAATGCCCTAATCACGGTGTCATCAGCAGCATTGCCGACGAGAATCATACCGCTGAAGAATTTCTTTAGCGAGGTGGTGAGCCTGTTGAAACGCATGTCATCAGGGTCTCTTGTGAAAACAGAGAAGCCCAGCCCGATGCTTGAAAATGCCTTCTGCAGATAGGGTGTTATCTCATAGATGAACGGATCACTCATTGAGGGCACAACCATGCCGATGATACCGGGCTTTTCTTCTGCAGGTGCAGATTCCCCCTTTTCTGCCACCGCATTGAAATAACCCATCTGCCTTGCAACTGCAAGGACCCTCTCCTGTGTCTCTTTCTTTATCCCGTGCTGGTCAGCCTTGCTGTTTAGCACCAATGATACCAATGTGCCGGAAAGACCAAGTCTTGCGGCAATGTCTTTGTTTTTTACCTTTTTCCCCATTTCATTTAAAAATTAAAGGTCTAAAATAACTCAATTCTTTAGAATTAAGTCGATTTTAGAGCTATTTAACAAAAAAAGTGCTGAAAAGCACTTTCTTGTTTTTATTTTTTAGGGAGCTTTCGACCGCTCTGCTTGGCTGCAGCATCGAGCCGCAATTGCCAGTTAGACTTCTTAACCGGTTTCTTTTTGTTTTCCTCAATCTTTCTGAGGATTTCATCCTCATTGACAAACTTTCTTGAGACCTGTGTCTGAATAATGGTGATCACGTTAGCCAGGAAGTAGTAATAGGTAAGACCGGCCGAGAAATTATTAAGTATTAGCATGAACATGACAGGCATCATGTACATCATGGTCTTCATTCCGGGCATCTGTTCCTGCCCTCCCATCGGGCTGCTTATCTTGGTTGAGATAATAGTGGAGACGGTCATGAGAAGCGTGAAGAGACTTATGTGGGCACCATACATCGGAATAGTAAAAGGAAGGTCGAGTATGCTGTCATAGGTGGAAAGATCCTTGGCCCAGAGGAACGACTGCTGCCTGAGCTCAATGGATGTCGGGAAGAACCGGAACATTGCAAAGAGGATAGGCATCTGAAGGAGCATGGGAAGGCATCCTCCCATCGGACTTACTCCTGCCTTCTTGTAGAGTTCCATGGTTGCCTGCTGCTTCTTCACGGCGTCTTCCGACTTCGGGAACTTCTTGCCAAGCTCGTCAACCATGGGCTTCATGACGCGCATCTTTGCCTGGCTGATGAACGATTTGTGGGTCAGCGGAAACAGAACCAACTTGATAAGTAAAGTAAGGATAAGTATGATCAGCCCGTAGCTGACAATGAAGTTGTCAAGCAAATTGAAGATCGGTATAATCACATACTGGTTGATCCACCTTATTATATTACGTCCGAGGAAGACAAGCTCCTCGAGCTGCATATCATACTTCCTTAGGAGGGTAAAGCTGTTCGGTCCGAAATACATCTTCATCTTCACCGAGGTGCTTTCGGCATGAGCATACGGGACACCTATCTCCGACTCGAAGAATCTAAGGTACTTTGACGTTGGGTCTGCAGTTGATGATGCTACTGTGGCATTTAGGAAGAAGTCATCGGCAATTAACACCGAAGAGAAAAACTGGTCCTTATAGGCTATCCAGTCTGTTCTCATGAGGTTTTCGGTCACAATATCCTTTTTCTGTCTCTGCCGTGCACCCCCGAGATCCTCGACGCTCTCCTGGTACACCTTATATTTCAGGCCGGTATACATGTCCTCATTCTGTCTCCCTTTCTCCTGCTGGGGCAGATACAACTTCCAGTCGAGCGCCAGGGAGGTCGTGTTTGGCGGGATGACTGATCCCATGGAGTTGAACCTGGTCTCGAAGTCAATCATGTAATCATCCGGGAGGATTGTATAGACGTAATCAATCGATGCGCCGTCACTGGCCTCCAGCCTCATGGTGAGGCTTGCAGGCCCGCCGCTCGCAACAATGGGTCCGCTGTAGCTGACCGGACTGAAATAGAGCTCGTCAGTCTTTATCGGCTTGTTGTCAGCCGTAAAAAACTTATAGCCGAAAACGGTTGAATCACCTTTAAAAAGCACCAGGGGAAGGGAATCGTGTGTGTCATATTTCTTCAGCCTGACCGACCAGGGCTTGCCTCCCCTTGCCGAAATGGTTAATGTAAGCAGGTCATTCTCCATGACGAAGAACTCATCCTCTCCTGATGAACTGGCGGAGAAGACACCCAGGGCTGCACTGTCTGTCACGGCGGGGGAAGCTGTTGCCAAAGGTGCTGCAAGGCTGTCAGGAGTGGTGATTGCCGGAGCGGATGGCTGTGCCTGCTGTCCGAGGCCAAGCCTGTTATTCAGCTCAACAACCCTGTCTATGGTAGGCTGGTCCTTGGGCTTGTACCCCAGCGCCCTGATGTAGGCCTCCCGGGCATCATTAAAATTGCCTGCTGCATATAGAGAATCGGCATATTCGGTCTCTGCTTCAAAGACCTTCCCTGTCCTTTGGTTATTGTAAAAGCTGAATCCGAGAAAAATCAGAAAAATGAGGACGATGCCGGTGATTGTATTCTTATCCATTATTATTGTTTCCCAGTTATATTTAGTTGTCAGTCTTTAATGCAGGCCTTAACAAACCCCACGAACAGCGGGTGCGGCCTGAGCACGGTGCTGCTGTATTCGGGATGGAACTGAACGCCTACGAACCACCGGTTTGACGGTATCTCTATTATCTCAACCAGTCCTGACTGAGGGTTTGTTCCACAGGAAATCATGCCGGCGTTCCTGAATTCGGCAAGATACTTATTATTGAATTCATATCTGTGGCGGTGACGCTCGGTGACCTCCTCCTTCCTGTAGCACTTCCATGATTCAGATCCGTGCAGTATCTCGCAGGCATAGCTTCCCAGCCTCATTGTGCCTCCCTTTTCGGTGACACTCTTCTGTTCCTCCATAAGGTCAATGACAGGGTGTTTTGCCTTCGGGTTGATCTCTGTTGAGTGCGCTCCCTCAAGGCCGAGCACATTGCGGCCGAACTCGATGACTGCACACTGCATACCGAGGCATATCCCAAAGAACGGAATGTCATTCGTACGGGCGTAGTTCACAGTCAGAATCTTCCCCTCAATTCCCCTTGATCCGAACCCTGGCGCCACAACTATACCGTCATAACCTGCCAGCTTGCTCCGGTAGTTCTCCTCATCAATCTCTTCAGAGTGAATAAAGGTCAGATCAACCGCTGTTTCGTTAGCTGCGCCGGCGTGGATAAAGGCCTCAGAAATTGATTTATACGCATCAGCCAGCTCTACATATTTGCCTACCAGGGCTATCCTGACCCTGTGTGCCGGGTTTTTGAGCTTATGGAGGAACTCCTTCCACTCATCGAGGACAGGATCATGGCCTGGCGAGAGCGCGAGCTTACGCAGGACAGTCAGATCAAGCATCTCCTGCTGCATTCTTATCGGGACTTCGTAAATGGTTGAGACGTCTATCGACTCAACCACTGCTCCCGGCTCGACGTTACAGAAGAGGGCAACCTTCCTCCTCACGTCCTCGGTGAGGCTGCGCTCAGTGCGCAGAACCAGTACGTCAGGCTGTATTCCTTCTTCAAGAAGCATCTTTACCGAATGCTGCGTGGGCTTCGTCTTGAGCTCCCCTGATGCGTGAAGGTAAGGCACCAGCGTAAGATGAATCACAATGCAATTCTGCGGACCAAGCTCCCACCTCAGCTGCCTGACAGCTTCAATATATGGCAACGACTCAATGTCGCCGACAGTACCTCCAATCTCGGTGATGACTATCTCAAACTTGCCTCCCGAGCCAACCATCTTTATGCGCCGCTTGATCTCGTCAGTGATGTGGGGGATCACCTGTACAGTTTTGCCAAGGTAATCGCCCTTGCGCTCCTTGTTAATAACCGACTGGTAAATCCTGCCCGTGGTGACATTGTTTGCCTGTGAGGTAGGTGCATTGAGGAAACGCTCATAATGCCCCAGGTCAAGATCGGTCTCGGCACCGTCACTGGTGACATAACATTCACCGTGCTCATAAGGATTGAGGGTGCCGGGATCAACATTTATGTAAGGATCAAGTTTCTGAATTGTGACGGAGTAGCCCCGGGCCTGAAGGAGCTTGGCCAGTGATGCTGAAATGATTCCTTTGCCCAGAGAGGAGGTAACCCCTCCGGTCACGAAAATATACTTTACCTCAGTCACAGTTATCTTAATTATGCATTAACGGATACAAGAAGACTATTCTTCATACATGGAACTGTCAATCAGCTTAACCTTTTCTTCAAGGAGCTTTATGTTCCTTCGTGCATCCTCTATTTTCTCCCTGACCTCTTTGATCATTGTGTCAGCGTTGGCCGACTTGGCGAAGAAGCCTATATTGTTCTCCCAGAGAACAATGTCACTCTCAAGCTGCTTGATCTTACTGAAGAATTTCTCCCTTTCGTTCCGCACTTTTCTGGCTGCACGCGGGTTTGAGAGGGCGCTGTCAACCTTGCTTCTGTACCTGAGGATATTTTTATCCGCATCATCGAGCTTAAGCTTGTCAAACTGCTTATTAAGTGACTCCTTGTACCGGCGTGCAATCTCTTCCTTGCGGTTGAATGGAACATATCCTATCTCAGTCCAGTGCTTCTGGATATCCTTAAGCCTCTCAAAAGCCGCCCTGGGGTCATTACCCGGATCAAATGCCTCTATCTCCTGCAGAATGGCAAGCTTGGCATTGAGGTTGTCCTCATACGAGGTATCCCTGCCCTGGAAATATTCCGACTTATGGGTAAAGAAGGTGTCACATGCCAGACGGAAGCGCTTCCAGATCTTTTCGGAATATTTTTTTGGAACCGGGCCTATCTCCTTCCACTCTTTCTGCAGCCTTATGAGCATCTCCGAGGTATCCTTCCAGTCGGTGCTCTCCTGGAGAGCCTCGGCCTTCATGCAGAGCTCGGTCTTGAGCTGCAGGTTTTTTACCTGGATATCCTTGCTTTCAGCAAAGAATGCACGTTTCTTTTCGAAGAATGTATCGCATGCGGTCCTGAACCGCTGGTATATCTTGTTATTGTGTTTCTTGGGCGCGAAGCCGATTGTTCTCCACAGCTTCTGGCACTCGATTATAGCCTCTGATTTTTCCTTGAAATCAGCGAATGTGAGGATCTCGCCTGAAGCTATCTCCTCAGCCTTCTCACAGAGAGCTGTCTTTGCATCGAAATTGTGCTTCTGATCATCCTTCTGCTTCTCGAAAAACTCATGATGCCTCTTGTTGACTTTCGAGGTGGCTTCCCGGAACCTTTCCCACACATCATTCTTGGTCTCATGGGGTACCGGGCCTATCTCCCGCCAGTTGTTGTGATAATCCTGGAGGAGCTTGAATGCAGTGACAGCATTGGGTTCAAGAAGCAGCTCTTCGGCCTTCTCGCAAAGAACTATCTTGGCCTCAAGGTTCTTCTTGAGATCGAGGTCCCTGAGTTCACGGTTGATCTTGATGTAATCATAGAACATCTCCACACTGTGGTGGTAGTTCTCCCAAAGGTCCTTTAGTGCTACCTGCGGCACAATACCCGTTGAGTGCCATTCGTTCTGCAGGTTGCGGAACTCCTGGAAGGTCTTATTGATGGCTTCTTCCCGGTTAACGAGTTCCTTTATCTGATCAATTATATGCAGCTTTTTGCGCAGGTTCTCCTGCTTCTCACTCTCCTGTACCCTGTTAAAGTCAGTCTTTTTGACCCGGTATGCCTCAAGGATGATCTTGATACTGTTTTCGAGCTCATCGGGTTCGGGCCTGTATTCATCAATATTGCCTCCCTCCTTTGCAAAGTTCAGCCTCTTCTCATTGAATTCAGTCTTGGTCTTCTTATAAAACAGCTCCTTGATCCTGTTTACGTCATCAAATATTTCCGCGGGTGGCCTGTTTTCTACGATGAGGGTAAGAGTTTCCAGCAGCTCTTTCCTTGAAAAACCGCTGTAATCAACCGGGGGAAGCTCAATATCATCATAATTGACATGTTCTTCCTCATGCTCTGCCTCAGTCGATTCCTCACCTGATGACTTTGTATCATGGGATTCCTCTTCATCTGACTCTGCCTCAGGCGATTCCTCATGATCAGGGTCTGACTCTGAGGTTTCCTCCTCCTCTGACTCTGCAGGTGCGGTTTTCTCCTCAGCTGACTCACCTGACTCCTCACTGCCGGCTTTTTCAGCAGCCTCTTCCACCTCAGCATCAGCATCAGCATCAGCTGTTTCTGCTTCTGGAGCTGCAGCTTCACCTGCAGTCACAGGCTCATCACCGGTTTCCGGTTCATCAGAAGTTATATCCTCTCCGGCGATTTCCTTCTTCTCAATTTTTACGTGCTTTTCTGCACTTGCATCAGCTTCAGGCTTTGAAACATCGTGACACGCCTCAACTTCGTCGGCCGGCGGATCTGATGCAGCCATTTCATTCACAGTCTCTTCCGTAGATTCAACAGCTTTTGCTTCGCCATCGAATTGTTCATCATGAACAGAGTCTTTCGGATCTTTTGTAGTCATCACGAATCCTTTTTCTTCAGTAAGTTACAAAGGCGAATGCAATACAGCACCCCCCTTTTTTCAAACCACGAAAATAATGGATTATTGGTAAAACTCAAACCAATACATCATTTAAATGACCCATGTTTATTGCTAAAGACTAAAATGCGTAACTTTGACAGTGCTATCTCAGTCTATCAAGCAATGGAAAAGAAGGATATTATAATTCTGGCAGCAATGTCTGTAGTGGCAGGTCTCAGCCTGTACCGCAAGTATGCCGGCAAGAAGGGAAAGTCACCTTTCCCCGGCACGGCAAAACCCCTGGAGAAGAACAGTCTCTCAGTTCAGCCTGATGACTACGAGCCCTATTCAGGCAGGAAATCGTAGTCTGATCACTTACCCATTTCCAGCTGATCTCTGATCAGCTTATAATATGTTCCCTTCATCCGGGTCAGTTCTTCATGCGTCCCTGATTCGGAGACCCTGCCTTTGTCAAGCACCACTATCATATCGGCATGTCTTACCGTACTGAGCCTGTGGGCAACAATGACCACTGTTCTGCCGGCATAGAAGCCGGCAAGATTTTCCACAATCATTCTTTCGTTGGATGCGTCAAGGGCGCTGGTGGCCTCATCAAGAAGAAGCAGCGAAGGCTCTTTATAGACCACCCTCGCAATGAGTATCCTCTGTTTCTGTCCCTGACTCAGACCGTGTCCTCCCTGACCCACCCTTGTCATCAGGCCAGCCGGCAGGGTGTTAATCAGCGACCTGAGGCTGGCAACGCTGACGGCCTGACGTACCCGGTCCATGTCAGGCTCATCTGTTCCCGGAGCAATATTACCGAGGATTGTATCCGGAAAGATGTACCCTTCCTGCATCACTACACCCGTGGCCTTTCTGAGGGACGATACACTTATCTCCTCCGGTTTCATTCCGTCAATCATGATTGAGCCTTCGGTGGGCCTGTAAAATCCCATCAGCAGTTTAAGCAGTGTTGTCTTGCCTGACCCGCTCTCACCCACAATGGCGGTGATCTTGCCGGCAGGGATCATCATGTTCAGGTCCTTGAAAACCCAGGGTGATCCGGGTCCTTCATATCTGAAAGAGAGATCACTGACAGTAATATTCACCGTACGGGGCATCGCGGCAACGACTGTTTCGCTGCTTTGTTCTTCCGTCTCCATTGCATGCACCTCCGCCAGGCGTTCAAGACTGATCCTCGCATCCTGAGTTGCCCTCATGAAGTTGACTATCTGTGAGACAGGTCCGTTGAGCTGGCCTGTTATAAACTGTACGGCGAGCATCATGCCAAGAGTCATTGAACCGTTTATGACGAGGGTTGCGGAAATAACCGTGATGAATATGTTGGCAGATTCGTGAATGAGTGTGCCTCCCGCTGCCTGAAACTGGAGTATTCTCAGTCCCTCAATACGGGTACGGTAAATCTCCTTCTGATGCCCCTCCCATTCGCGCCTGTTGGTGGCTTCACTTCCTGCCAGCTTTATCTCCTGCATGCCATTGACGATATTGATCATCTTGTTGCCGGCCTCGGCCATCTGCATGAACCTTGTGTTGTCAAGCCGCTCGCGCGACGGCATGAAGAGGGTGACGTAGAGTATGTAAAGAGTCGTCCCAGCAAGGAACACCAGCAGCACCGCAAGGCTGTAGATGCCCAGCACCACCCCGAAGATCACAAAATTGAACAGGGAGAAGAGTATGGCCAGGCTGGAGGAGGTGAGGTAGTTCTCAATCCGGGTGTTGTCATCTATCCTCTGCAGAATATCGCCGTTCAGCTTGGTGTCGAAGTACGCTATTGGCAGATTCATCAGACGCGCGAGGAAGTCAGAGACAATGGTGATATTCAGTTTTGATCCCAGGTGCAGCAGCAGCCACCCGCGCGTGAACTCAACAGCAAGGCGTCCGAGAATCAATGCAAGCTGACCGGCCAGGATAAGGTAAATCAGGCGGATATCACTGTCTGCTATACCCCGGTCGATTATAGCCTGGGTCAGGAAGGGGAAAACCAGCTGGATGGCGCTGCCTGCTATTAGACCGGCAATGAGTATGAGAATTTGCTTCTTGTAAGGCTTAAGGTATGGGAGCAGGAATTCGAACCCTCCCTTAGGCGGCGGATCATTCTCCAGAGCCTCGAAGGCCTCGCCGGGCTCCAGCAGCAGGGCCATACCTGCCGTCTCGCCGTCCACCTCCGCGGAGCCCCATCCCTTCAGGAACTCCTCATGGGTCATCTTCACCCTTCCAATGGCGGGATCACTTACCCAGACCTTCTTTTCCGAGACCCTGTTTACCACGATAAAGTGGTTCTGCTGCCAGTGCACGATACATGGCAGGGGAATTTCCCCATGAAGCCTGTTGAAGGGTACCTTCACTCCCACCGCTGTAAACCCCATGCTCTCGGCAGCAGACTTGAGGCCCAGCAATGAAACGCCCTCACGGGTGATCCATGAACGTTTCCTGATGGTCTCCAGGGATACACGCCTGCCGTGCCACAAAGCCACCATGCTTATGCATGCCGGTCCGCAGTCCATTGCATCATATTGTCTGACAAACGGATAAGTCATATCACACCGTGAGAAGGGGTTTAAGGCAATGTAAATATATTGATATTTTGACTCCCCGATGAGGCCCCGCCGCAAAAGTGCTGACAGGACATTTTACTTAAATCGATTGCGGAAATGCTATATTTGCCAATTAAACCTCTTGCTTGGGATTATTCAGGAAGTATCCGGACAGTGACATCATTGATGGTATCAGGAAGCAGGACAGCCGCATTCTTACCTACCTCTATGATGCATACTATGAGGTTATCAGAGATCACCTGAGGAAGAACAGCGGATCTGATGATGACGTCAATGACGTGCTCCAGGAGACAGTGGTCATACTGTACAAACAGGTTACCGGAGAGGGTTTCAAACTTACTACCGACCTGAAGGGTTATTTCTTCGGAGTAGCCAGGAATGTATGGAACGCACAGCTCCGTTACCGGTCGCGCATGACCTCACTTGAGACCGACCCGGCCGAACCGGATGAGACTGATGATTTTGCCGGTGCCACCCTCGAACGGATCGTCACACGCTCCTTCGCACTGCTCAGGGATGATTGCCGGATGGTGATTAACCTCTTCAGCGAGGGTCACACTTACGAGGAGATAGCCCGCACAATGGGACTGAAGAACGAAGCCTACGCCAGGAGAAAGAAGTATCTGTGCAAGGAGGCGTTGATGGAGATCATCAAGACTGACCCCGAGTATCAGGATCTGGGGCCCTTATAGATTGCTGCAACGAGAATGGCCACTGTCATCAGCAGTACAAGGAGGCCGGTGTAGAGTTTGATCCGGTTGAACCAGAGGGGCGTATCATCACCGAAAATAACCAGCGCGGACCAGTAATAGGGATGTGATCGTCCCTGGTCGGCTGACCTCAGAAACCTGAGACGGGCACTTCGCAGAGCCGAACTTTTTGTCTGGCCGGTACGCATGTTCTTGTAAAAGGAGCGTACTACCTCCGACGCTGATTTGTCTTCAACAGCCCACATAGACATCACAACCGACCTGCTGCCGGCATAGAGAAACCCCCGTGCGAGGCTCAGTATTCCCTCTCCGTTAATCAGTTTCCCGACTCCTGTGTTGCAGGAACTGAGTACTACCATCATTGCATTTACCGGTACGCTGTAAACCTCGTATGTATTGAGCATGCCGTCATCAGTACCGTCCGGCGGGGCAGAGAAGATCATTTTCGAATAGGCCGGGTCCTGGTCATTGATCAGCGTGTGCATTGCCAGGTGAATAATATCGTATTTTCCGGCCTCCCTCTTGTACGTCTCCTCAGTTGCTTCGCCGGCAAGATATGCTACACCACCGCATTGTTCAACAGCATCCTCAGACTCCAGTGCCGCATACGGAAGGCTCCTTATCTCGCCCCTCAGATCAGGCCACGAGGCAAGCAGTGAGTCAGCCAGCTCCAATCCGTCATACGATGGGGCAAAGGCAATGAGATTATTGTGCAGGCTGCGGCTTCGCTCCTGCGTCTCCGATGAGAGGGTGACGCTGTATATATACGAGAAACGGTACTTCTTAAGAGCGAAAGGCGCCTCGCGGTATAAGAGCTCCGGACTTCGAAATGCCTCGGTAACCAGGGTCTCGAAGGGAAGATATGAAAGGATGTTGTCAGGTGAAATTATGATCTTATCTCCCTTCAGGTAAGGTACTGCAGGCTCAAGCAGTATCCTGTAGAGTTGATACGCCAGATCCATGAATTCATTAAAGGGCTGCCTGACATCCGTTGTTGCCGGGTAGACGGAGAGCATACTCCTGAAACGGTGCAACGACGAGAAAAAGGTGGAATCAATGTCGCGCGTAATTATCTCAGTCCTCCTGCTGTTTGTTACAAAGATGAAGAGCTTATCCTCTGTCAGAACATAACTCAGGAGGTTCGATTTCTTGCCGATAACGCCGGGGACCTCGTTCAGCGGAGTAACTTCATTCCTGTACTTCAGGTTGTAGTACGACGGGTAGCTCTCCTCAAAAACACTCACAAGAGAGTCACGTGATCTCAGAAGCCGGAATGTTACGCTCTCCCAGGTGGCAATGCGCAGGGAGTCAGGCAATGTCCTGGCCCGTTCACTGTCAATCAGTTCGCGGTAAAAGCCTATCTTCTGTCTTATCTCATTGTCAACCCCTGCGAGTCCCGCCGGCAGGGAAAACCTAGCGGCGTTAAGCTCTCTCATGGAAGCAAGAAATCCTGCCACCTTGCTCCTCTCAGAAAACTCAAAGAGACCTTCAAGCGATTCACGGTCACGGGTCTTCTCATAAAGGTCAGTGTAGTTTCCAATCATCCCTGTATAAATATCCCTGGAGTAGGCGCTGAGACTGATCCGGCTCTCCTCCTCACTCATCTCCAGCCTCTTCCGGTCATAGAGAGATACGAGCATCCTGCCTGTTGCAACTGCATCCCTGAGATTATCGGTGCTTCCGTTCCTTTGTGCTATGGCATTGAGCGCCCTGTAACGCATGTACAGCATCTGGAGGTCATCTTCCGAAAAGGTTATCTCGCGGTCTGATGATGTAATGCCGGCTTTCCCGACGGGAGATCCGACAAGGAATTCATTGCTGACCTCAAGAACCCGTTCGTACATTTCTGCGTCAAGAAGGGTCTCAGCATACTTGACCAGGATGTACTTTTTCATGGAGACATCCCAGGGATGGTTCTCAAGATACGGCATGCAACCGCCGTATATCTCAATCGCGCGACCGGAGTCACCGGAGGTCCGGTTGACAAAATCACCGGCCGATGCCAGCATCATACAGTACTCGCGGCTGCTCATGCCGAATTCTCTGCTTACACTGGCGATACCATCAGTAAGAACCTTTTCGCCTTCGTTCTTGCGCCCGCTCTCAGCAAGGAAATCTGCATAGTTTATATAAATAATGAACTTATCCCTGATATTCCCGCCTGTTCTGAGCGCGAGTCCCCTCCTGAGATAGGACTCGGCCTCGGAAGGCTGACCGAGGCGCCTGTAGAGCTGAGAAATGGTATTAAGAATCAATAGTTTTGAGTCAAGACTGGCGGCATCGTCCAACTCGTACAGGCGGAGTGCCTCGCGACAGTAAACCAGCGACTTGGTATATTCCGAGGTTCGGTAAAGACTCAGTCCGATTACCTGGTACAGATCAGCCTTTATTTTCGGGGTGATTTTAGCAGGATAGGCCTTTGCCAGGGTAAGTCCTGATTCAGCCAGCCCGACGGCTCTGTCAGTGTCATTCATCTCAAGGCATATACTCGAGAGGTTCAGATAGTTACCTGCCAGAACCGATGAGTCGCTTCCCGAGACAGCTCTCCTGGCCTCTAGACCCCTCAGACCCTGATCGTAAGCACGCGGATAATCTCCTGCCCTTAGGAGGGCGACGGCGTTGTTGGTCAGGCCCAGTGCATACCTGCGGTCTCTCAGGCCCATTTTTTCCCTGTAAGCCACCGAAACGTAGAAATGATCCGATGCCCTGTTGTATCTGCTGTTGTTAAGATGATAGTGCCCGAGAATATAATGGGAATCTGAAAGTACTAATGTATCAGTAACCCTGCCTGAAGAGAGAACGGAATCAATGGATAAAGCAAGAACCGTGGCTTCAGGCGCAGTTTTGTCAATCTCCATTACCGCAAGGAGCTCTTCATTGAGACGGGTAAGGGAAAACGAGTCTGTATCACGGGTCAGGCCGGCACTGGCGTCCTGATAAAAGGATACCGCATCCGAAGCTGACGTGTCAGAGAATGCCGTAAACAATAACAAATACATGAGAATGTATGCCCTCAGACTCATCAGCGTGGTTCTTCTTTCTTTCCGGTGGTAAATGTATAAAACAATCCATTACCCTGAGGGTGGGTTTTTTGAATTTATACAGCATTGAATATCAATTTGTTGCATTTTTTTTGAAAAATAATTGATTTTTTCGTGTCACAAAAGGCATTTTTCTGACATGTACGGTATAGAAGCGAAATCAAACCCTGAATTCATAACAAATAAACCCAAGACATGAAAACCCTGACAATTTCAACCTTTACAGAATTTGTTCTTTCAAATGAAGAGATGATTAACATTCGTGGCGGAAACGGCGGAAAAACTGATAACGATACCAACCCTACCAGGCCTCCGGTGATCATTGAAGTGTAATTGAGATTCCTGAGCCGGGTATCCGGCCAAAAGATATATCCAGCACAGGTACATCTGCCATTCGCAGATTAACCTGAACCTTACAGGCAACATGCGTGCATGTTGAAGGCAGTGCAGGGGAAGGCATAATGCAAACTGTAATTAACTATTTGATTGATAGTTTTTTATAAGTGTGAAATAATACAACAGAAGATGAAGACAATTAATGTCAACAACACAATTGAGGACTTCCTCGCCGGTTCGGCCGGCAAGGCTGAGTCGGAATGGCTTAAAGGGGAGATGAAAAATGACCCGAAGCTGGCCCGGGAGGTGCATCTCAGGCAAAGGACGGATGAGATACTGGCAGACAGGGAGATAATTGAGCTGAGAGCAAAGCTTGGTGTTATCGCCATGAAGAAGCGCACACCGGGAGCAATACACCGTACCGCTTTAAAAACAGCCAGTTATGCTGCAGCAATACTTCTTGTGGCAGTAATCTCAACTGCTTTATATCTTACAGTCAGACCGACTGCTTCCAGTGATGACCTGTATTCGGCCAATTATGTCCGGTACGAGACTCCGGGTGCGGCAAGGTCAGCTGTCAGTTCTGGCAATACACTGATGGAGAATGCCATTGCATCGTATTCCGCAAGGGAATATGATAAAGCCATTGGCTTCCTTGAGCAGTTAATAGTCAGTGAACAGGATAACATGGAATCAGTCTTCATGCATGGCATGGCGAACATGGAGGTTAGCAATTATCCATTGGCCAGCGGGTCATTCACAAAGGTGATAGAGCACAATGACAACCTCTATCTTGAGGATGCTGCCTGGTACCTGGGACTCTGTTACATGATGACAGACAATAATGACAAAGCCGTGAGACAGTTCGAGGCAATTGCAGCTTCAAAAAGCCGTTATGGCAAACAGGCTGCCAGACTGGTACGCAAATTAAGATAAGCAATCAATCCGACTTCATTCTGTTCATATGTTCGAGTTACTTCGTAATGCCTACAGGGAGACAAGTCTGACAGCGGCGGCAGGGCAGAAAAAAATGAACCAGATGATAAACAAGCCAAAAATACTCGCAGGTGTATCACATGAGGTAAGGACACAGATGAACTCCATCGTTGCCTTCTCATACCTGATGAACAACACGCGCTTCAGTGAAAATGAAAAACGTGAGTTCTCAGAGCAGATCATCACCTCATGCGAGCAATTGATGGGGTTATTTGAAAACTTCTTTGATACTGCTGCTCTTGAAGCAGGATCAGCCAGGGAAGACCTCAGGGAGACAGACGCCACAAAACTGTTCGAGTCACTGACCTCAGATTTCAGGGTTTTAATGAGGAAAAAGGGCAAAGACAATCTGGTTCTGATCCAGGAGGATAATCTTCCTGACAAGCTGAGGCTGAGGCTCGATACAGCAAGGACAATAAGAATCGTCAACAATTTGTTCCGAAATGCACTCGACAATACTTTTTCAGGGTTTATCAAGGTAGGGTGTACATTCAACAACGATACAATAACATTCTATGTAAAAGATTCTGGCCAGGATTTCCAACGAAGCAGTGATCTGCTGCTTTCCGACAATCCTGAAATCCAACATTCCGACAGTCAGGATACCTATTCCGCTATGAGTTTAATCCTGGCCAGAAATCTTATTTCAGCATTGGAGGGTAAGATAAGGGTTGAACCCAACGATGCCGGAGGCACCTCGGTATATGTCTCGTTGCCGGCAAGAGAAAGTCCAGGTTTTAAAATATTCACCGGAACCTCTTCAGAAAACAAGATAGCCATTTGATTTTCTGAAATTTAAAACTGTCTGAAAAGGAAGGCTGGGGGGCAACTGTAAAGTTGTCCCTCTTTTTTTAAGTCCACAGTCAGCAGCCGGCAGACTTCAGTCCCGTCCAAAGTCCTTAAAGTCGAAAGTCTGAAGGTCCCTTAGATTTGTCTTATGGGACCACATTCTAATTGTGATTTTTATTAATTCCGTAATTTGCTTAAAAACCAACCGGTATGGGTGAATTATTGAAGGTCATAAGCTCTCAGACTTAACGTCAGATAAA
>JBGSLG010000095.1:0-41710 GCA_041740815.1 Bacteroidales bacterium
AAGCGTAACCCGATTTGCCAAGCATTGCAAGTATCTCTTCCTTTGCCTGCGGCAGGTTCGTTTCACCTTTTGCAATCAGGAGTCCGTCCTCTCCCATGACAATGTTAATGTCACAAAGGGATTCTCCGTGCTGGGGCACCATTACAGCTGCGATTGAATCAAGCTGTTCCTGCAAGTCAGAAGGAACCTCTTTATTCTGACATCCCGCCAGCTGAATCACACATACTAAGAGGATAAGGTAGTTTAAGGATTTCATGAAAGTTGTATTACATCTTACAAATCCAAAATTAAAAATTAATCATATTCAAGTCAATAGATGAACGAATTTATTTACTTTGAAAGATGAATTTTGCATGTATAAACGGCACAAACCGTTACTGAGTTACCCGGGCACAATTCATGAACAGTAGAAAACAGATTATTACCGACAACTTAATATGCAGTATATGAAGACATTATTTAATCAAGCCGTCAGATCAGGGATGGTCCTGGTACTTACCGTTGCGTTCACCGGAGTGCTGAAGGGCCAGATGGTTGAGTCCGGCCTCGAGAACCTGATGAGGGACAATTTTGCCATCCTGAAGGGAAAAAGAGTGGGTCTGGTCACCAATCCGACCGGCGTTGACCGCTACCTGAGGTCAACTGTTGATATCCTTTTCAATGCTCCGGATGTGAAGCTTGTTGCCCTGTACGGTCCTGAGCACGGTGTCAGGGGCGAGTTCACTGCGGGTGAATATATTGATTCTGAAAAGGATCCGTCAACCGGTCTGCCGGTTTACAGCCTCTACGGGAAGACGCGCAAGCCCACGAAAGAGATGCTGCAGGGTATTGACATAATCGTGTATGACATCCAGGATATCGGTTCCAGGTCATACACCTTTATCAGCAGCATGGGTCTTCTGATGGAGGCTGCGGCGGAGAACAACATCCCCGTGGTTGTGCTCGACAGACCCAACCCTCTGGGTGGTATACGCATGGAAGGCGCCATCACCAGGCCGGGATTCTTTTCTTTCGTAAGCCAGTTTGCCATACCTTATATACATGGCCTTACGGTTGGCGAGCTTGCCATGCTCCTTAACGGGGAAGGCATGCTGGCTAACGGAGTGAAATGCGACCTCCGGGTTGTGAAGATGAGCGGCTGGTCAAGAATAATGTATTTCGAGGAGACAGGATTGCCATGGGTTTTATCGTCACCGCATGTACCCCACAAGGACTCTCCGCTGTTCTATCCCGCAACCGGGATAGCCGGTGAACTCTATGCCGTCAGCATCGGGGTTGGCTATACAATACCGTTCCAGACCTTTGCAGCAGAGTGGATAAACGCAGACACACTGGCAGGAAGACTGAACAACCTGAGCCTCCCCGGAGTGATTTTCAGACCAATCCATTACAAACCCTATTACAGCACACTTCAGGGGAAAATGGTCCACGGCGTGCAGATCCACCTGACCGATCCATCCGTCGCCCCGCTCTCCCTGCTGCAGTTCTACATCATGCAGGAGGCTCACAGCCTATGGCCCGACAAGAACCTGTTTGAGATGTGCGACCCCTCGCGGCACTCGATGTTCGACAAGGTATGCGGCACAGATGAAGTGAGAAAGGCTTTCACAAAATCATTCAGGGTGAGCGATATCATGGGACTATGGACCAATGACATCCCGGGATTCAGAAAGACCGCATCGAAATATTTCCTGTACGATTAATTGCCCTGGGGCAGATCAGGCAAAGTACTAACTTGCTGGCGTATAAGCTGAAGCCTCTTGCATTCAGCTCACTACACCCCGCGTGCGCGCGCCAGTTTCCCGGCCGGAGGACTCAGAGCTGCATCTCACCCTCGACGCTTTTTTCAAGCTCACGGGCATGCTGCAGAAACTCATTGATATACATCTCCTTATAGTAGACCATACCATGCGTGCCCCTGATCTTCGGACTCTCATTCTCGTAGAAGAAGTCCTTGCCCAGGATCAGCTGCACCTGCTTGAACTGCTCAACCCACACCTGTTGCGAGAGATCACTGAACGGTCCGTCATACGCAGGACTCGGGAACGAGGCATTGACCTGACTGACGTAACAGTCGCGGAACGACTGGTTCAATACAGCCATTGAATTCAGTGAGACAGGCACAAATACGTTGGCTTCAAAGGGCAAAAATCTGAACCAGACATTACGGTATCCGATAATTCTCAGTTCTGAGAGATCCTTCTCAAGGCTCCACTGCCTCAATGCCTCGGCAATTGCCTGCAGCACCTTGTAATGTGTGTCCGGGCCAGACCCTTCAGGGTCAAAAGCGAGGCTGATTACAGTTGGCTGAATGCGCCTGAGACACTTGAGGATCGGTTCCACATCACGGTTACGGTCAGGCTGTTGCGTGAAGATATCACCGGTATAGAACCCCAGTCTCAGATGCTCAATATTTCTGACCGGGACACCGTAATGGGCCCACACCAGCTCCTCCTCAAACTCCCGCAACATCCCCTTAAGCTGTTGGATGTCGGGAGGATTCTTTTCGCCGCTGTAGCTGGAATTAATCAGATCGATGTTTTTCCGGATCTGCGCCTCCAGTTCATCCTTTGAACCAACCTTGTAGATCTCCACCATCGCTCTGACTATCCTGTGACAAACGCCCCTGAGCTTTCCTGCCGCATCCTTGTCAGCCACCTTGTCGAGGTAATGGCTCACATCCTTGTCCCACTTGAATTTATATCCTGCCTCAAAAAAATCAGGATAGCCAAGCATCTGGATCTTGTCAATTGATATCAGGCGAAGCGTCTCTTCAAGCAGTCCGAGAAGCATTGTATTGGTGACGGCTGTAAAGCCCGATGTCAGCACCGAGAAATGAAATTTGTTAGATATCTCCCTCAACTGGGGAATAATAGCCGGGAAAATACCAAGCATTATATCATCATGATGCGGGCCGGTATGAAAGAATGTGGCGTTTCGCTCCCTCCTTAGTCCTGCCTCAATCTTACGCTTGGTTGATTCAATTACATCATTGACCCTCCCGAGGCTCAGGTCAGGTATCAGCGAACAGTACTCATCGTTCTCCAGGTCTTCCGGAACCAGTTTGTGTGCGTATTTTTCAATTCTCTGGCACAGTTCGAAGACAGCTCTCTCTGTCTTTTCGAATGTCCATTCGCTGTCACGGTAATATCTTTCTATCGTATCATGCAACTGCACCGAGGCGCCCTCAGTAATGTAGAAACGTGCATTAGGGCAGGCCTGAAGAACAGTCGCAGGGTAAAGGTTGTCGGGACCGTTTTCCAGGGCCTTCTTTACCACGTGAGCCTTAGCATCACCGGCGGCGAAGATGATGGCCACCGCATCCGGGTTGAAGGTTATGGTTCCAAGACCGATTGTTATCACCAGTCTCGTACGCGAAACCTCAATGCCTCCGAGGTCGCCGGCCGACGCTGCCTGTGTCTCGAAGTTGGTGGCCGTGAGCCTGGTTGCTGAGTTGTGATCACTGCCCCTTGTGTTAAACGCTATGTGGCCGTCGGGACCTATGCCTCCTAGAAAGAATCCAATTCCTCCCAGGGCGCGGATTTTCTTCTCATAACCGGTACACCAGTTATCAATCAGGAAGATCGAAGCCTGCTGCAGCTTTTCGACGGGATTGAGGGCCTCCCTGTTACGTAGGCTGAGGTCAATCAGATTATCAGGGAAGACCTCAGAATAGTGTCTGCCTTCCGCAAGCCTTATCTCCTCGGTGTTTATCAGCAGCGCCTTTGCAGGATCAAGATCGAATCCATCGATGTAATACTTGCTGACATAGTCGAAGAAGCTGTTGTGCTGGCGTGGATTGATGGGATAAAACTCATCGATCTGAACAAAATGGAGACCTCTCAGTGACGGTTTATCTTTCAGGAACAGGCCGTTATCTTCCCTGATCTTCCGTGCCTCCGGGTTATCCCAGTTATTAAGAAGGTACTGTGTCCATTTGATAAAATACTCAGGGGTCTTGCCTGTAGGAAGGCTGATGACTCCATCAGGATGATCGGCTACCCACTCGAGGAACCTCAGTGCGGTGAGCAACCCGAGGTTAGGAAAATTCTTCACCACCAGATATGGCAGTTTTGCCGTCATCTTTTTCCTCCCTGAACGGTCAAAGAATGTCTGTTCAACCTTGCTAAACCCTGCAGTATTCATGTTTCCTTGTTTTAATTTTCCTTCGTTATTTTATAAGAGCGTCATACATCACCTCTATAGGATGTACTGCATTTCTGCCTGTGCCGTCAGCAATGTGATGGCGGCATGATGTTCCGGGTGCGGTTATGACTGTGTCTGTTTCTGCGCCGCGTACGGCAGGGAAGAGCACCATCTCGCCTATCTTCATGCTGAGGTCATAGTGTTCCTTTTCATAGCCGAAGGCGCCGGCCATGCCGCAACAGCCGTCGTTGATCTCTTCAACCCGGTAGTTAACGGGAAGAGAGAGCATCCGGATGGTTGGCCTGGTGGAAGCAATAGCTTTCTGCTGGCAGTGGCCGTGAAGAAGCACCTTCAGGGGTTGATCAGTAAACTGCTCTGCTGAGATGTTTCCCCTGTCAATCTCACGGCAGATGAACTCCTCAAGGAGGAAGGCATTGCGGGCGATGGCTCTGGCATCGCCCGCAAGGGCGCTGCCGGCAATCTCAGGATACTCATCACGGAAGGTGAGCAGAGCCGATGGTTCTATGCCTATCAGCGGGGTGTCATCCGATACTTTATCCCTGAGCATCAGGATATTGCTAATTGCAATCTTACGTGCCGACCTCAGCATGCCCTTGGAGAGGAATGTGCGTCCGCTCTCCTTGTGACGCGGGATGGTGACCTCATAGCCAAGCTTGTCAAGCAGCATCACGGCTTTTATGCCTATGTCACTCTCGTTATAGTTGGTGAACTCGTCGGCAAAAAGGCACACTGTGCCCTTTTTGCCGTTGACCGCGGCACTTTTGCTGTTGACCGCGGCACTTTTGCTGATGACCGCGGCACTCCTGCTGCCACGCCGTCTGTCCCATGCCCTGAGGGTGGTCTTTGAGAGTGCCGGTATCGGGCGCCTGACAGAGAATCCTATCAACCGCTTGAACAGCGAGGTGCCCGTTAGAAAATTTGTTACCGGGCGTACCATCATGCCGGGCGCATAAAGCCTTGGCAGCCATGCTATCAGCCATGAGCGGAAGGGCACATGGTGGATGTCATACCAGTGCTGCATGAACTCGGCCTTGAACTTTGCCACGTCTACATTGGAGGGGCACTCCGACTTGCAAGCCTTGCATGAGAGACAGAGGTCCATGACCCGGTATATCTCATCGTGGTCAAAGCGCTCTTTCCTGTCCGATCGTGTAAGAAACTCCCTGAGGATGTTTGCCCTGGCGCGGGTCGATTTGTCCTCATCGCCTGTTGCCATGAACGTGGGGCACATGGTGCCTCCCACGAGGGCGCTCTTCCGGCAGTCGCCTGAGCCGCTGCACTTCTCTGTTGCATAGAGCAGCCCCTCCTCCTCCGGGAACTCAAAGACGAGGCCCGGCACGCGGTTGATAACGCCTGCAGTGTATCTCAGGTTATCAGTTATGGGAGGTGTGTCGGTGATCTTGCCGGGGTTGAATACACCGCCGGGGTCCCATGTCTTCTTGATCTCCTTCAGGAGGCCGTAGTTATGGGCTCCCAGCATCAGCGGGATGAACTCGCCCCTCAGCCTGCCATCGCCGTGCTCGCCGCTGAGCGAGCCGCGGTACTTCTTCACCAGCCTGGCGATATCCTCCGCCAGGCCGTGGAAGGTGCGTATGTCATCAGGGTCCTTCAGGTCGAGCAACGGGCTGAGATGCAGCTCGCCAGTGGCAATATGTGCATAATAGGCGCAGCTCAGCCCGTATTTTTCGAGTACCTGCACCGCTTCGGCGATATAATCAGGGAAGAGTTCAGGCAACACTGCCGTGTCTTCAATCACCTGCACGCTCTTCTTTGATCCAGGGATGTTGAGCAGTACTCCGAGGCCCGCCTTGCGAAGATCCCATACCCTTGCCATTTCATCGGCTGATGTCACAAGCGGAAAGTGGAAGCCGTAACCGGCCCTGCGCATGTCACTCTGCATTGCGGCGGCTGTCTGCTCTATCTCCTCCAGGGTTGGCCTTGTTATTTCAATTATGAGGATGACTTTCGGGTCGCCCTTCACAAAGAAGCGGTTCCTGCTCTGTTCAATGTTATTCTTCGTGCAATTGAGGATATAGTCATCAATGAGTTCAATTGCAGCAGGATTATGTTTCAGAGCGATGATGTTTGCCCTGACGGCATCCTGGAGGCTGTCAAAGTGGGCGCACAGCAGCCCGGTCTTATGTTCCGTCACCGGCACCAGGTTCAGCTTCATGGACGTGGTGAAGGCCAGCGTTCCCTCTGAGCCTGCAAGGAGCCTGCATATGTTTATCTTCTCTCCGTTCCCTGTGAACGGATCCGTCATCAGGAGGGAGTCGAGGGCATAACCGTTGTTGCGCCGCCGCAGGTCCGGGTGCGGGAACTCCTGTATGATCTCCTCTGCATTGCGCTTATCGGAGAGCATGTCGCGCAGGTTACTGTAGATTTTTGTCTCAAGCAGCCCGATGTCACCGTCGCACCTGGCATTGAACTCTTCGCTGGTGAGGGCTCTGAAGTGTGCCTCCGAGCCGTCGGAGAGAATGGCATTCACCTCGAGGATATGGTCTCTCACACTTCCGTGTATGAGCGAATGAGCCCCGCATGAGTTGTTCCCGAGCATGCCACCCATGCAGCAGCGGTTGGCTGTTGAGGTCTCAGGCCCGAACTGAAGCCTGTGGGGTGCCAGGTAGCGGTTCAGCTCCGCCAGGATGACACCCGGCTCAACCACCACCCACCGCTCCTCAGGGTTGAACTCCACGATGCGGTTCAGATACTTTGATATGTCCATGACAATACCCGGTCCCACAACCTGGCCTGCCAGCGAAGTGCCTGCCCCTCGCGGTATGACCGAGGTGCCTTCGCTCTGCGCAAAGGCAATTATCTTCTTTATGTCGGCTAAACTGCCGGGCCGTGTTACTGCAAGCGGAATCTCCCTGTAGGCGGAGGCGTCGGTGGCATAAAGGATCCGTTGGGTGTTATCAGTATAAAGATCACCTTCCATCCCTGCCCGCAGGCTGTCAAATCTCAGATCCTTATTCATGGAGTGTGATCATTTTCAGTACTATCTGGTGCTTTTTTTACCAAATGCAGGGTCTATTCTGAGCAATGAGACCGCAATCAGCGGTACTATGCTGCAGATCATCACCCAGAGGAAGAAGTGGTTGTAACCCAGTTGCTCCTGGAGCCAGCCCGCAAATAATCCGGGCAGCATCATTCCAAGTGCCATGAAACCGGTGCAGATGGCATAATGGGCGGTCTTGTATTTTCCATCTGAGAAATAGATCAGGTAGAGCATATATGCTGTAAACCCGAAACCGTAGCCAAACTGCTCGACAAAAACACAGATGTTGATAATAAGCAGGTTGTCTGTCTGGGTAAAACTCAGATAAAGGAAAGTAGCTGCAGTCAGCAGCATGCTAAGGGTCATAGGCCACAGCCATTTTTTCAGGCCGCCGGCAGCTGCCACCACGCCTCCTATGATACCTCCGAGAGTAAGACCGATTATACCGATTGTTCCATAAACCAACCCGACCTCGCCGGTTGTCAGCCCCAGCCCGCCCTTGTCAATGGGGTCAAGCAGGAACGGATTGATAAGCTTCAGCAGCTGCGCTTCCGCGAACCGGAATGTAAGCATGAAGAAGAGGGCTACCCCTACCTGCGGTTTCCTGAAGAAAGTCGCGAATGTCTGCCCGAACTCCCGCAGAACATCTGAGGGTTTAAGATCTACCCGGGGTGCATCGGAATCCGGCCTCGGCAGGATAAACCTGTGCCAGAAACTAAAAACGAAGAACAATCCGGCAAGGACAAAGAATGTCACCGCCCACGACATCGGGATATTCCCCGACAGCCCCTCATAACTGACTGAAGTGCCAGTGGTAAGCTTGGAGTCTGCCTGGAATATCATATAGGCCGGTTTATCCCAGTTCGAATCGTTAAAGACAAGATGACCTCCCTGGATTAGGGCAATGCTCTTATCTCCCTTATTCAGGACGGTATTCAGGACCACCTTCTCCCCGGGATCGGGTGATCCGGACAGTCTGACCGGTACAACCGCCACACTGCCGGTCACTGAAGCGACGCTGCCTCTCTCCTCTCCGAAGTTTTCACTGATCCATTCACCCAGTGGTTCTGAAACCTTTGATGCCCACCACCCCTTATTCTTTACTTTTTGTTCCTCCGCCTGCACAAAGCCGTAACCCAGGTTGGAGGCTCTGATTGAATCAAGAAGAATATTCAGGCTGTCCCTGTCAACAGTCTGGGTGCTTATCTTCAGAGAATCATGTTCAATAAAAAAGTAGATCTCGCCCTTGCTCTCCGGAGCAGCTGCAATACGTGGCACCTCGAGGACAGTTTTTGAGTAACCGGGGGATGCCTCGATGAAGAGCTCGACAGGCTCCCTGCCCGAAGAGCTTTCCAGGAATCCTGCAAGAATTACAAGCAGGCCCTGCCCTGTGATTGTGGCAATTCGGTAAAAGGTGCTGCGGATGCCCACATACTTGGCCTGCTGGTTGGTGTTCAGGCCGAGCATGTAAAAACCGTCTGCCGCTATATCATGGGTGGCTGATCCGAATGCCAGCAGCCAGAAGAAAGCCAGCGTGATCTTGAAAAAGAGTGATGCCGGAATTGTAAGGGCGATGCTCGCAAAACCCAATGCAAGGACAAGCTGCGTAATTACAATCCACCATCTTTTGGTCTTGAGCAAATCAACCAGCGGGCTCCAAATCGGTTTTATAACCCATGGCAGGTACAGCAAGCTGGTGTACAGGGCGATATCGGAGTTGGATATGCCCATTCGCTTGTACATGATTACGGATATTATGTTAACCGCAACATAGGGGAGGCCTTCGGCCAGATAGAGCGAAGGTATCCATGACCAGGGCGACCGGGTTTTGTTTTGTACTGCCATGCTTAAAGTTTATTAAACTTGTATCCCTTGTTCGTATAAAAATCGATTATCTCCTGCAACCTCAGATAAAGCTTGTCACTCCTGGCCGGGTCGGTCCCCGGATGAATGAGTATCATGGCACCGTTAAGTCCCTCCGGCGACCCGGTCTCAAAACCTGCCAGTCGCTTCACAAGGTCATCGGATGAACGGTAGTTTGCCATGTCAGGAGTGGTGTAATCGGCATTGGTGCCTGTGCCCGGTGTAAAATTGACCAGGGTAAGGCCCATCTCTTCGCTCCATCTGCTGATGGCGCTGTTATACCACTCGTACGGAGCCAGGAAATACTGCGGCTTATCCTTCTTCAGCCCCGCTTTCTGCAGAGCTGTAACGTTGTTCCTGATGTCTGCATTGAACTGCTCTTTGCTGACCAGCAGCGTATCACGGTTTTCCCATGGTATGTACAGAAGGTGCGCATCTGAATGAGGTCCGAGATAATGCCCTGCAGAAATGATCCTCCCGGTTACCTTAGCCCACTGCCTGTTCCTGAGGAAATTCCCCGTCAGGAAAAATGATCCTTTTATATTGTTGTCATCCAGTACTTTAAGAATATGGTCAAATCCGTCACCGAATTCGTCAGCAGAGAACAGGAGGTAGATATTCTTTTCATCCGATCCCTTCCTGATCATGGCGCCGTGGCTATCATAAACATCTGCCGGAGAGTATGCGCACTCTTTTCTTCCCTCCTTCTCAAGGGTTGAGAGGTAGTAACTCAGGCTGGCCGTACCGTCGAGGGTAGGCTCATTTGTACTGTAATCCCCGATATCGTCGTGGTAGACCACACTGCCCCCCTGGAATGCGGCGTACATGTCGGGCCGGAGCAGGGTCAGTCCCTTCAGGTTCTCATGTATTGTCTTGTTTATAGGCCCGTCAATCAGTCCGCCCGTTGTTGTCACGCCCAGGTAGCGGGTGACGGCTGAGTGCGGATAAAGGGGATAATCGCCCCCTGCCGGCAACCCGCATATCATGGAGGTACCCCACGGGTTGCAGCCGAAAAGCCAGTCTCTCATGGCGGCCTCCATCTTATCATACCGGGTGTCTCCGGTAGCTTCACGGTAGAGCCTGCACTGGGTAAGCGCTGCGGCCACATAGTTATTCGAGCACCACACAAAGGGTATCTTCACCTGAAAAACATCATTCTGATCACGGCGGTAGATAAGCTCCAGTCCCCTCCGCATGAATTCCGTGTATTTTCGTGAGTAATCTGTTTCAGATAGCCCCAGACCCGCATGGCCCAGGTTAACGAAGGGATAGAACTGGTAATGGCGTGCGGTGTCCTTCTCAATCCACGGGGTGTAGGGCTCCAGCGTGCCCCAGTAGTCGGCCTGCTCCAGGTAGCCGCTCTCTCCGGTAAGGTTGTACAGCTCCCACGCAGCCAGCTGCATGTCGTCAACATAATTGTCCTCCTCATAGAAATACGGCGAGACGTTGCACGCGGTCTGGGTAGCCCCCAGGTCAGTCTGTGCAAACTCAAACGCATCTATGGATTTTGCAGCCATTTTCTGAGCCAGCTCAGGGTCGCTCTCCCTGAACACTTTCGCCCCCATGGCAAAGACCGATGCGAACTTGCCGGCTGTGGATGCCACCCCCTCGGTGCGGTTCTTGAATTCGGCCAGTCCCTGCGGCTTGCCGGTCACAAAATATACGGGTCTGTATGGACCGAGTCCGTACCCGGCCGTGTCGAGGTTCGGCAGCCGGAAGCCCTGGTGGTCACGGTCGTCGGCCACCTGGTTGTACATCACCCCGCTGTCAGGATTCATCTTAAGCAACCACCCGAGCCCCCATCTGACCTCGTCAAGAATATCAGGAACGCCGTTGCTGCCCGGAGAGCCGGCGGCATCATGGGTATCGCCGAAAATCTCAGGCGATTTTTCGTAGGCAAACATCATCTGGTAGACCGAGTTGGCTGTGGTGGCCGTGTACCGGAGGTGATCGCTGGCATCATGATAACCTCCCCAAACGTCGATGACAGTGCCTGAGAGGGTCGGATGATCAACTATCATGCCGTCATGCGAATGACAGGAGTCGGCCAGGAAAGGATTATATCCGCATCGCTGCTGCCTGATATAGTTAAGTATGAAATCGGCTGTTCCGTCATATACCCCGGCGCCGATCCGGAATGTCTCAGAGCGTGCCTGCCCGTAAACAATATAGTATCCCCCCGGCTCCGTCAGCTGCGAGAAGTCGAGTCTTGCAGCAGCTGCCATGCCCCATACCGCGCCGTCATATAATGTAGCCTGACCATTGAAGACCGGTTTGTCCGTCAGCGCCTCGAACAGGGTGAAGGAAGAGCCGGCTACGGGTTCCTGCGAGATGTAGACTGCAACCTTGACTGATGACGGAAGGTAACCCAGCTGGTTGATTCTTATCCAGGAATCAGCCTTCACAGAAAAGACTGCGAGGCTAAGAAGCAGCAATGAGAAAACCCTCTTATTCATCTCAGTAGATTTTTTTGATTGCAGCATTCAGAAAGTAGTGAGCCAGGATCTCGCGGTATGTGTATCCTGTGGCACCCATCACTGCAGCCCCTATCTGGCAGAGACCCACGCCGTGACCCCAGCCTGCACCATGCAGGATGAAGAGAGGCTCCCCCTCACGTTCGGAGGTTTCGACAAAGAAAGCCGAGCTGTAGAGATGTGTCCTGGAGAGAGCTTTTCTGATCTCAAGCTCCTTGCCGATGGTCATCGTCTTCCTCTCTCCTGTTATCTTCAGCCTGACAATCCTGCCGGAGGTGCCCCTTGTAAGAGGCTCCATGGATGTCACGGTACCGAAGTCAATCCCTGTCCTCTCCCTCACAAGCGTACTCAGTTCGCTCTGCGTGTAAACAACTTCCCACCGGAAGAAGTCATTGGTCTCCTGGTCATAGTTGTTCAGCACCTGCGAGAGTATCTCCCTGTCATGAGTGTTGCAGAAGGCTTCGGGATTACCACGGATCCAGTCCACTGCATTTTGCTCAACCGTCAGGTCGGTTTCATAACCCTCCGGCGGTTTGCTGTTATCAATCAGTCTCTGCAGGTAGGGATGGCTGACCGGTTCCCATACGTTCTCAAAAATCTCGGTTATGCCGCCGCAGCATTTGGAGTAACGTGCATCGCAGATATTGTCACCTGACATAAGTGCCTCTCCCTCCGTCTCTCTGACAGCATGTTCTACAACCTGTGTCGAGGCTCTTGTTATGCCCTGATAGCGCTGGCAGTGGTCGTCGGCACACACATCGAAATCCCTGTGATCCTCCCTGTCATACCACCTTGTAATTTCTGTAGCTGTCACAAAGTTTGTCCGGTATCTCTCAGTCACCTCACTCAGCTTCAGGGTCTTATCTATCTGAGCCAGCAACCAGCTCCGCGAGATGACAGCGTGCGCCTTCAGCAACTCGACTGATGATGTGGCGCTCATCTCGGATGAGATGACGCTGAGCAGATAATCTTCAACGGTCAGGATATTTACCGCGGTAACCTGTCCTCCCCGGACAATAAACTTCAGCATTCCTCTGAATGTCTGGTCCTCATTCCTCTGCCAGTGGAAGTCGACGCCAATAGTCACGGCATGCAGGGTGAAGCTGCAGCTGTCATATTCTGACGGCGTCAGGATAATCTCTGTCGCGGCCTCAATGACGTCATCTTCATTTTTCAGAAGCAGTTTTCCGTCGCTGGCCAGGGCCGTGTAATTTCCTGTCAGCACCCTGCTTGCATCGCCGAATTTGTACGCACCGTTAAGGGTGCATGTCAGGCCGCTGCCTGACACAATGCCGACGCTGATCTCCGGAGCTCTTTGTTCTGTCATATCGATTGTGACGTTAATATTTTTACTTCTTCTTCACTGAGGCAGACCTCCGTCAGAATGGCTGAAATTTCAGCCGGGGTGATCTTATTGAAGTCCTCTTCGCGTGGGGTGATGAAGACACCTCCGAGGTCCACTGAGGCGGGGCTGAGTAATATTTTGTCATCGCCTTCGGCGAAATAGCATGCCGGCCGGTGGACACTGCGGGGTATGATGTGGACAACCCATTCATGGCCGGTATGGTATGCAAGTACATTGAGCATGGGTTCCGGCCTGTCTGGCTGGGAGCGGGCAAACCCTGCATAAAATTTATCAAACAGCCCTGCAATTTCAGTGTCATCAGTGCCTTTCAGTGTCACCATGCCCCGGCCGTAGCCTTTCCATAACCATGCCTCCGTACTGCGTGCAGTCAATGCTTTTGAACAGAGTAACGGATTGCTGAAATCCTTTTCCACAGGAAGGAATCCCCTGTTGCCGGCCTGGAAGTGGAGATGATCGGGCGCCGACGCTCCGCACTGAGGCCCGTTATAGAAGATGACATACTCAGGCAGCGCCCTGGCGAGGCTTAGCATCGTGCCGAAGCTCCCCTCAATACGCTGGGGTATATGAGACTCCGAGACTATTGTCAGGTGTCTCCGGAAAATGGGGAAGGGATTTATAAGTATTATGAATCCATCACTGAAGGGTACACCCTTCTGTTCCGGAGGCCGGTTATTCCCGCAAAGGAAGCAGGGCCTGGCCTCTATGGACCGTGCATCAACTTTTGCCGCCGATGAGGTTATGCGCCCCGGGTTGAACTG
Organism: Bacteroidales bacterium; assembly: GCA_041740815.1. Taxonomy (GTDB): domain Bacteria; phylum Bacteroidota; class Bacteroidia; order Bacteroidales; family VadinHA17; genus SR-FBR-E99. The sequence continues at coordinate 13,627 of JBGSLG010000095.1, forward strand.
AACGGCAATGCTATACCCGTTGAAGGAGATCTCCCTTACTTTGACATTATCGAGCTGCCGGTAGTTATCACGAGCCTGGCTCCACTCCGCAAGCTGACTGTCAAACAGTTCCCTTACTTTCTGTGAATAATCCTTCATCAGGGGTTTATTTTTTGCTACTGTCCAACATCCTTTTCCTGGCGAGGAGCTCTATGGTCCTGATTTTATCCTTATATAGATTATGAATGTTCATTTTATTTACATCAAGGATGGCATCAGAGTTCTCATCCCACCGGCGGCAGAGGTAAAGCGGTTCATATATCCGCCCTATCTGGTAATGACGGCTTATTGCCAGCCCTACCGCGTAATCCTCACCGTAGCTCACATTCGGCACCCTGATATTCCTGAGCACAGGTGTGTAAAATGCCCTCGGTGCTCCCAGCCCGTTGATCCTTAGCGCATTATTGCGACCATTATCCGGTGTCCACTCCTTATGGTCTATCAATCCGGGCGGGATATCCTTCAGTTCAAAGTTCACCATTTTATACGATCCCACCACCATGGCGCACTTCTGTTCGCGAAAAGCATCGAGTACCCTCGTGATTACCGAATCATCAATGTAAAGATCATCGCTGTCGAGCTGGATTGCAAACCGCCCGCACTTTTCACTCATGATTGCCTCGTTCCAGCAGCCTCCTATGCCCAGATCCTTTCTTTCAGGTATGATGTGCACCACTCTTTTGTCAGAGGCATAAGACCTTATTAAATCCGTGGTGCCGTCAGTCGAGTAGTTGTCCACGATAATGAGATTGAACTTGTAGTTCGTCTTTTGACTCAGTACCGAGGCAATGGCATCGCCTATCGTTTTAACCCTGTTTCTGACTGGTATTACCACCGATGCATCAAACTCAAATCCCGGGGCGTCAAATTCAATCTCGCGGAACTGCGGTCTGAGCCACGCGCCGATGGATTTGAGGTGGCTGGTGCAGGCCTTCTCCATCTCGACTTGCACTGCACGGTTGCGGGGGTCAACATAGTCAAACTGTTTCTCGCCCGACTTGCGGGTGTCAGTCTCAACCTCCGTATAGAGCAATTCCTGGATGTGTACCAGCGGGCGTGACTGTGAAACCCTGAGCCGCAGGTCATAGAGTCCCGCAAAGCTGTAATCCTCATCCATGCAACTGCACGCGTCACGGAATGCTTCGGTGTTGTAAAGGATTACGGAGCCGAAATTAAAATCATCGCGGAGACTACCCTCCTGGTAATCAATGACGGGGTGGGGAGACAACACCTCGTTCTTCCTCTCGAAATAATCGGAGTAGACCATCCCTGCACCGGTGTCGTCACATATCTGCATCATCCTGTTCAGGGCGAAGCTCCCCAGGTCAAGAGGGAATCCCTTGCTGTAGGTGAGGACATAGTGAGCGTCAGCAACATCGGCCATCTTTTTAAGGGCCCCGGTGGAAGCAAAAGATTCAGCGCTGAGGTAGCCGGCTTCAACTCCCTCAGGTTTCTCATTGTGGCCGGGCGGGATCACTATAAAGATCTTACCAGCAATGCCGGAGGCTCTCATTGAGGCGACAGTGGATCTTACGGACCCGGCATCGGACCATGGCAGAAAGCATGTTATGGTTTTTCCCTTCATATCAGGTTATTTTGTCAGTAAAAAGTTCAGTATCTGTTTCATGAGCGAGTCTCTCTGAGTCTGGGAGCTGATAGTTTCGAAGGGAAAGCCCATGACGAAACTTCTCGCCTCTCCCCTGTGCATCACTGCGGCAGAGGTGTTGTTCTCGGAGTACCTGAGGGCAGTGAAGGAGAGTTTGTCAGCCGGTTCTATTGCATCAGGAGCCTCAGCGGCATAGGATGAATCGACCGAACCGGTGTTGAAGGCGTAGGTGCCGGCGAAATACGGCTGTGCAATGTCGGTGGAATAGAGATCGCCTGTTCTGACGGCATGATCTGTCCGCGGCTTGATGTGGATGGTATTCATCACCCTGGCTGCAGAGACAGAGTCGGCAAGCATCAACATCTCAGTGCCGGTGTAAGATCCTGACATAAATACCGGCATGGCAGCTTCCTTCATCCTTTCCAGGCTCCTCAGAAACTCAGGAGTATAGATCCGGAATTCCTTTTTCCCGGGATCAGACACTGCAGCTGTGGTCTTCTCCTCGCCAAATATCAGGTCAACTGCGCACCACGGGTTCAGGTCAAAGCCTTCGTTTTCGAACACCTCGTCGCTGACCGAAACGAAGGACTTTCCGGCAGCCATGACCGACAGGCCGTGAATATATGGAAAGTCAAATGTATTTCCGGCTATGACGCGTCCCTCCCTGTCGGAGTAAGAGGCGCCCCATCCTGCATTGTCATCGTCAGTCCATGGCGATCTGCGTTCAAAATCGTACTGGTCGCCGGTACCGATGAAGTCGTACCTGTCAGCCACTCCGCGGTCATCCCACCATGCCACTCCGGCCATCCCGTCGCGATCGAACCATGTGGGTCCCGATATCCGGTCAAACCCGTTTACTATCAGCACCGTTCCGTCAGCACCCGGCTTCAGGCCCACAGAAAGCATCTCTGACGGGAAACTCTCTCCCCCTTCATTCACGGCAGTCACCCTGAAGCTGTAAACTGTGTCATAAGCCGGCAGCTCAGTTTCGTATGAGGTTCCGTTCACCGGTGTGCCGTTGTCGAATCCCCCGCTGCCGGTACGCATGTACACCCTGAATGAGGAAGCAGCCGCAGTGGACTCAAGAGGGTCACTGACCGGCTCCCAGCTTAACCTGACCTTTTTCCCTTCCAGGGGTGCGAGGGCCATATGAGATACAGGAAGGGGATGCACAGTATAATCCGTGCCGGAGGTGGTTGCCAGGTATCTCAGGATGCCTTTGTATACGGCACGGCTGACATGAAACCTGAATCGCGGGTCAAACCCGTAACGCTGGTCAGCAAGGTTCTGATGTGACAGCAGCTCGAGGAGCATGGCTGGCACATCAGGCTTGCGGGCTTCGTAATAGGATCGGTCCCACATGCCGCGGCGTGTCCACTCAGGATTGAACAGTACATGTATGTCATTAACAATCTGTGTCTGTATGATGTCAGTCAGGTCGCGACTGGCAAGACGGCTTGTGCCATCTGGAAAGAGGCCTTTGTTTGTCAGTGTCGAATAAATCCCCAGGGTGCCGATGATTGAATCATCAGGAGTGACCCCTGCATCAGTATGAAAAGCGAAGGAGAGATCGACAGGGATGCCCATGCCCGGCAGGCCTGACGTATCCGGTCTGCGAACCAGGTAGTTGACCCACTCGGAACGCGACATATAATCGTCGTTATAGTCATTCTTCCCCTTGTTGGGAGTATAAACCACGGTATCAGGCATGCCGGCATACTGAAGCCAGTAGCGGGCAGCCTCAAGGTACCTGGGCTTGCCGCTGATCTTCCAGCTATAGGTAATACTGTCAGGACGGGTATCAGGTGCCGCCGTCTGGCTGGTGGCGTTGAGCGACCACTGGTTTGAGATTACCAAGTTTGCGGGCCGGCGGGCTACATTGCCCATTCCTCCACCGAAACGTACGGCATCAACAGCTGCCGCTGAACCTTGATACCCCGTCACCGTAACAGAACCAATTGCACTGTCAAGACCGGCATCGAACATGAAGGATCCGAGCCATATCCAAGTCCCTCCTGCAATTGCCTGATCAACGATGAAGTCAGTGCTTCCCCCGGTATGACTCACACTGATCATCGCCTTGCCCGGATTATCCGTAAGCTTGGGCCAGGAGACTGTCACGCCGTAATAACCCTTTTCGGGAATTTCAGGAATATAGAGAGCAGATCCGTCGGTAATTCTCAGGGAGGTGCCCATCAGAAAAGGATTTTCTCCGGTGAAGAGGGTGTCTCTCAGAAGGAAGCCCTTTTCGGCCTCCCCGGCTGGTTCCGAAATATGTAATACAAATTCGGATTTGCCCGTTGAACGGTCGTTGTCAACAATAACCTCATTTGCCTGGATATCCCTTTCGCGGGGCAGAAAAACCGTTGCCCCGGAATTCTCAAGCATGGGTGTCAGATAGGGAATTACATAAGCCATCACCGACAGATCCTCAACGCTGCCGAAGAGCTTTGCGCGCTGCCACTCCCACCGGTTTAGAGGCATGTCAAAGTAGTAGCCGTGGCTGTGCCACAGGGCCAGATACCTTCCCTGCAGTCCGCCGGACGGATTAACTCCGTTCACCTGGCTGATGAGCAGGGGTCTCACGGCAGCCGGCCGGGGTATCCGTGACGAATCACGGGTCATTGCCTGCCTGAAGTAGTTGGGTATAAGCTGCCCGAGCCTGAACCCGTTTGTATACATTATTATATTGTAATCGCTGAACTTTCTGCCCAGCTCATCCCTTACCGAATTCATCAGCCGGTTGTAGGTATCTTCCCGGACGGGATTATACGAGAGGGTGACTGGAAACCACAGGTTGAGCTCTTTTTTATTCTCATCAACCGTGACTGAATCAATCTTCCACACCTCGGGGTAAACCCACCCGGGCACAGGATTGACCCATTCTTTCAGCCTCGCTTCGGCAATTCTTTCAATCCTGCCGGCTTTCTGGCCGGAAAGAGCCTCCGGGCTTCCGTGAATGATCAACGTAAGTAATAGTAAATTAAGGAGATGGGATTTACGCATCGCTGAAAAGATTTTACTGAATATAGTAAATTTGATTCAAAAATAGAAAGTTTTTTAAAATATGTCATACATCTGACAAAAAACTGATTATTTCAATATATTTATTTACATTTGTTATTACTAAGTGATGTGCAGGAAAACATGTTTTAATTATATTCCTTGTAATCACCTGAACAGAAGTAATTAACATTTTCTCTACACAGATGATACTGATTGCTGACAGTGGCTCCACAAAGACCGAATGGAGAGAGGTGAAGGAGGGAATTGCCGGGAAGTCATACATCTCTTCAGGTATAAATCCGTTTTTTATTTCCAGTGAAGAGATCATCCGTCTCCTTGGACGGGAGTTGTCCGGACTTGACAGTTCAGGGGTAAGCGGGATTTATTTTTACGGCACCGGGGTGAGCAATACTGCGAAGGCTGAGATAGTCAGGGGAGCCCTGGCCGGCTTCTTCGGCACTGAAAAGCTTTTCATCGGCAGTGACCTGCTCGGTGCGGCGAGGTCGCTCTGCCAGGTCAATCCGGGTATAGCATGCATCATAGGCACCGGATCCAACTCTTGCTATTATGACGGTATAAAAATTGTGTCCAATGTCTCACCGCTGGGTTACATCCTGGGCGACGAGGGCGGAGGCGCCGTGATAGGGAGGAAGCTGGTGGCAGGCGTGCTTAAGAAACAGCTGCCCGGCATCGTCATTGAGAATTTTTTCAAGGCTTATCCATATACTCCCGCCGAGATACTTGACAACGTATATAACATGCCGCTCCCGAACAGGTTCCTCGGGCAGTTCTCACGGTTCATAGCAGACAACATCCATATCGCGGAGCTTCAGTCAATCATCACATCAAGTTTTGACGAGTTTATAGTGCGTAATGTGCTCTCCTACCCGGAGGCCAGACAGTACCCCATACATTTCACGGGCAGCATAGCATATCATTTCAGGCCCTTCCTTGAAGAGCTGCTGATCAAACACCGGCTTCAGCCGGGGGTATTCACGCTCACTCCAATGGATAACCTCGTTAAGTTTCATATTCAGAATCCACACATTTAATAAAATGACTAAACAGGCTTTTACACGGCAGGCCATCAGCATAACCGAATCACCTTCCAATTTTGAGGATCTTGATAAGATGACCGTCAACGAGCTATTGACAAACATCAACCATGAGGATGCAAAGGTGCACGAGGCTGTCAAAAAAGCGCTCCCGCAGATTGAGACTCTTATAAACCAGATACTTGTCCGAATGCAGAAGGGCGGACGGCTCTTTTACCTGGGGGCAGGCACCAGCGGAAGGCTGGGGGTGCTTGACGCCTCGGAGGTCCCTCCCACCTTCGGCGTACCCGACACGGTGGTAATAGGACTGATTGCCGGCGGCGAGACAGCCCTGAGAAAGGCGGTGGAGGCGGCTGAAGATGACACCGCCAAGGCATGGAGCGAGCTGGAGATATTCAACATCAACACCAAAGACTCAGTCATCGGTATAGCCGCCTCGGGAACCACTCCATACGTCATCGGCGGCGTACAGAAGGCAAGGGAAAACGGAATCCTCACCGGTTGCATCACATGTAACCCGAAGGGTCCCGTGGTGGAAGCCGCCGAGTACCCCATCGTAGTGGTTGTGGGACCGGAGTTCGTCACCGGAAGTACCAGGCTCAAGGCCGGCACAGCTCAGAAAATGGTTCTCAATATGATAACCACTACCCTTATGATCAAACTCGGCAGAGTTAAGGGGAACAAGATGGTCAACATGCAGCTTACCAACAAAAAACTTATTGAGCGCGGCACCAGGATGATCGTGGAAGAACTCAACATACAGAGAGAAGCTGCCCGCATTCTGCTCATGGAGCAGGGATCGGTAAAAAGAGCCCTGGAGTTTTACAGGGAGAACTATAAATAACAGCAAGGATCAGGGTGAAAAACTCATCCCGTCCTTACAAAATATGCCCGAAATGACAAATGATATCTTCAGTAAAATTGGTTCCGGACTGACTCTCAGTCAGAAAATAGAGAGAAGAATTGAGGAAGCAATAAGACAGAAAAAGCTGCTGCCCGGTTCCAAGCTGCCTACGGAAAAAGAACTTTGCGGACAGTTCGCAGTCAGTCGCACTGCTCTCAGGGAGGCCCTTCGGCGTCTGAGTGCACGCGGACTGATAGATATCCGGAAAGGAAGCGGGATGTACATATCAGAACTGAAGATTGAGGATGCCATAAACTCACTCCATCTATTCTATGACCTTAGATTCAACTCAGATCTTATCCTCCAGATTATTGAGGTGCGACGGCTGTTTGAGCCTGAGGTGGCCAGGCTGGCCGCAAGGAACCGGACGGATGAAGATATCCGTACCCTCCAGAAGAACCAGCATGAGCTTGAGAAGTGCAACCCCGACAACACCCAGCTCGAGGTTGATCTCATCAACCGGTTCCACATGAACCTGTCAAAAGCTACCGGCAACCCTATAGTCATCATCAGCCTCGAGCCGGTTTACTCGCTCCTGCCGCGCATGAGAAACCTCATCTACGGAAATATCGAAGGCGAGAAAGACTATACAATGAAATATCAGAGGGAGCTTCTCGAAGCCCTGAGGGATAAAGACAGCCAGAAGGCGTTTGAAGTATCCGTCACACTTCTGGAACGCAACATGGAGATTTACAAGAAGTACTTTAAGACAAGCTAAACCACCATTGCCTGACGGACTGCATGCGCATAAAGATCACACTTGCCGCAATACTCCTTCTGGCCCTCCTGCCGGAGACTGCCGCGCAGGAGATTGATACAGCCATGGTGGGGATCCACCAGGCAGAGAGCGAGTACTGGTCGCGAATGCCTGACACAGCAGCTGCACATGGTGTGGTATCATCAACTATCCCCTCGGTACTCAAGAGCCGGAGTGCCGGAGAACTGACGCATAAGGTCTTCGGTTGGCATCCTTACTGGGCAAATGCCACAGCGTATATGTCATATGATTATGCTGCACTCTCGCACATAGCATATTTCAGTTATGAGGTTGACACGGCAACCGGAGGTTACACTACGCTGAGAGGATGGGACACCACCCCAATCATCAGCTATGCACACCAGAGAGGCGTGAAGGTGATGCTGACGGTAACCAACTTTGGCTCACAACGCAACACTGAGCTGCTGACAGACACTGCCAAACAGTGGAACCTGATCAATACCCTTATCACACAGCTGCAGTCGCGCAACGGCGACGGCGTGAACTTTGACTTCGAGACTGTCCCTGCAGCGCAGAAGGCAAATATGGTCAGCTTCTGCCGTAGAGCAGTGAAAGGCATAAAAGCAGCTTTGCCCACTGCCGAGATTTCCCTTGCCACCCCGGCGGTAAACTGGTCCGACGGATGGGATCTGGGTGCCCTTGCAGGTATCTGTGACTACCTGATAATGATGGGTTACAATTACTACTGGAGCGGATCAGCCACAGCAGGCCCGGTGGCCCCGGTGTCAGGTGAAAACTATCATATTGGCCGGAGCATCAATGAGGACTATCTTGACGCCGGCGTTCCGTCCGGCAAACTTCTGATGGGTGTTCCATGGTACGGATACGACTGGCCCGTGACCAGCAGTGCGAGGAAGGCCGCAACCACCGGGACTGGCACATCACGGATTTACAATGCAGCACTTGCCCTCGCTGCAGGCAATACAAGGCTCTTTGACGATCTCACCGGCGTGCCATGGGTAAGCTATGAGTCCGCAGGATGGAGACAGATGTGGTATGATGACAGCCTCAGCCTGCAGATAAAAAGCAACATGGCAAAAGAGCTGCACCTGGCAGGGATCGGTATTTGGGCGCTGAGTTACGAAGCCGGCAGAACGGAGCTGTGGAAAGGCCTGAAGACAGCATTTCTTCCAAACTACACATCAATTGGAAGTGAGATCGCCGATTACCCGCAGGATGTCATCCGGATCATCCCTAACCCAGTAATTGACCTATTTACAATCAACTACACGGTAACAAGGAAAGCACACATCAGCCTGAGGATCTATGACACACAGGGAAGACTGGCTGCCACAGCTGTCAACAGGGAGATGGAACCGGGGTCATGGACTGAACCCTATGATGCCAGAGCCCTGGCTCCCGGTGTGTATGTTTGCATACTGCAATCGGGGTACGGCAGGTCCGCTGTTAAGTTTGCAGTCATTGAACCAAAATAAACAATGTGTTGATGAAAAAAATATTGATGGTTATGGTACTTACCGGGCTCATCCAGTCTCTCAACGGACAGATGCAGGAGGCAGTTGAAAAAATAAGAGCTGACTACAACCTCATGGGGCTCTCGGTGGCTACCGTCTGTGACGGGAAGATCACAGGGACATTTCATGCCGGACTGCGCGATTTTGAACGTAACCTGCCTGTAAACGAGGATACCAAATACCGGATCGCATCCATCTCCAAGTTCGTCATGACAACAGCCATGATGCAGTTATACGACCGGAAGCTGCTGGACCTCGATGAGGATGTCAGCACCTACCTTGGTTTCAGCCTCAGAAACCCGGCGCACCCCGACAAGCCCATCACAGTCAGGATGCTCCTCCTGCATACCGGCTCTCTCAATGAGGGCAGCGGCTATGACGGTTTCCTGATGGCGACGTACAATAACGTGAGCAACCCTCCCTCCTTTTCTGATCTCCTGGTTCCAGAAGGAAAGTACTATTCAGAAGACATGTGGCGCAAAGAGGCTCCGGGAGAATATTATACCTACTGTAATGCCAACTTCGGTCTTGCCGGGACAATCATCGAGCGGATCACAGGCCTGCGTTTCGAGGAATACCTGCAGCAGACCCTGTTCATTCCTCTGGGAATTACAGGTTCATACATCCCTGAAGGGGTGACTGACATCAACAACCTCGCGGTTATTTACCGTGGTGAGGAGGGAAAGTGGGTTGCGCAGACAGATAACTACAAGGGTGTCATGGCCTCACCGCGCGACTTCTCCGGGTATGTCACCGGCACCAACGCCGCGGTATTCTCTCCGCAGGGGGGCCTTCGGATCTCCGCAGCCGAACTGGCACGCGTTATGATTCTTCACCTCAACAAGGGAAAGTATAACGGTAAAAGGATCATCTCCGCAAAAAGTATCAGACTGATGCATAAACCTCAATGGATTTATGACGGAACCAATGGCGACAGTGATGGCGGGAGGCCGGGGAACCGGGGACTGAGCGTCGATATTCTGCCTGGTCTGCTGCCCGGAGACCCGCTGCCGAAAGGGTCACACATGATTGGCCATACAGGATCAGCTTACGGACTGAACTCTGCCTTTTTCTTCGATCCGAAAGGCAAATACGGCTTCGTCTTCATGATGAACGGGAGTTTTGACGGACCCGCCCGGGACTCATCCGCTATCTTCTTTAAGTTTGAGGAAACCCTGCTGAAAGCGCTGGAGGAAAACTCCGCCATGCCGTGTAAATAACCCTAGGAATTTCTGCCTTAAATAGTTAGCTTTCGGTTTATTGACCGGACGTCAGAGTATTGCAAACTTTCACCGTAATGGATACTTCTGTAAATATAATTCCCCGCATAATGCACAGACTGTTAATAATTTGCCTGATAATGACCACATCATGCGCATCTCCCGCAAAGCTCCTGAACAGCAATAAAAACAACAAGATATTTTTTGGGAGCAAGGGCGGATTCACAAATATGAGCACCGATTTCGTTCTTTTCGAAAACGGAAGCATATGCAGGCTGAAGAATGACATTGTGATAAAGACCGGCAAGACCAGCAGGGAAGAAGTAAGGGCAATTACAGCATCCATTGAAGAAATGAAGTTTATGTCGATTAAGACAGACGAACCCGGGAACATGACTTATTATGTCAGTGTTGTACAGGACGCCTCAAAGAACACGGTGCAGTGGTCAGACCATGACCGTAATCCTCAGCTCCGGGAGCTTTATGTCAGATTAATGAATTTGGTAAGAGAACAACAATGAATAAATACCTGATCTTGCTGCTTATTGCTTTTCCGGGCCTGTTAGCCAGCGGGCAGGATAACACATTCAAAACAAAGGAAAAGAAGAGCGGCACACCGGTTATAGATCTCCCGGTAGCACGCATGAAGACCGTCTCTGCGGGCAGGACGGCTGCTCCTTACACCGCAACTCAGATTAAAACCCTTGTGCAACCTGTGATAGCGGGGAGCAAAGATCAAGCTGCCCAAATAGTCAGACATAAGGGACGCACGGTTTTTATAGAGAAAGAGAGCCGGGAGACAAAAGCAGCGCCTGAAGAGAGGCTCTACAGGTTCCTGGATGATACAAAAACCTGGTCGGGCATTGATAATCCGAGGGAGTCATTCAGGATAGCAGGCATCCGGACGGATGAGCTGGGTATCACCCGCATCCGTACCGTTCAGCAGTTCAGGGGAGTGGATATATACGGTGCAGAGGCTACAGTTCATCTCGATGCCACCAGGGAACGGTTCACGGGCGCTTTTCACAGGCCGGACATGAATACGAAGATCACCCCTTCAGTAAGCGCGGCCAACGCGGTGCGAACGGTTACAGAGGATGTCAGCATCGAGACCGTTTACAGGCAACTCTCCAAAAAGGAACAGGATATCCTGGGCTATACGGCCCCATCGGCAACGCTGATGCTTTATCCAGCCGGTGAGGACAAATACAGGCTGGCATGGGTTGTGACGGTAAGGCCTAACTTCATTGAGGAATGGAAATACTTCATTGATGCCTCCGTCGGTGACATCATTCATAAATTCAACAACACCTGCTCTGACGGTGCTGTGACTGCCCAGGCATATGACCTTAACAATGTGCTAAGGACAATCAGCACCTACCTGGAGACGGGCACATATTACATGTTTAATATCTCTGAGAACATGTTCGTTGCAGCAACCGGAGAAGGAGCTGTAATTACTCTTGACGCCAACAACACCTCCACATCCTATCTTGATTACAGGAACGTCACTTCCTCAGACAACACATGGTTGCAGAAAAACACGGTCTCGGCACATAATCATGCCACACTGGCATACCGGTATTTCTGGAATACCTTCCGCCGCAATTCGATAAACGGGCAGGGAGGAAACATCATATCCTTCGTAAATGTGGCCGAGGATGACGGCTCCTCTATGGAAAACGCCTTCTGGAACGGCAAGGCTGTATTCTACGGCAACGGAGGCACAAGCTTCTACTCACTTGCGGGTGCACTTGATGTAGCCGCTCATGAACTGGGGCACGGCGTGGTATCAAATACCGCCAACCTTGAATATTACGGACAGTCAGGCGCCATTAACGAATCATACGCCGATATCTTCGGCTCGATGGTCGACAGGGATGACTGGCGCATTGGCGAAGACATAACCAGGACCTCCTACTCGCCTTCGGGAGCCCTGCGGGACATGTCAGACCCTCACAACGGGGGCACATCGCTCAGTCAGCCGTACTGGCAGCCAAAGAGTGTTTCTGAGATGTACACCGGCAGCCAGGATAACGGCGGAGTGCACGTGAACAGCGGCATTGGCAATCACGCCTATTATCTGTTTGCCACTGCCGTGACAAAGGAAAAGGCTGAACAGGTCTTCTACAAGGCACTGACCGATTACCTGACAATGACCTCAAAGTTCATCGACTTCAGGATCGCTGTTGTCCAGGCAGCAACAGACCTGTACGGTGCATCATCAACCGAAGTCACGAAGGCCAGGGAGGCATTTACAGCCGTGGGTATCCAGCAGGAGGAACAGGTCGATAAGATACAGGATTATACCGTAAATGCCGGACAGGAATTCCTCCTCAACTATAATACAAGTTCGTCTTACCCGGGAACATTATACAGGACAGCCGGCACGGTTGACGCTTCCCTTACATCAACGGAGATGAAAGGCAAGGTCAGCGTGACTGATGACGGTTCAATTGCGGTTTTTGTTTCGTCCGACAGCAAACTGAGGGGTTTATCGCCTGACAATCCTTCAGACCCGGGTGAGTTTATTTTTTCTGAGCAGCAGATTTGGGATAATGTCGCCGTCTCAAAAGACGGAAACAGAATTGCCGCAATAAGCATCTACATTGACACCGCCATTTATCTCTTTGACTTCGGGGGACCGGTAGTCCGTGAAAAAGTCTTCAAACTTTACAATCCCACAACAAGCCATTCGAACACTACAGCCGGTGGCGTATTGTACGCCGATGTGATTGAATTTGATATTACCGGCCAGTACCTGATTTATGACTCCTATAACGAACTTACTACCACCACGGGAGAAGACATCGGATACTGGGATATCGGGATTATAAATGTCTGGGACAACAATGAAGGGGACTGGGGTGACGGTAAGATCTCAAAATTGTACGGTTCCCTGCCCGAGGATGTAAGCATAGGCAATCCGGTCTTCTCCAAAAACTCACCGTGGATCATCGCATTCGATTATTTTGACACTCAAAACGATGAATATGCCATCCTGGGTGCTGATCTTAATGCCGGACTGGATAACGTCATAACCATGAACAATACCCTCGGGTATCCCTCCTTCTCAAAGAATGATGACAGGATTGCCTTCACCAAGAAGGACGGACTTTATGAGAGTATCTATTTGCTGGGGTTGGGTGCTGACAAGATTTCTCCAGCCGGAACTGAATCACGAATAATTGCAGATGCCAGATGGCCTGTTTTCTTTGCCACCGGTGCCAGGGATCTTTCCCTGCCGCCCGTAGCCGACTTCACTGTTGACATCAAGACCGGGAATGCGCCTTTGCAGGTTAAATTCTTCGACCTGTCGGTCAATCAGCCCTCATCATGGACATGGACTTTTGAAGGAGGAACACCAGCTTCTTCAACGGCACAAAATCCTATCATCAGCTACAACACTGCCGGCACATTCAGGGTCTCCCTGGTTGCAACAAATATCCAGGGCAGCAACACCAATACCAAAACTGGATATATAACGGTATCTTCAGCTTCAGCGGTTGAAGATCACGACCAGGATGCGATTATTGTATATCCAAATCCTGTCAGTGACAACCTATATATTATCAGCGAGCAGGAATTTTCCGCAAGGCTCTATGACCTGAACGGCAGGTTGGTTTACAGCGGAACAAATGAGCGGATCATAGATATGGCCCCTATGGGACAAGGCGTCTACCTGCTTGAGATAAAAAGCAGCGACAAGGTTATTAAACATAAGATTGTCAGGGAATAATTAACCGGAAAAATAATGGATACTGAACTCATCACAGCTGTCGCAATAGGTATAGGTCTGGCTGCCAGTGCCGGCTTCAGGGTCTTCGTGCCGATGCTCGTTGCCGCCATCGCGGCCAAAGCCGGTGTCATGCCGCTTAATGAGAGCTTTCAGTGGCTGGCGTCATGGACCTCTATTGCCATCCTCGGCACGGCAACGGTGGTTGAGATAATGGCCTACTACATACCCGTGGTTGACAACCTGCTCGACACGGTTGCCACCCCGCTGGCAGTAGTTGCCGGAACACTGCTGCTCACCTCCGTGCTTCCCATAGACAGTGAACTGATGAGATGGATCACCGGCGCTGCCGTCGGCGGTGGCAGTGCTGCAGTAGTACAGGCCGGCAGCGCACTGACGAGGCTCACCTCAACGAAGCTGACGGCAGGACTGGGCAACCCCGTGGTTGCCACTGTGGAGAACGTGGCTGCCACAGGTACATCAATACTGTCGCTGATCATCCCCTTCTTCATCATAGCCCTCTTCCTTCTGCTTGTAATATTCGTCCTTACCCGTATCCGCAGAAAACTCCGTCGTGATCAAAGCCGGAAACAACAATGAACCTGCCTTTATGAAGACTGACGGACCGGTTGCAGTATTCTGGTTCCGGCGCGATCTGCGGCTGGAAGACAACGCGGGGCTCTGGAAAGCCCTTAACTCCGGATACAGTGTGCTGCCGGTGTTTATTTTCGACACGGAGATACTTGAAAAACTTGAGGAAAGAACCGACCGCCGCGTATCATTCATTCACGGGGCGCTTGAGGCTCTGCAGCAAAAGATATCTGCCGCCGGATCATCACTGCTTGTACTTTATGATACCCCGGAGAAAGCCATCAAAAGGGTTGTCTCTGAATATGACGTCAGGGCCCTGTTCGCCAACCACGACTACGAGCCTTATGCCACTGAACGCGACCGCCGGATAGCCGCGATTATGAAAGCTGAAGGCATCCCGTTCAATACATTTAAAGACCAGGTGATTTTTGAAAAGGATGAAGTTCTGAAGTCTGACAGAACTCCTTATACCGTATTTACACCCTACTCGCGGGTATGGAAGAAGAACCTGACAGAAGAACATACCAGGCCTTATCCTTCAGAAAAGCTTACCGGTAATTTTTTGAAGATCAAACCTCTGCCCCTGCCATCGCTGGCTGATATCGGCTTCAACCCGACGGATTATGCTTTCCGCACTCCTGAGATTGACTCCCGCCTCATCAGTAACTATCATAAGACACGCAATATCCCTTCGCTCTGCGGAACCACAAGGCTGGGCGTACATCTCCGCTTTGGCACGGCGAGCATCCGTGAACTGGTCAGGACCGCGCTGACGCTCAGCGAGACCTGGCTCAATGAGCTGATATGGAGAGAGTTCTTCATGAGCATCCTCTGGCACTTCCCTCATGTGACGGACAACTCCTTTAAGAAGAAGTATGACAACATAATTTGGAGAAACAACGAGGAGGAGTTTGACAGATGGTGCACGGGCATGACCGGTTACCCCATAGTGGATGCAGGCATGAGAGAGCTGAACGCAACCGGTTTCATGCATAACAGGGTGAGGATGATCACGGCAAGCTTCCTGACAAAGCACCTTCTCATCGACTGGCGGTGGGGAGAGGCATATTTTGCCGGCAAGCTGCTCGATTACGAGCTCTCGTCTAACAATGGCAACTGGCAGTGGGCTGCCGGCACAGGCTGTGATGCCGCACCCTACTTCAGAGTCTTCAATCCCGCCGAACAGACCAGGAAATTTGACCCGGACATGGCCTATACTAAAAAATGGGTGCCGGAAGCGGATACGCCCGCATATCCATGGATGATGGTTGAACATGCCTTTGCCAGGGAGAGGGCCCTGAAAACATACAGGGAGGGATTGCAATAAATCCCGTGAAAATATGCAGGGAACGATTGCGTTAATCTCGTGAAAACGTGCAGGGAGCGATTGCTTAAGTCTCCTGTGAAACATCTTCCCCGGTAATTTGTTTATCTTTAGTTCCGGTGCTAAGATGTAATTGTTGTGGCCATACGAAAAAAAATAAGATCCCTGTTCAATCCCCCTATGTACCAGGGATGGGGAAACACGAAGCGATACTTTGAAGGCTGGTACTTCAAGCTGGTCAACGCTTCTGAAACGAAGGCCTACGCCTTCATCCCGGGGATAGCAATGGAAGAAACAGGTGAGAGTCACGCATTCATCCAGCTCCTCGACGGCAAGGAAAAGAGATCTGAATATTTTTCATTTGATGCAGGTGCATTCCAGCCCTCAGCTAAAAATTTTGAAGTATCCATTGGCAATAATTACTTCTCCGCACAGGGCTTAAGACTTGACCTCCCCAATGTCACCGGGAGCCTGGAGTTTTCAGGTGTTGTTCCGTGGCCCGGCCGCTGGTACTCGCCAGGTATTATGGGGCCCTATACATTTGTCCCGTTCATGGAGTGCAATCACGGCATCGTAAGCATGGACCACAGCCTGTCAGGCTCGCTGACCGTAAACGGAGAATTGATCGACTTCACCGGCGGAAGAGGATATATAGAGAAAGACTGGGGCCACTCCTTCCCGTCAGCCTACATCTGGATGCAGTCAAACCACTTCAGCACGCCCGGAATCTCGTTCAAAGCCTCGGTAGCAAGGATACCCTGGGTCACCGGCAAATTCACCGGGTTTATTGCCGGCCTCTGGCTTGGCGACCGGTTATACCGTTTTACCGAGTACAACAGAACTCGCCTGAGCAGTCTCTCAGTCACAGGTTCTACCGTTGAGATGGAGTTCACAAACAGCAAAAGCATCCTAAGCATCTCCGCCCCGGTTGACAAATCCACAGCACTTGCGGCTCCGGTGAAAGGCCTGATGGGCGGGCGAATAGAAGAGAGCATGACCTCCACTATAACCCTCACGCTGTCAGAAAGACTAACAGGGCGAATCATTTACACCGGCGAGGGCAGAAACGCATGCATCGAAATATCAGGCGACATGCAAACGCTCTCTCCGCATTGACCCCCTGTCTCCTTTTTCCTGTTAATAGTTGTTAAAAATTTAACAGCCTTGACCTTTTGAATATCTTTGCGGCTATCTTAAGTCAGACGCAAAATAAATGAGGTCAAACCACACACCCCGATTGCTGATAACAGTGTTTGCAGCTCTTTTTTCAGTTGCCGCTGTTGCACAGGAACCGTCAAGAGAACCGGTAAGGGAACCGGCATCAGAACCGGTATCAGAACCGGTATCGGAACCGGCATCAGAACCGGTATCAGAACCGGCATCAGACAATCTCCGGAAGGATGCGGTCAGGCTATTTCTCGATTGCAGCAATTGCGACATGAGCTATACCCGTCAGGAGATACCATGGGTGAATTACGTTCGCCAGGTGCAGGATGCCCAGGTGTATGTGCTCGTCACCAGGCAGAACTCAGGCAACGGAGGCGATCTGTACACCTACACCTTCCATGGCATGGATAAATTTAAGGGAATGGACGATACCCTTACCTATATGACTAACCCCCAGAACACTTCGGTGGAGATAAGGGAAAAACGCACCAATATCCTCAAGGCTGGCTTAATCAGATTTGCCAGCCGTACCACCATAATAAATGAAATTGATATCTCGCACACCAGCTCCCTGGAGCAGGATGAGGTTGTTGACAGATGGAGAAACTGGGTCTTTGAGATCCAGACCAGCCCCCAGTATACTGCCGAGGAACATTATAAAAGGCTGGAGCTTGAAAATTCTCTGAGGATCTCCAAGGTCACTCCTGACATCAAACTGGAGATAGAAATCGATCAGAGATATATTAAACAGAGGTTTATTGAAGAGGATCTGGATACAACTTATATCAGAAGTACCAAAGGCATTGACAACCTGTTTGTAAAAAGCCTTGGTGATCATTGGTCTGCCGGCTTGAGATGGGAAATCAATTCCTCCTCCTCTTCAAATTATGACCTCAACACTATCATCATGCCCTCAGTTGAATATGACCTTTTCCCATACTCCGAGGCCACCCACCGCCAGCTGAGATTCCTCTACAGTATAGGATATCAGTACAGCAACTACACTGATACCACAATCTTTAACAAGATCACCGAAAATCTTTTCGGGCAACAGATACAGATTGCCTATGAGGTGCAGAAGAAGTGGGGATCAATCTATCTCTCGGTGCAGGGGCTAAATTATTTCCATGATTTTTCGAAGAATATGCTGTCAGCAGACCTCTGGGCCAGGATAAGGATTTTCAAAGGACTCTCACTGTTCATGAATATCGAAGCAGCGCATATCAATGATCAGCTGAGTCTCAGAAAAGGTGAGCTATCAGAGGCTGAGAGGCTCCTCAGGCTCAGGGAGCAGGCTACCGCTTACCAGTTTGATGCAGGCATCGGACTCACTTACACCTTCGGGTCGATCTACAACAATATTGTCAATCCTAGATTCGGAGACTGAGTTGTTTCATATGCTGTTATGCCGTTTCTTACGCGGGACAACAGTTGTTTTATTATCTTTGGGGAGGGCACGAGCATGTGATCAGGTGTCTGTATAACACACTCTACCAATACCTTATGACCAGTAAGACAATACTTTTTTTTGAGACTGCTTCGGGAAAGATCATTGCCGCAGGCGTCAGCCGGCAGCTTTCCGCAGAGGAGACCGGAAGGCTGACATGGCTGTTCGGGAACGCCACGCTTCCCGGCACAGAGATGATAAACGGGACCTTCATAGGCCCGAGGCGCGAGATGATAACCCCCTGGAGCACCAACGCCGTGGAGATAACCCAGAACATGGCCGTAGAAGGTATAACCAGGATCGAGGAGTATACTCCTGCACAGGGAGAAAACCCGGATCATGACCCTATGCTGCAAAGGGTATACCATGGCCTTGATCAGGAGATCTTTACTGTACACCACGACCCTGAGCCGGTAAGGGAGATCACTGACATTGCCGCCTACAACGCAAAGGAAGGACTCGCACTCAGTCATGAAGAGGTCGGCTACCTTGAGAACCTGAGTCGTAACCTCGGCAGAAAACTGACCGACGGCGAGGTATTTGGTTTCTCGCAGGTCAACTCAGAGCACTGCCGCCATAAAATCTTCAACGGCACCTTTGTGATTGACGGCACAGAGCATGACTCATCTCTGTTCAAACTAATCAAGCTCACCACCGGCACCAATCCGAACCATGTTGTATCGGCGTACAAGGACAACTGCGCATTCCTTGAGGGACCGGAGGTGGAGCAGTTTGCTCCCGCACGGCAGGACCGGCCTGACTTTTTTGCCGTAAAACGAATCAATTCCGTCCTCACCCTGAAGGCGGAGACGCACAACTTTCCGACCACCGTCGAGCCTTTCAACGGAGCCTCCACCGGCACCGGCGGGGAGATACGTGACCGCATTGCAGGTGGCAAAGGATCCCTGCCCATAGCAGGAACAGCGGTATACATGACCTCCTACCCCAGGCCTGACGGTCCTCGCGAGTGGGAGAAGGCAACAGAACCCCGGCAGTGGCTGTACCAGACGCCTGAAGAGATTCTCATCAAAGCCTCCAACGGTGCCAGCGATTTCGGAAACAAGTTCGGTCAGCCTCTGATCTGCGGGTCGGTGATGACCTTCGAACACTTTGAGGAGATGAGACGCTATGGCTTTGACAAGGTCATAATGCTCGCCGGCGGCATCGGACTGGGCAAGCGGGAAGACAGCACCAAGGAGACACCGGAAAAGGGTGATGTCATTGTTCTGCTTGGTGGAGACAACTACAGGATAGGCATGGGCGGCGGCGCCGTCTCCTCGGTAGACACCGGGGCATTCGAAAGCGCCATAGAGCTGAACGCCGTACAGAGAGCCAACCCCGAGATGCAGAAGAGGGTGTACAATGCCCTGCGCGCCATGGCAGAGAGTGATCAAAATCCCGTCATCTCCCTTCATGACCACGGCGCCGGCGGACACCTCAACTGTCTCTCCGAGCTCGTTGAGGAGACTGGCGGAAGAATAGACATCGGCAAACTTCCCGTTGGCGACCCAACCCTCTCAGCAAGAGAGATAATAGGAAATGAGTCGCAGGAACGTATGGGTCTGGTGATGAGAAAAGACGATGTGGAGATGCTATCCGCAGTTGCCGGCCGTGAGAGAGCCCCGATTTACGTCATCGGGGAGGTTACCGGCGACAATCAGTTCACCTTCTTTAATGACAAGACGGGTGAGAAGCCCATTGATCTGAAGCTTAGCGACTTCTTCGGCAAGCCTCCGCGAACGGTGATGAATGACACAACCATCAGGGCCGGATTCCGGGAGATTGAATATGACCCTTCCGCACCTGAAAAATACATCGACGCAGTGCTCCAGCTTGAAGAGGTTGCATGCAAGGACTGGCTGACAAACAAGGTCGACAGGTCCGTCACGGGCAGGATTGCAAAACAGCAGTGTGCCGGTGAGCTTCAGTTGCCATTGAACAACCTCGGTGCAATCTCTCTCGATTATCGCGGTAAAAAAGGAATGGCCACAGCGCTGGGACATGCCCCTGCTGCAGGTTTGATAAGTGCTGCGGCCGGGTCGGTACTGTCTATCGCCGAGGCCCTCACCAACTTGGTATGGGCGCCATTGGCTGACGGACTGAGGAGCGTATCCCTGTCAGCCAACTGGATGTGGCCATGCCGCAATCCGGGCGAAGACGCAAGACTGTACGAGGCAGTAAAGGCAGCAAGCGATTTCGCACTGGCACTGGGCATCAACATTCCCACAGGCAAGGACAGCCTCTCAATGACACAGAAATACCCTGATGGGGTGGTATACAGTCCGGGTACAGTGATAATCACATCAGCCGGAGAGGTAGATGAGCTGCGAAGTATAGTTGAACCTGTTCTGAGAAATGATCCTTCCATGCCTCTCATTTATATTGACATGAGCGGAATGAGACCTGCCCTGGGTGGGAGCGCACTGGGTCAGACACTCGGCAGGCTGGGAACCGACGCTCCGACAGTTAAGGACCCTGAATATTTTGCCGAAGTCTTCGGAGCTATACAGGAGATGATAAAAGAGAAGATGATCATTGCCGGTCATGATATCTCCGCCGGTGGGATGATCACTGCCCTCCTCGAGATGTGCTTCGCAAACCGTGAAGGGGGAATGGCCCTGAACCTCACAGAGACAGAGGAGAGTGATACCGTTAAGCTGCTTTACAGCCAGAACCCGGGAGTAATTATTCAGGTTGCCTCCGAACCGGAAGCCGAGGAGTTTCTGCTTGAGCGGGGCATCAGCTTTGTAACAATAGGCCACCCCATAACAGAGAGGAAAATCTTTGTAACAAACGGAACGCAGAAATATACATTCGACATAGATCATTGCCGATCAGCGTGGTACCGCAGCTCTTACCTCCTTGACAGAAAGCAATCGGGACCGGTGCTGGCACAAGAGAGATATGAGAATCACGGCTCCAGTGCACTGACGTTTAAGCTGATGAATTTCAAGGGTAGTTATTCCTTCCTTGGAATAACTCCTGACCGCGAGGCACGCACCGGAGCAAGGGCCGCCATCATAAGGGAGAAAGGGGTCAACGGCGACAGGGAGATGGCCTATGCCCTCTGGCTGGCCGGATTTGACGTGAAGGATGTGCATATGACTGATCTCATCTCTGGTCGTGAGACTCTTGAAGAGATAAACATGATAGTCTTCGTGGGGGGGTTCTCCAACTCTGACGTGCTGGGCTCAGCCAAAGGATGGGCAGGGGCGTTCAGATACAACGAGAAAGCACGTGTGGCCCTTGAGAACTTCTACAAAAGGAATGACACCCTCTCACTGGGAGTGTGCAACGGCTGTCAGCTGATGGCTGAACTGGGACTCATAGTACCTGACCATAAGCAGATGCCTGAGCTGGAACATAATGCTTCACACAAGTTTGAATCAGCCTTCCTCGGAGTGAAAATCCCGCCCAATAACTCGGTGATGCTCTCCTCTCTTGAGGGGATGGAGCTTGGCATATGGGTAGCCCATGGCGAGGGACGGTTCGTGTTCCCATATCCTGAGGAGAAATACAATGTCACTATGAAGTACAGCGGCAGTCATTACCCTGCTAACCCCAACGGGTCAATGTATGACATCGCAGGGATTTGTTCAGCCGACGGCAGGCACCTTGTAATGATGCCGCACCTCGAAAGGGCATTTTTCCCATGGCAGTGCGGTTACTACCCGTCTGAAAGACGCAGTGATGACATCACACCATGGATGGAGGCCTTTGTAAACGCCAGAAAGTGGGTTGTGCTTAGTTTACCGTCGGTTTGAGGATCAGCGAATTTATAAGCGTATGCTTTTCAATACTAAGATCTGACAGGTTTGAGGAGTGCCGCTCTACCCTGTCACTGATAACCTGCACCTGGTATTCTCCGGCCTTGCTGAAGAAGATGGAGCCCATGTGCGAATCAGCCCTGTACCAGGGTTCCTGAACACTCTTGTCCTCTACTACTATCTCGTCGCCAATCGGCATCTTGGTGAGCCGGCTGTCTCCAGCAGTGATTACAACATTATCACCGAACTGAAGGTGTGCGGTATCACAGGTAAAGCTAGAGAGCCAGACATCAAACCTGCCCGGTTTAAGTACTGTAAAATGCCATTCGGCAGTATTATACTGTGGATTTGAATCCACCTGGATGAGAGCAGCATCTTGAATGAGCAGGGTTACACCGTCAGTCTTCTCAGTATTCTGATCAGACACTGCATGCTTGCCCTTCCTGCTTACCCCACCGTTATCATTGCATGCCGTCATGGAAATGACAAAAACCATTCCCATAAATACGGCCCTATTCGTCAACCTGTTCATTTTTAATCTTTTACTTTATTTAATTCAAAATTAATTTTCATTATTAACTAACACTAAAATTTTTGACCAACTAAATAATTATCGCAGTGATCATAAATATGTTGAACACTAAACGGTTTTTGAAGTGTGTTAGACCCGTCCTGTTAATGCACACATTAAGTACCCTGCAAAAATCGTTCCACAGTGTTAACAGTCAGGTGCAAAATAAAATCAAATAATTGACACATGAAGCATCAAAAAATCAATTATAACAACTCAGTCGGAAAAAGTTATCAACTGTCCTTCAATGCCCTGGATGAGGCTTTGGCGGATCTGCTTCTGGTATGTTTCAACGGCTTGGGAAGGGCGGCAGCGACCAGCTCGGCAATATCGCTCACTTTTGTTTCGGTTGCCTGTCCGAAGGTTTTCTTGCAGAGCGGGCAGGCGGTTATTAGTTCATCGGGCGATGATTGTGTGAGGATCCTGGCAGCGTCAACGGCAATCAGTGATCTGCTTGCTGAGGAGAGTGTCAGGTTGCCGAGGCTTCCCCCGCAGCAGAGTGACATATTGCCCTCCTGAGGTGCATGCTGCAGGTCAGCCACATAGCTTATCACCGCCCTGGGCTCGTCATAGATGCCCGAGCCCCGTCCCAGATCACAGGGATCATGGTAAACAACCTTTTTGTGAAGGTAGCCCAGTCTCAGAGAGCCCTCCTCAATGAGGAGGTTTAAAAATTCCGAATGGTGCATCACCTGTGCCTCCAGGTAATAGCTCTCCCTGAAGACCTTATAGCATATAGGACAAGAGGTTACCAGTATTCTGGCACCCGATTTCCAGATAACATCTGAATTATGGTTGATGAGTTCGCGTGCCTCCTTATCCCTCCCGGCCAGCATCAGCGGCCTGCCGCAACATACTCCGCCATGTTCATCCATGAATCGGTACCTGACGCCGGCATGATCCATGATCTTCTTCATTGCTGCAATTACGGACGGGGTAAGATGGGTCATGCATCCGGCAAAGAAGAGTACTTCGGCGCTCTCTGCCTCTTCCTTCA
The DNA here is from genome assembly GCA_041740815.1 of Bacteroidales bacterium. Classification (GTDB taxonomy): domain Bacteria; phylum Bacteroidota; class Bacteroidia; order Bacteroidales; family VadinHA17; genus SR-FBR-E99. Next base: position 37,310 of record JBGSLG010000095.1, read on the forward strand.
CAAGGTAACTGTATGACTGGGTCACCGGTTTCTCAACGTGACTCCGCTTATTAGTCAATGAGTAGCCTTCTGTGAATTTCATCTTCCTGTCTGGTCTCTCACCCTGACGTCTCTCTATCAGCCGCATGGGCCCCAGCTCAATGCCAACGGGACACACCTCCTCGCACCTCCCGCACATAAGGCAGTTGGCAGTGATGGCAGCAATATCCCTGTTATTACGCAGACCCTTGATGAAATAAGCTGACTGTATGTCATGTATCCCTGCAGCATAGCTCATCTGGCAGACACCGATGCAAACCCCGCATGAAGAGCAGGCATGTGTCTGTACCTCGGTGTATGATGAAGCCCTGTCTCCCGTGGTGATGCCGGAGTTGCGCATGAAGATCAGGAACAGCTCGACGGGTATGTGAAAGTATCTGGAGACGGGGAGCAGGAAAAAGAAGGTCCCCAGGGCAAGCGAATAGAGCCACCAGAAGTAGGGGGCAATCTCTGCTGCCGGAAGGAATGATGCCAGTGCGGCACCCAGGTTGCCGGTCAGGAAACTGCCGCTGCCATATGCACCGCAGGTGAAGCTCTCAGCCATGAGCCTTGAGGGAAAGATGAGCCAGAGGCTCAGCAGTGCAATGCGGTCTGTCCAGGTGTGCTTCGTTGTCTTCTTCATCCCCATCATGCCGGGAATGAACCTCTTAAGCATCGCCAGAAGAAGTCCCGAGAGGATGAAAGCAAGCAGCAGGTCCATCCAGAAATTGAATATCGCAGGTAACCCTGCAGTGCCGTGTTCGGGATTGAATGCCCGGAAAAAGATGGCATGTGACGGAGGATTGAGATGCTTCTCACCGAAGAAGTCGGCCTCGATTGTACCGAAGACAATCAGCAGGAACCACCCGAAAGCCAGGCTCATGTGCATATAACCCAGGACGGGATTCTTCCGGAATATCTTCCGATGGAGGAGGCTCTCCATGAAAATTTCTCTTATACTTTCCATAAACGGCCGGCCGAAGAAGCCGCGCTGCAGGCGCAGCTTGTCAGAACGCGACAGGTTGCGGAACCAGACTGTACTGCGTACAACACTGTAGATCAATATGAAATAGAGACCCAGGTTAAACGGCCATACAAAGAAATCAGAGTTCATGGTTGTCAAGTTTTCTGATAGCCTCGGCTGTCACAGCAACCACGTTGCGGGTATTGACTCCCCTGGGACAAACCATAAGGCATTTGCCACACAGCATGCAACGGGTCACCTCATCACGCAGGAGGTCAATCTCGCCCCTGCGGATCAGTGTGTTCATCCGCCGCAGATTGAAAGATATATGCTGACCGGCAGTGCAGGCGGCAGTGCATCCTCCGCAGGCGAAACAGAGCCGGAAACTCGGTTCCATGAGGGTGACATATTCCCTCACCTTGCGGTCGGAGGTGTCATAATTGATCAGCCTGCTCTGGTTGATTCCGAATCCAAATCTGTTTGCCTGCTTCACGCTCATCTGCCGTTCAGGTATCTTACTGTCTCTGCAACAGCCGCGCGGGCATGAGAGATGGTGTCAGTGATATTCATCGGTGCGGTGCAGGTGCCGGCATAAAAGACCCCCTTCATCGGGCTCAGGTTGTTACCGTAATGATGGTCGGCCGTCTCAAGGAACCTGTTGATACCGGTTTCCAGGCCGGACGCTTCCGCGAGCCGGGTTCCTGCCTTTGACATCTCCATCCCGGTCATCAGCACCATCAGGTCAAGCTCCATCTTCAGAGGCCTTCCGGCAAGGGTATCCTCTACCTTGATGACCAGTCTGTTGTTGATGTTTACAGAGGCCTCCGAGACTTTTCCCCTGATATAATTGACGTTATGGAACTCCTGCGACTCACGGTAGAGCTCCTCATAATAGGGACCGTACATCCTCATATCCATGTAAAAGCAGAAGATCTCGCAGGCAGGCAGTTTCTTCCTGACCTCAATGGCCTGTTTGACGGCTGAGACGCAGCAAACCTTTGAACAGTGGTTGTTATTTACCTTCTCATCGCGTGATCCCACGCAGTGTATGAAGCCTATGCGTGCAGGCACTGATCCGTCGGCTTTGGCAATCTTACCCTTATTGAACATACCCTCCAGCTCGACGGAGGTGATGACGTTGTCATAGATGCCGTAACCGTATTCTTCCTTGCGGCGAGCATCAAACAGGTCAAATCCGGTAGCAACAATCACTGCATCAGCTCTCTCCTCGGTTCCCCCGGACAGATTCACAATCACATCATGGCCATGATGCCTGATTTTTTCAACTACTGTACTTGTAATGATATTAATGTTTTCATGCTCAACCTTGTGCCTGAGGTAGCCCCTGACCTCCTCTGCCGGCCTGCGGTCGGGAAACAATGCATGCCACTTCAGCAGATGGCCTCCGGGGTCCTGACCCTTCTCAATAAGTGTCACCCTCATGCCCATCTCTGCAAGCGATCCGGCAGCCTCCATGCCTGCCACACCGCCGCCTGCGACAATAACATGTTTTGCAGTCTCTTTCATCCGTTTATAAGGTTGGCGGGTTCAGGCAGCCTTGTGCCATCCTTTGCCAGGAACCTCTTCGCCGGGTCAGCCCTTATGCCCATTTTTTTCAGGAGCGGGATCGACTGAACATTGTGGTACTGCAGTCCCATCTCCCACGGATCATAGCCAAGTACCAGACCTGCCACCTCCTCATATGTCAGAACAGGAATGCCCTGACCGTCAGCGCCGTAGGTAATGCCATCAATCTCTTTTATCGTATACTGCCAGCGGTCCATGAACATGGTGCATCCCGGGCAGTTGGCAATGATCAGGTCAGGCTGATAGGGCTCCATCGACTCAAACTTCTTTCGCGAGGCGAAGAGTGAATAGCCCCTGTTGGCCTGGACCAGGTACTGCCTGAATCCAAAGCCGCAGCAGTGGCGGCGTTCAGGGTAGTCAATTATATCTCCTCCCCATGACTCCACCATCCCTATAAGCACGTGGGGAAACTCAGCTCCGCCTATACCGTACTTGGGGAACATCTTCGAGTAGTGGCAGCCAATATGTTCAACCACCTTCAGGGGCTTGCCTGTTGCATTATCAACCAGGTTGTACTTAGCCTTGCGTGCTATCTCTTCCCTGAACTTATAGATTATATCACTTGTGTGCGAGATTGTCTCCGGCACATCAAAGGTGCGCCCGGTAGCCTTGAACAGGTCCTCACGGGTGCGCTCGAGGGTCTCCGGGAAATGCTTCCAGGTCTCGAGGATCTCAGAGTAGATGCCAAAGGATGTGACGCAGGAGATGGCAATATTCTTGTACCCGGCTTCGGTGGCCAGTGCAAAATGACGCGCAACGACAGTCTGTATTGTTTCAAAAGGCACCACGTCGCCGTGATAACCTATCCCTGTGCATGTGGTATGCCTGGGATCCTCGAAGACATCCTTGCCCAGGTCCTCTCGCAGGATCATCAGGAAGTACTGCTCCGAGCCGGCAAAGAATGTCTGCCTGATGCATGATCTGACGTAGAAGAAATGATCGTCGGGTATCTCCTTCTGGTACTCGGCCCAGATTCTCTTTTTACCTTCGGGTTTCATAAATATCCTTTCTTACGTCTTCTGTTTCGCACTGGTGACTGCCGTTATCTGCTGTGACCACATGACGGAAGTACTCAAAGTCTCTTCCCTCCTTTTTGAACTCCATGCCCATCTCTTCAGCTTTTTCCTCAGATGCCTCCTCAATGGCGTCAAAGAGCTCCTGCCCCCCGGTCACCTTGAAGATGCTCTTCAGCTCATCAAGAACGTCATCGCTTATCTTACGTGTGGGACCCTCCTTGCCGTTCAGCTCACCGCCGAGGCGTGCAAGGGAATCGTCCATGTACTTGAAATAGTGCTCCCATGCCGGTCCCTGTTCGGGGTGTGTTGCCGGATCGACGTCGTATGACACAACGCAGTATCCGTGTTTCAGGACATTGTCTCCCACGGTTCTCTTGATGGCAAACTGCTGGCGGCCCTTTTCGGAAGCGGTGAAGTACCCCAGCTCCTGTGACAGCTTGCGCAGCGCCATGATCACCATACCCGGGGTGTTGCCGCGCGGGCAGCGTGTCTTGCAGCTCATGCACTGGCCGCAGTACCAGATGGTCTCGCTCTTCAGCAAGCCCCTGATAACTTCATTGTTTCTCGTCTGTACGAGGTCAACAACCCTCCTGGGGTCATAGTTGTAATATTCGGCTGCAGGGCAGATTCCCGTGCATATTCCGCAGTTCATGCATGCATTGAGTCCCTCCTCAAAACGGACATCCTGCATTAGCCTTGAATAAAGATCTTCCATGATATGACTGTTAGCCTTTTGGGGAAGTTCAAAAGTAGTCACGATGCCATTCTCAGGGAACGCTATTAAAGCCTATTTTCCGGAGGTATTTATACTTAGGG